>JBAVEL010000109.1:0-46283 GCA_049587715.1 Bacteroidota bacterium
GACCTGGGCCGTGCTCAGCGGCCGCGCGCCCCCCAGCATGCGGGCCGTCCAGAGAATACGCGCCGCGTGCTCCAGCTTCTCCATCCTGTACCATGCCTCTTCCAGGCTTCCGCCCCAGGTGACCGCGCCGTGGTTCGCCAGAATCACCGCCTGCGACTGCGTCACCCACCTCCCGAGGGAAGCCGCCACCTCCCCCGTGGAGGGGGTTGCATAGGGGGCCAGGGGAATCCGCCCCAGCCCCGCAATCACCTCGGGGAGCACGTTCTCCTCGGGAGACACGCGGGCGACCGCATAGGCCGTTGCATAGACCGGATGCGCATGCACCACGGCCATGACGTCGGGCCGTCTCCGGTAGATGAACAGGTGCATCCCCGCCTCCGTGGAAGGTCTGCCCTGCCCGCGGAGCTTCCTCCCCCGGGGGCTCAGCTCCACCAGGTCCGCCGCTCGCACCCGTTCCTTGGGAATCCCCGAGCGGGTGATGAGAATGGTCCCCCGCGGCGTCCGCATGCTCACATTCCCGTCCGTGGCGGCGGTCATCCCCGCCGCATGGAGCCGCCTGCAGAGAGCCGCCAGATGCGCGGCGCCCTCTCTGCGCCGCTTCCGTTTGCCCCGCGCGTCCGTCATGACGGCACCCCGCTCCCCTTCGCCCACTCCTCGGCGATCTGCACGGCGTTGGTGGCCGCTCCCTTGCGCAGGTTGTCCGCCACAATCCAGAGGTTCAGCCCGTGGGGCACGCTTCCGTCCCGCCGCAGGCGGCCCACGAAGACCCCGTCCTTCCCCTCCGCGTGGACGGGCATGGGATAGGCGTTTCCCGCCGGATCGTCCACCACAACCACGCCGGGCGCCTCCGCCAGGGCGCGCCGCACCTCCCCCAGATCAAAGGGCCGTTCCAGTTCCACGTTCACCGCCTCGCTGTGTCCTCCCCGGACGGGCACCCGCACACAGGTGGCCGAGACCCCGATGGTCTGATCAGCCAGGATCTTCCGCGTCTCGTCGGCCACCTTGTGTTCCTCCCTGGTGAAGCCGTCGTCGAAGAAGAGGTCCACATGGGGCAGAACGTTGAACGCGATGCGGTGCGGAAAGGCGGGGTGCTCCGCCGCCCCGCCTCCGGTTTCGGCTTCGAGCTGTGCCACCGCGCGGTATCCCGCCCCGCTCACCGCCTGGTATGTGGCCACCACAACCCTCCGGATCTTCCAGCGGTCATGGAGCGGCTTGAGCGCCACCACAAGCTGGATGGTGGAGCAGTTGGGGTTGGCAATGATCCCCCGGTGGTGGAAGATGCTCCGCCTGTTCACCTCGGGCACCACCAGGGGAACCTCCGCATCCATCCGGAACACGCTGCTGTTGTCGATCACCAGCGCGCGCGACCGGACGGCCCGCGGTGCATGATCCCGGCTCACGGCGCCTCCTGCCGCAAACAGGGCGATCTCCACCCCCGTGAAGCAGTCCTCATGAAGCGTCTCCACGCGGTGAATCACCCCCCCGAAGTTCACCTCTTTCCCCCGGGACCGTTCCGAAGCAAAGAAGCGGATCTGCCCGACGGGGAATCGTCTCTCCTCCAGGACCTGTGTGATCATCCGCCCCACCAGGCCGGTGGCCCCCACCACGGCGACATTGTAGAGTCTCACGGCCCGTCCTCAGGAAGTCTCGGAATGATCCCGCGCCTCGGCCCGAACGCCCCCCAGATGCGGGTAAAACCGGGCAAAGTCGTAGTCGAACCCCTCGGGGATGAAGGCGCCCGTGCGCGCATCCTGCCGGTAGGTGCCCCGGATGTCCCCCGCCACGACCCGCTCCAGCATGCCGAACAGGGCATCCAGGTCCTCCTGCGTGCTGTAGCACCCCAGGCTGGCCCGCACCATCCCCGGCATGTTGGACTTGTTCCCCCCCATCACCTCGGCAGTCAGGCGCCGGTCTTCCTCCGGCGTCACTCCCAGAAGGTGCTTCACGTAGGGATGGGCGCAGAAGCAGCCGTTCCGCACGCCGATCCCCCCTTCGGCCCCCAGCACGGCCGCCACCAGGGCGTGATGCATCCCTTCCACGTTGAACGTGATGGTTCCCACCTTCCCTGCAGGGTCGTCCGTGGGTCCGTACAGCACAATCCGGTTCATCGCGCGGAGCCGGCCGTAGGCATAGACCAGGAGCTCCGTCTCGTGTCGCGCCACGTTTTCCATGCCTGCCGCAGTGAGTGTTTCCGCCGCAGCAGCCAGGGCCACGCCCCCCACCACGTTGGGGGATCCCGCCTCATCCCGGTGGGGAGGTGCGTTCCACACCGCCTCGTCCAGAGTCACGATTTCCACCACCCCGCCCCCCACCATGTCCGGAGCCCCCTCCCGGAAGAATGCCTTCGGGCCTATCAGGGCCCCCGTGCCGAACGGGGCATACATCTTATGAGCGGAGAGGGCCAGGAAGTCAATGTGCCCGGGATCGTCGTCCGGCAGCATGTCGATGGGCCGGTGGGGGGCAAGCTGCGCCGCGTCCACAAACAGGAGCGCCCCCGCCTCGTGGGCCCACCGTGCAATGTCGTGCACCGGGGTACAGATGCCCGTGATATTGGAGGCCCCGCTCACCGCCACCAGCCTCACCTTGCCGGCATGCGTGCGGAGAACGCGCCGGAGCTGGTCCGGATCCACCCTTCCCTCGGGGGTCACGCCCGTGTGGATGAGCCGCCCGTGCCGGCGCCACGGCAGATCGTTGCTGTGATGCTCCATGACGGTCGTCACCACCAGGCTCTCCTGGTCCAGGCCCAGCCGGTGCGCCAGCTTGTTCACGCACTCCGTGGTGTTCTTGGTGAAGATGACAGTGTTCCGGCTGAGGTCCGCCCCGACAAACCTGCCCACGGTGTCGTGCGCCGCGTCGTAAACCTCCGTGGCCAGGAGGGACTTGAAGCCGGTGCCGCGGTGCACCCCCGAGTAGAGGGGGAGGAAGTCGGACACCCGCCGCCAGACCCGTCCGAGGGCGGGGGTGCTGGCGGCGTTGTCCAGGAAGACATAGCGCGTCCGGCCGCCTCCCAGCAGGGGCACCTCGAGGTCGATCCCCAGGATATCCTTCCGGAGGTCGGCCGGAGAGAGACGGCGGGGGGGGTCAGTCTGAATGCTCATGCGTTCCTCGTTCTGCCCGGGGCGTCCGTCAGCCGCGGGGGTGAAAAGTCCGGTGCACCTCCTTCAGGTACTCCCGGTCGACGTGCGTATAGATCTGCGTGGTGGAGATATCCGAATGCCCCAGCATCTCCTGGACCGACCGGAGATCCGCCCCTCCCTCCAGCAGGTGGGTGGCAAAGGAGTGGCGGAGGGTGTGCGGGTGGACATCCTTCCGGATCCCCGCCTTCGTCGCGTTCTCGCGGACAATGTTCCAGACCGCCATCCGGGTCAGGGGGGCCCCGCGGGCGTTCAGGAACAGCACGCCATGCGAAAGTCCCTGCTTCTGCAGCCGGACGCGGGTCTCCTTCCGATACCTCTCGATCCACCGGAGGGCGGATCCGCCGATGGGCACCAGCCGCTCCTTCCGCCCCTTCCCCGTCACCCGCACCAGCCCCTCACCGGCACGCACGCTCGTCTCGCCCAGGGTGATCACCTCGCTCACTCTCAGACCCGAGCCGTAGAGCACCTCCAGAATCGCCCGGTCCCGTATCCAGAGACCCCGCCCATCCCCCTCCCGCCCCGCCACCTGCGAGAGAACGGCCTCCACCTCCTGGGGTGTCAGCACCGCGGGGAGCGTCCTGGCCACCCTGCGCGTCTCCAGCAGCTCGGCGGGGTTTCCAGGCGCGAGCCCGTCGCGCTGCAGGATCCGATGCAGACCCTTCAGGGCCGAGCCGGTCCGGTTGATGGAGCGAGCCGAGAGCCCCGCCCTCCCTAGCGATGCCAGAAAGCCGCTCAGATGCGCGGGTGCGGCCGCATCCGGGCCGGATACGTTGTTCCGCCTCAGGTACTCGAAGTAGCGGTTGATGTCCAGCCGGTAGGACTCCAGCGTGTTGGGGGAGGCGTTCTTCTCAAGGGAAAGAACCGTCAGATAGTGGTCCCGGAATCTGTTCATGACTGCTCCCCCCCTGCCGGCCCGGGGGATTCCTGCGCCGCCCTCCGCCGGGGCTTCCGCTCCCGGACGGGGGGGGGCGGTGTCTCCTCCCCCGGATATTTCACACGGCTGTGGTGGATTCCCACCAGAACTCCCAGGAACGCCGCCCTGATTCTGGTCAGGTCCTTCAGGGTGAGGGGGCATTCGTCCAGCTCCCCGTCCACGAACCTCTTCTTGATAAGGTCGTCGATCATCCCTTCCAGCCTCCCCGGAGAGGGATCCTCCACCGTGCGGGCAGCCGCCTCCACCGCATCCGCCAGCATCAGGATGCCGGTCTCCCTGGTCTGCGGCTTGGGACCCCGATAGCGGTAATCCTGCTCCCGGATCTCATCCAGCTTGGTCTCGTCGGAGGAGGTCTCGGCGAGCCGGAGGGCCTTGGCGTAGAAGTACTCCATCCGCGTCGTGCCGTGGTGCATCGGAATGAAGTCGATCACCTCTTCGGGGAGGCGGTGCTCGGCGGCCAGGGCCATCCCCTCCTTCACGTGGGATGCAATGATGAGAGAGCTCATGCGGGGAGCCAGCTTGTCGTGCCGGCTCCGCGAGCCCTTCTGGTTTTCCACGTAGTAGGTGGGTTTGGCGATCTTACCGATGTCGTGGAACAGGGCTCCCGCCCGCGCCAGCACGCTGTTTGCCCCGATGGCTTCCGCCGCGGTCTCGGCCAGGGTGGCCATGACCGTGCTGTGGTGGTAGGTCCCCGGCGCCTTTTCCGCGAGCTGGCGGAGGAGGGGGTGATGGAACCGGGCCAGTTCCATCAGGCTCAGGTCGGTGGTGACCCGGAAGACCCTCTCCACAAAGATCAGCAGTCCGTAGGTCAGAACGGGGGAAACAAGCGCATTGATCAGCGCAAAGAGCATCTGCTGGAGCACCGTCTCGAGGGACTCGAATCTCTCCAGGGCCAGGGCAAGAATGGCCAGGGCATATCCCAGGAAGATGAATCCCAGGGAGCGGTAGATCTGCGTCCGGTTCTTCATGTCCCGGACCGTGTACACCGCCAGGGCTCCCGCCGCCAGAGAGGCCAGGGCGATGGAGTAGTCGTTGCCCCTGATCCCGGCCACCAGGAACGCGATGATCACCGTTCCGTAGAATCCCACACGCGAATCGAAGACGACGGTCAGCAGCATGGAGGCGGCGGGGACCAGAATCAGGTACTCGATGGGGAACGCGACGTTCAGCTCCCGGGTCAGGGCCGCGATTGCCGCCTGCATGAAGATCAGAAGGGCAATCAGGGCCAGGCGCCGGTTGTTTCCGAAGATCTGCCTGCGGAAGAGGAAGAGGTAGATCCCGAACAGAAGAATGACAACAGCCACGTGGAGCACGATGCCGGCAATCTGGGCCGCTCCCGCCGAGGCCGACCCGCGGTCCGCCCGGGCCCGGAGCAGCGACTCCAGTTTCAGTCTGATCTCGTGGGTAATCCTCTCATGTTTCCCCACGATCCGCTCGTTTTCCTGCACCACGCCCGTGGTGCGGGGGACCCTGTCCCGTGCGGCCAGCACAGACTGGCGCGTCGCGGCCGAGTCAAACAGGAGGGTGGGCGCCAGGACTGCCATCCCCGCG
Organism: Bacteroidota bacterium; assembly: GCA_049587715.1. Lineage (GTDB taxonomy): Bacteria > Bacteroidota > Ignavibacteria > UBA10030 > UBA6906 > JBAVEL01. The sequence continues at coordinate 5,623 of JBAVEL010000109.1, forward strand.
TGCTCGGTCAGGGCGGCGGCCTCCCGCGAGCCCCCGAAGGCCTGCTCCGCGCCCTTGCGGAGAAGGGCACGGAGGTCCTTCCCATCCAGAAGCCGCACCGGTGGCACCAGTTCCTCAAAGGTCCCTCTGCGAAGTGCCGCCTGAGGCGCCGTGAGGGAGTCCTTGGGCCTGTCCAGGTACCCCGCCCGCCCGGCCGCGCCCTGGACCGCCTGGATAAGACTGTCCAGAGATCCCTGCCGGATCCCGGCAGAGAGGGAGCCGAGCAGGTTCCATTCCCCCTCCGAAAAACGGATGCCGGACTCACGGTCGGCCGCCTCCAGGGCCATCGAATCCGCCGAGGAAAACGGAAGGCCCTCCGCCAGGATCCGGTCCCACTCCTCGCGCATCTTCACCGCTCTTCGCAGGGCTTCCAGACGCCTGCGGACCGAGACAGCCGACGCGGCGCTGTCGGTCCGCTGAAACACGGGGGGCGTGCGGGAGGTCGCGGATTCCAGATCCGCAAGGTACTCCGCTTCCTCCCGGTACACCGGGAAAGAGAAGGGGGCGATGAGGTCCTTGCGCGCCCAGATTCCCCCCACCTTGTAGTCCAGCTCCAGAGCGTCCCCGCGGGGGAACATCCAGGCCACGCCCGCCACCAGAGCGGCGGTCAGCGCCGCCCTGACCGCAGCCGTACGCGAGGGGACGAAGGATCTCAGACGCTGGAGAAAGGAAACCGAAGAGAGTTCTTCAGGCATGGGGAGGGGGCATTATGTAAAGCAATATCGCCAGATTCAATGCGAATAGCAATGCGGGGGAGCGGTGAAAAAAAAGGAACCCCGCCGGGGCGGGGTTCGCACATGGACCGGGCGGTCAGTTGTCCTTCGCCCCCTGGCGTATCCAGCGGGCCAGAAGATCCATCTCTTCCGGCGTGAGCCACCGCACCTTCCCCTCCTTGATCTTCCTCTTGGAATGCAGGGGCATTCTCCCGCCGAAGGGTGGCTTCTCCCCCATCTTCTGGAGGAACATGCTCTCGGAGGGCTTTCCCGGCACGATCCCGGGGCCCTTTCTTCCCCCCGCCTTCAGGCTCTTGTATGTGTCCAGGTGGAGATCGCTGGGGTTTGCGTTGTCCTCCGCATGGCAGGGGAGACAGTACTTCTTGACAAGGGGAAACACGTCCTCCCGGAACGAAACGGCGGTGTCCGTCGGGGCCGGCTCCTCGCCGGCCGCCGCCCCGGGGACCGCGGCCAGCAGCGCACACAGCGCGATGATCTTCATCTGTCAGTTTCCTTTCTCGTTACGGATTCTTGGTGATGGGAATGGTCACTTCCCGTTCGGGCGAGGGGGTGCTGTCTTTCACCTTCACCCGCGTGCTGCCGGCGGCGGAGGCGATGCTGACTCCCGTGATCCGCAGAATGGCGGGCGTCACGGAGGGATCCAGGAACTGCGCCGACGCGAGCCCCGCATCCGGAGACTCCGCAATCTCGTAGGGGGGTGTTCCGTTTCCGATCGTGACCGGCACCGTCTGGCCCGTCGTGACCGTCACGGAGGGCGGGAGCGCGGTCAGTGCGGGCGCGGGGTTCACCCGGATGAGAATCGTGATCTCGCTCCCCGACACGGAGGCCTCGCTCGGAGTCCCCTCCGCCGCATCCCCAACACGCACCCGTGTGGTCTCCTCCTCGGCGATCTGGGTCCGGGCCGTAATGGAGAGGAGGCCGGGCGCCGAGCCCGCATGCTGGAGATCCGCCGCCGCCACCGTCGAGTCGGGGTGCTCCGTGATCCTGTAGGGGGGAACGCCCCCCGTGACGGCGACCGCCGCGGTTCCCCCGGCCCCGAGCGTTACCACGGCCGGGGTGGCGGTCAGGGGAAGGGCGGAGGGGGGCTTGTCCCCCATGTCCGTGCAGGCCGACGCCGCAAAGAGCATCCCGGCAAGGATCGCGGAAACGAGTGGCGGCATGTGCCTCATGGGCGAAGTCCCCTTAGAGATAGAAGTGTATCATCAGGTTGAACTCATCGTTCCGCACCGACACGGGATCCTCGGCGGCGATGCGGTACAGGGGCCGCACCTCCACCCCGCTGATGGGGAAGAATTCGGCTCCGATGCCGTACCGGGAGGCGGATCCCGATTTCAGGTCCAGGTCCCTGTCCAGGAAGTCGTACAGAAACTTGATCTCAACCCCCGGGTGCACCGCATATCCCGCCTCCGCAAAAGCGGCAAGACCCGTGACGGCCGCGCCGTCCCTCTCGCTCCTTATGAACGTGCCCTCTCCCAGGAGTGTGAACGGCCCGTAGCCGACGGATCCGAACCCGCCGTAGAGCGTGGTCCGCTCGCTCCCCTGCTTCCTCGTGAAGGCGCTCCCCCCCAGGCCCACGAAGAAATCCTCGCCCCCTTGCAGCGAGGCCTCCAGCCGGCCCAGGAAGGCCTTGGTGCTCCCCTGCCCGAAGCCGTCCCTGCTGTTGAAGATGCCCGCCGTGAGGGCGACGGGTCCCGGCGAGACGCCCGCTTCCATGCCTGTCAGCTCGGGCCTCTGTTCGGGGCTGAACCCGGTGGCATCCCGGGTGAAGATGCGGTGATCGTCCATGCGCATCCCGTAGGCGGGCACGAACTTGCCCACCTTCAGGAAGCCGCCCGCCGGAAGCACCTGGGCCAGACCGAAGACCTCGAAGCCGTCGTAGAGGCCCTTGTCCAGATAGAGGCTCACCTTCCTGGCAAGACGGAAGTTCAGGTAGATGTCCCCCTGCATCTGCCAGAAGGCATTCCTGTCGGGGCCGCCTCCGGCCCCCGTATCGGGAACCTGCTGGTGATAATAGAGCGTCCGCATGTCGGCCCCCACGAAGATGGAGGCCGTGATCTCCGTCAGGAATTCCTCCAGGGAGAACTCCTCCGAGAGGGCCGGCAGCGGCAGCTCCTCCCGCCCGTACTGCACGCCGAAGGCCTGGCGCATCCCCCCGCCGGCGGGGTTGACATGGCATGACTGGCACCTGGCCCCGGTCCGTGCGGCAAAGCGGGGAAGAGCCCCGGCCTCGCCGGGGAGAAGCAGCAGGCACCATGCAAGGGCCGCTGCAACGGAATATCTCATGGCCGACTCCTTCTTGGTGAATCCTCCCTGTACCCGCCCCCTCCCCGCGCTTCCTTCATTCCCTCTACGGTTTCCGTACTCCCTCCGGTTTCCGCGCCTGGTGCGCGCCGGCTGCCGCCTCCGTGGATGCGTTCGGCAGGATCAAGAGACCCTGGGAGGTGGACTTCACCCAGAATGCCTTTCCGGGACGCAGGGTGTCGGCTTCCGCATAACCGGGACCATACCCGTAGAAGGGTGAAGACAGAATCCCCGGGGGGATGGATCCCACGGCCGTCGCCGCCAGGCTGTGGAAGACGGTCCCCACCAGGTTCCATCCGGCGGAGATCCCCGTGGTGTCCTCCAGCACCGGAAGCCCGAACACGCCCGGCGCGCCCGCCGAGTCGAATTTCAGCCAGTATCCCCTCCCCCCCGCCAGTGTGTCGCCCGCCAGGTAGCCCGCAGGGCCGAAGCTGTAGGCGCGGGATACGGCCTCGGGGAAAACAACCCCGGCCCGCGGGTCTGCAACCTCCTGCGCCAGGGAGATCATGTTCCACCCCTGAAACACGGAATACGGAAGAGAGACAGGAGCCAGCGTTGTGAAATGCCGGACACCCGACCATGACCCGGCTCCACCCGTATTCACCCCGCGCACCCGCCAGAAATACGGGGTCCCCCCGGCAAACGGGCCCGCCGTACAGGCCGTGGTCCCGAGCCCCGACGTATCCAGAACCGCATTCAGAAAGAGGGAGTCTGTCGCCGCCTGCATGTCGTAGGAAACCGCCCCCGTGGAAGGATCCCAACGGAAGGTCAGCGTAAGGGGTCTCTGCCCGGCTCCGTCCGGAGGCGAGACGAGAAGGGGTGCCTCTGGGGCATCCATCACCCGGAACCGGCTTGCCTCCGACCATGGCCCCGTGCCCGCATAGTTGGAAGCCCGCACCCGCCAGAACCAGGTGCTGCCGGGGGATGGAAGCTGGATGGGGTGCGACGGGACGGCGATCAGGGAGTCATCAAGGAAAACCGGGCCGAAGAGGCTATCGGCGGATACCTGCACACGATAGAGCCGCCCCCAGGAGGGGACACTCCAGGTGAGCGTGACGGCGGCCGGAAGACCCGTTGCGCCGTCGGGGGGGGACACCAGATCGGGCGCCCCGGGAGTCTCCACGGATCCGTAGGCGAGCACGAGCAGCGTGCCCACAGAGGGATTGGTGAGAACGGCGGAGGAATCCTCATGCATCCGGGAAAAGAGGTTCGTCCCTCCGAACTCATCCGTAAGATGCGCGCTGTCGCACATGGCCAGCAGGGTGGGGATGCTCCAGGAGAAGGTCATGGGATAGCCCCCGCTCCCCGGCTGGAAGCGGACCCTGTGCGTGTCGATCTGGGAGGGACCGGTCTGCGCCCTGTAGTCGTAGTAGAACCCCTGCCCCATCCCCGCAGGAGGCTGCACGCTCTCGTAGCCGGGAGGGTTCACAAACCGGACCTCGAAGATTCCCGAAGGCGGCGGAGGAGGCAGCTCCCTCTCGCAGAAAACGGAGTCCCTTCCCCGTGTGGCCAGCGGGTGGTGGCCGAAGAAAACGGTGTCTTTGCGCACGCCGTTGTCCCGGGCGATGAGGAGCGTGTTCTTGAGAGGCGGCGTGCACTGCGCTCGGACGCACCACCCGGCAGCAAAGAGGAGGATGGCCGAAAGACACGCGGTGGGTGCGGATGTGAGATGCCCTGGACGCATGGAGAGGACCTCGATAATGTTGGTGCGGCATGGACCCCGCCGCTCCTGCCGGTCTGACCAGCCTGCTCAAGGCGCCGGGCAGGGGGAAAAAACCGGATGAAGCATTTAATGTAGCAGCAGAGACGTGTCCTGTCAAGGCCGCGCACCAAACCGGCCCTGTCCGGTATCCAGCCGACGGATCAGCCCGTGCCCGTCCGCCTCGACGTGCTATGCTCCCGGAGCTTCGTACCGTCCATTGACCGGCAGCCGCAGGCAAGCACGCTTCGGGCACAGGCTGCCTGTTCGCCAGGATCGATGACACGCAGATCGCCTTCACCTCGGCCCCCCCCTCTATTGCTGCAACCCGCCCGAGGGCACCCTGTGAGCCGTTCCTCCGTTGAATCTTCCCTGCGGAATCCATACTTTTCCGCATTCCTGTAGCTCCATCATGAACCCCGGCCCCTCCGTCGAACGGATTCTCTCCGAGCTGGACACCCTCTCCCGCACAGGGCTCCGGCGCCGCGCGGACCTGGGTTTTCTGCTGGAGGCGGCCTCCCGGAAGGGAAGGGAGTCCCTTCTGGAGCAGGCGGGATTCCACGCCAAGTTCGCATCCCGGGCGGAGCGCATCATGAAGAGAATCGGACCCGGCGGGGAGGGCTACGACAAACTCTCCGCCGAGTGCGCCGCCGCCCTGGAGAGAGTGCGTTCTCTGGTGGAGCGCGTGCTGGAGGGGGAGGATACACCCCGTGCGCGCGCTCTCGCCGCCGGACTCCGCGCACACACCCTCTCCGCGCTCGCCTCCTTCATGGACCTCTGCTGCGACCTTGGCTGGTACAAGAACCGGCTGCTGGATGCCGGCCGGGGGAGCCGGCGGCCGGCCCCGGATTCTTGAAACGGAGCCCCGAAATCAATAGATTGCATCATGCCGCTCCCCTTCCGCCTCCCCCTGTGGCGCATCTCCCTGCTGGTGCTCGTGGCGGGCTCCGTGCTTTGGCTCGGCGGCTCGATCGTCCGGGCCGTCATCGGAAGCGAGCTCCTGAAGGCGGGAACGCTGGAGCTGGAATCGTTCATTGCGCCCGAAGCAGAGAGGGAAATCCACCGTCTGCTGGCCCGGACGGGTATCGTGGTGCTGGGAGGCTACCTGGCGGTGCTGGCCGGGGGCATCCTGTTCCTCGCTCTCTCCCCCTTCCGCCTGCGCGAGCACGGATGGCTCATGATGAGCGCGCTGCTGTTCTTTCTGTCCCTCCCCGTCGAGGCCTATGTCATGTACCTGGACGGGAGGATCATCTACCACGACCTTTTCACCACCGCAGGAAATGAGACCTTCCGGACTCTCTTCCTGGACCGGATGCGCGCCCTGGGAGGGGCCCCGTTCGTCGCCCAGCTCTGCTACTACACCGTCATCCTCCTGGCGGTCTTTCAGCCCATGAGAAAGCCGCCTCCGGCTCAGGAGCCATGAAGCCCGACCAGATCATGCAGGAACTGGCCCAGGTGGCCCAGCAGATGGGGGTGCGGATCCGGTACGACCTGGGGGATTTCGAAGGGGGGTATTGCGTCCTGAAAGCCGAGAGAGTGGTCCTGATCAACAGGCGGCTCCTCCCGGCGCGGAAGGCCTCTGTGATGGCCCTGGCTCTCCACGCCATCGGCCTGGACGGCGTGTTCCTGAAACCCGCCCTTCGCGAGTATGTGGAGGACGAGGCCGCCCGCGCCGGCCTTTCTCCTGGCCGGAAGACATCTCCGTGATCAAGGCGGTCATCTTCGACCTGGACAACACCCTGGTGGACTTCATGAGCATGAAGCGCCAGGCGGTCACCGCCGCCATCCACTCCATGATCGACGCGGGCCTGCAGCTCCCGGCGGAGGCGGTGCAGGAGCGGATCGACGCCATCTACAAGGAGCGGGGCATCGAGTTCCAGAGCGTCTTTGACCAGCTCCTCTACGATGTCTTCCGGAAGGTGGATTACAAGATCCTCTCCGCCGGCATCATTGCCTACCGGCGGGCGCGGGAGGCGGCCCTGGTCCCCTATCCCCATGTGAACATGACGTTGATCCGGCTCACCAAGCGCGGCATCCGCCTGGCCGTGGTCTCGGACGCGCCCGCCAGGGAGGCCTGGCTCCGCCTCTGCTATCTGAACCTGCACCACATCTTCGACCACGTGGTGACCTTCGACGACACGGGGGAGCGGAAACCCAGCCCCGCCCCCTTCCTCCGCGCCCTCCGCCTGCTGGGGGTTTCTCCGGAGGAGACGCTCATGGTGGGGGACTGGGCCGAGCGCGACATGGTGGGGGCCGCGCAGCTCGGCATCATCACCGTCTTCGCCCGCTACGGCGACACATTCGGCACCGTCCAGACCAACGCCCGCCATGAAATCGCCGACGTCTCGGAGCTCCTGGGAGTGATCGACGCCGAGAACGGAAAGGGCCCCTCGTGATCCGGGGAATCGGCGTGGATATCCTGGAGATCGCCCGGATGAGGAGGAGCGTGGAATCCCTGGGGGAGACCTTCCTGGAGCGGGTGTTCACGCCCGGGGAGATCTCCTACTGCTCCGCCAGGGCCGACAGCCACCAGCATTATGCGGCCCGCTTCGCCTCCAAGGAGGCCGTCAGCAAGGCCATGGCTACGGGGTGGGCCGGGGGGTTCCGCTGGCTGGATGTGGAGGTGCGGAACACCCCCGCCGGGAAGCCCGAGGTGCTCCTCCACGGCCGGATGGCCCGGATTCTGGCCGATTCCCGGATTCTGCTCAGCATTTCCCACTCCGAGACCCATGTGGTGGCTGTGGCGGTGATCGAATCCGCCCCCTCCGCCTGAGGCCTGTGCCGTCGTTGGTTTTTCCCCCCCCATTTCCATATATTGTGGGAAGATCGTTCATTGAGAGAGGGTCCCCTGCATTGGAGCCCCTGCCCGGCCCGCGTCGGCGTCTTTCCGCCCCGCAGGCATCCCACCGGGGCACTGCAGTCCGCCGGCTCGCCGCAGGAGACCCACGTCCCGTTTCTCCGTCTGCACCCGGGGCTCTGCTCCGGTTCCCCCTGAAAGAAGAACAACAAACCTCTGTCACCGTGTAAAAGGAGGATGCCCGGCATGATGTTCCGCACGAGTTGTCTCGCTCTCTTCCTCACCGCTTCCATCTTCTCCGCCCGCGCAGAGTGGACAGGGCTTGTTCCCGGCGCTCCCGCACCCGCACCTCCCCGCGTGGAGGTGCTGAGCGACGACGCATCGGGCACTGTGCTCCGTCTGGACCTGACGGGCTTCCTGTGGGAGCAGCTCCCCGATGCGGGAGGCGCGTACCGGACGGTGGACCTGCTCACGGAGGCCTTCAGCCGCGAGGAGGGACATCCGGAGGTTCCCTGCGTCCCCGTTCTGCTGGCCGTGCCCGACGGGGCGGCCCTGGAGGTGGAGGTGCTGGAGAGCTCGGACATCACCACGATCCCCGGGTGGCTGCTTCCGCCGGTGCGGGCCTCGCAGTGGGAGGGAGCCCCGGAGCCCCCCCTCCGCGCCGAAGCAGCCGCCTATGCGGCCGACGCCCCCTATCCCCCCCTCCCCGTGCGGGCGTCGGATCCGGCTGTGTTCCGCGACTTCCGGATTGCCCGCATCGAGCTCTACCCCATCCGGTATAATCCCTCGCGCGGCGAACTCCGGTGTGCCTCCTCCATGACCGTGCGCGTGTCCTACACGTCCGGCGCGGGGACAAACCCGAAGACCTCCCCCCGGAGGCCCATCGCCCCCTCCTTCGGCGCCCTCTACCGGGCGGCCCTGCTGAATTACCCGCAGGTTCTGGAGCGCCTCTACGATGGCGTGGAATCCGGCCGGGACGTGCTCCTCTGCATCACCCCCGACGAGTATGCCGCCACCTTCGCCGCCTACGCCTCCTGGAAGCACGCGAGCGGGCTCTACACGGTGGTCAAGAAGTTCAGCGAGATCGGCGCCAACGCCACCAATCCTGCCCTCATCAAGAACTACCTTTCCACGGCCTGGCTCACCTGGCAGCACCCACCCACGTATGTTCTCCTGGTGGGCGACTACGGAGTGGTCCCCCGCCAGCAGATCTCCTATGACTATACATTCGCCAACGAGGACTACTTTGTGGAGCTGGAGGGGAACGACTATTTTCCCGAGATGATGATCGGGCGCTTCACCCACTCCACCGACTACGGCCTGCAGGTGATGATCAACAAGTTCATGATGTACGAGAAAACCCCCCCCCTCACGAACCCCGGCTGGTTCCGGAAGGCCACGGTCTGCGCCAACGACAACTACGATTCCCAGATCAAGGTGAAGCGCTTTACGGCGGAAGTCATGCTGGAGGACGGGGGCTTTGTCTCGGTGGACACCATGATGAGCTCGAGTCCCTGCCTGTACGACCTGGGGGACGTCACCGCCGCCATCAACAACGGCAGGGGTTTCCTGAACTACCGGGGAGAGGGATGGAGCTCGGGCTGGTCCGCCTCCTGCTACGGCTTCCACACCAGCGACGTCTCCTCCCTGAACAACGGGAAGATGCTCACCTTTGTCACCAGCATCGGGTGTGGCGTGGCCATGTTCGACGCGGGAGGGGGGAACTGCTTCGGGGAGGAGTGGGTGGAGCTGGGCACCCCCACCGCCCCCCGGGGGGCCTGCGCGTTCATCGGCCCCACATCCAACACCCACACGACCTACAACAACAAGATCGACAAGGGCATCTACGTGGGGCTCTTCCGCGAGGCCCTGGAGACGCCGGGGCAGGCCCTCCTGCGCGGAAAACTCTACATGTACAACGTGTACGGCAACGAACAATGGGTGGAGTACCACTACAGGGTCTACTGCATGCTGGGAGACCCCAGCATCCACATCTGGAAGACCACGCCGCAACCGGTCACCATCACCTACCCCCCGCAGATTGCCCTGGGGTATAACCAGGTGGAGGTCTCCGTACACGACTCCGCCACGGGAAATCCGCTGGGTGGGGTGCGGGTGTGTCTCTCGAAAGACACCCTGCATGTCCTGGGAACCACCGACGCAACCGGCCGCGCCTGGATATCCGTGACGCCCGCCACGCTCGACTCCGTGGCCCTCGCGGTCCGGGGCATGCCCATCCTGCCGAAGGTGGCAAAAATCGGGGTGGCCATCGCCCAGCAGCATGTCATGCCGTACGGGGATCCCGTGGTGACCGACACGGACGGAAACCGGGACGGCCGCATCAACCCGAATGAGCACGCCACGGTCACCATCGCCCTCAGGAACTGGGGGACAGGCACCGCCTACGGGGTGAGTGCCGTCCTCACCCCCGATGACACCTCCCTCACCGAGGTCATCGGTCCCCCCTCGGTTTCCTTCGGCGACATCTCTCCCGGGCCCCCCACTCCTCCCGGGCCCCCCTTCGAGGTCTTCGTGAAGCCTGCCAGCCGTGTGGGTGAAACGGCGCTCTTCCACCTCCATCTCGCCTCCACCTCGGCCTCCTGGGAGTACACGGTGCTGGTGCCCGTCACCGGGTGCAGCCTGCAGGTGACAGGCTCCTCCGTGAACGACCAGGGATCCGCCCTCGCCAACTGGCGGCTGGATCCCGGAGAAACCGCCATCCTCTCCGCCATGATCCTGAACGCGGGCCACGATGAGGCCCCCGGGGTGACGGGGATTCTCCGGTCGGCGGACACCCTCGTCACCATCGCCGACTCCGTCGGGACATTCGGCACGGTTGCCGTGGGCGACAGCATCGCCAACCTGACCGACTACTTCCTCGTGACGGTGGGGGAATCCTGTCCCCCCGCCGCCGAAATCGAGTTCACGCTCGTTCTGCAGACCACCAACGGGCGGTATCCCTACTCGGTGGAGCGGCAGTTCACGATGGAAGTGGGCACCCCGCTGCCGGGGGATCCCACGGGCCCCGACGCCTACGGGTACTACGCCTACTCCAGCGACGACACGCTCTACCGCCAGGCCCCTCCGTACGCGTGGGTGGAGATCTCGGGCTCGGGGACGGAAATCCCCCGCAACGGGAGCGACTTCACACAGACGGTCACGCTCCCCTTCCCGTTCCGGTACTACGGCATCAACTACTCCTCCCTGCGCGTCAACTCCGACGGGTGGGTGGCCTTCGGGGCGGGCACGCAGACCGCATGGCGGAACTACGAACTCCCGCATGACGACGCCGTCAACTGCATGGTGGCCCCCTTCTGGGACGACCTGTTTGCCGGCTCCGGGGAGACGGGGCGGCTCCTCTATTATTCCGATGCGGCCAACCACCGCTTCATCGTGGAGTGGTACCGCGTGGGTCACTACAGCGACCCCACCGACCGGGAGACCTTCCAGCTCATCCTGCTGGACCCCGCCTTCTACCCCACGGCATCGGGGAACGGCGAGATCATCTTCCAGTACCATACGCTTGTGGAGGATGGGAGCAACACCATCGGGATCGAGGACCACACGGAGACCGTGGGCCTCCAGTATGTGTACAATGACCTCTATGCCGCCACGGCCTCGGAGATCCGGGAGGGCTTCGCCATCAAGTTCACCACGGAGCGGCCCACCGCGCGCGAGACCGAGGTGGCGGTGAGCGTTCTCGTGGAGCCGGGCTGGAACCTCATCTCCACCCCCGTCCTCCGGCCGGATACCGCGCGGGGTGTTCTGCAGGTCTTCCCCACATCCTCCTTCCCGTATGCGTTCGCCTTCCACCCCCAGCAGGGCTACACCCAGACATTGCTCCTGGAGGGGGGCGCGGGATACTGGGGGAAGTTCCCCTCCTCCGCTTCCGCTCTCATCCACGGCCTGTCCGTCCACTGCGACACCGTCCCTCTGGCGGCGGGATGGAACCTCATCGGCTCCATCTCCAACATTGTGGACTCGGCCACCGTGCGCACCATCCCCCCGGGGCTGATCACCTCTGCGATCTTCGGCTACGGGGGCGGATACGCCCCGGTGCACTATCTGTTGCCCGGGAGGGCGTACTGGGTGAAAGCGGGGGGTGCGGGCTCGGTGGTGCTGGGGGGAGCGGGAGCGGCACTCGGGATCGAACAATCCCCCCGGGGGTCGCTGGATCACCTGGAGTCAATCACGATCACCGACGCCTCAGGGCGGACTCAAACCCTCCGTTTCGGCGTGGATCCGAAGGGCGCGGATCTGGAACAGTACTTCTCCCTCCCCCCCCTTCCACCCGGCGGGGGCCTGGATGTCCGGTTTGACTCGCCCGAGGGTGGGACGATGGTAAAGACAAACGGAGCGGACCTGTCGGGAGAGTTCCCCATTCGGCTCCGCACAGACGCTTTTCCCGTCACCTTCTCCTGGACCGGATCCGCCCGCGGGCGCTATGAGCTCGTGTGCGTGGACGGGGGGGGGCGGCGCACGGCCAGATCCCTCGACGAAGCGGGCGGCTGGACGCTGGAGAACCCCTCCTTCCGGGGCCTCGCCCTCGTGAGGGGCGCCTCGGAGGACACCCCTCGGGAGTTCTCTCTCGGGCGCAACTATCCCAACCCCTTCAACCCCTCCACCCGGCTCCGCTATGCCCTCCCCGTGGAGTCCTCGGTAAGTCTGGAGGTATTCAACGCCCTGGGCCAGAGGGTGCGCACCCTGCTGGAGGCCGTGCAGAAACCGGGCTACCACACGGCAGTCTGGGACGGGGCGGCGGCCTCCGGCCGGTTGCTCGGAAGCGGCGTGTACTTCATCCGGCTCAAGGCCGCCGGAGCGGACGGACGCAGCTTCAGCGCCGTGCAGAAGGTCATGCTTCTGAAGTAGAAACCCATGCGCAGCTCACCCATCCGGACGGCGTGCATCCTGGCTTTGCTCCTGGGGATGCACGCGCCGGGGCGGGCCGCCGGCATCCTCTCCCCGCGGGAACGCCCCACCGGGGGGATCATGCTGGAGGACTTTGACGACGGATCCGTCACCCTGGGGTCCTATCCCGGCGAGGATATGGACCCTTCCGGCTGGACCCTGGACGGAACGGTCACCCACGGCGGCTCCCCCTTCGCTCTGAAGCTCACCGGCAACACCTGGAAGACGGAGTCCATCACCCCCGTGGCGCTGGACTCGGGGGATGTCTGGAGTGTGGCGGTGCGCATCGGCGAGACGGGGGAGGGCCAGGGATTCGGTGTGATGGACTCCCAGCACACCCTCCTCTTTGCGTTCTCCGGATCGGAGGAGCTGGACATCGCCCTCTGGGTCACGGCGGATCAGGGAGCCCACGCCGTCCAGGTCTGGCACGAGCTCCGGCTGCCCGTGGCGGATGAGTGGCTGGCCCGGTACGGCTACCTCCCCCGCATCGACCGCATCGTCTTCGTGAACGACCGGGACGGGGATCCCACCTCCGTCATCTGGTTCGACGACGTCCGGGATGTCACGCCCGACCTCCCCTCCCCACCTCAGGTCTCCATCACCTGGACGGCAGGCCCCGTCGGGACGGATGCGCAGCTCCGGCGCACGGTGGGGATCCAGTTCCAGAGCCACATCTCCGACCCCGACAGCGGCTCGCACACCTTCCTCTGGCTGTTCGGAGACGGAGCGTCCGGCATCGAGCCCCACCCCTTCCACACCTATGTCCTCCCCGACGACCACTCCTACACGGTGGTGCTGGAGGCGGAGGATGAAGACGGCCTGGTGGGCCGCGCCTCCGCTTCGGTGGCCGTGGACTCGGGATCCGGATCTTTCCCGCTCCGGATGAACTTCGTGGGGGACATCATGCTGGCACGCGGCTACGAAGCCCCGGGCGGCATCATTCCCACGCAGGGGGTGAACGCCATCTTCGCCCCCACTCGTTCCTTTCTGGGGGGGAGCGCCGACATCACCGTGGCCAACCTGGAGTGTTCTCTCACGCAGAGCACCTCCGTCCACCCGACCAAGCCGATCGTCTTCAAGGGCTCTCCCGCCAACGCCGAGGGCCTCGCCTGGGCGGGCATCGACCTCGTGACCATCGCCAACAACCACATCCTGGATTACGGACTGGCGGGCCTCCAGGAGACGCAGGCGGCGGTCCGCGCCCGGGGGATCGGGGTCTCGGGGGCGGGGGCCGACGCCTACGAGGCGTCTCTTCCCCTGTTCCGCTCCGCCAGGGGTCTCAGCACAGCCTTCCTGGCGTTCAGCGACAGGACGGGGCAGTACAACAACTACCAGCCCTATCTGAACGCGGGTGAGAACAAGCCGGGCTTCGCCAACCTGACCCTCTACGAGGCCGCCCGGCAGATCCGCCGGGTGCGTGACTGCGCCGACCTGGTGGTGGCGGAGCTCCACTCGGGAAGCGAGTATTCCCTCGCGCCCGACCGTTCCGAGCCCGGCATGGAGGAGGACTTCCATCCCGGCAGCCGGATGCCCGCCGAATCCGACAGGGAACAGCGCCGCGCGGTGCTGGATGCGGGAGCCGACCTGGTCATCTGCCATCACCCGCACATCATTCACGGCTTCGAGGTGTACCGCGGGCGGCTCATTGCGCACTCCCTCGGGAACTTCGCCTTCGACCTGGGCTACGGAGAGACCTATCCCTCCGTGATACTGAACGCCGCGGCGGACCAGCGGGGCTTCCACGAGTTCACCGTGGTCCCCGTGTACATCGACGACTTCATTCCCCGCAGGGCGCAGGGGGAGCTGGGGCTCCGCATCCTGGATTACCTGGCCATGCGCTCGCGCGAGCTGGGCACAATCCTGATCCTGGACCGCGACAGCGTGCGGGCCTGGATCGCCCTGGACACCACGGTGCTCGTTCCCCGGTTTGTCCGGCATCGCCGCTCCCTTCCGCTGGCCGCATCGGGCCCGTGGCGGGTCTCGGCCCCCGACCTTCTGGCGGGGGACGGGAGTATCGCCGCAATCCCCTCCCTCTCGCCCCCGGGGTCCTGGAGCTACCGCCTCGGAAGGGAGACGGTCTGGTTCGGCAATGCCGAGGACGAGGGATGCACCCTCTGGGAGCTGAGCGGAACCGATGAACAGTACGACACGAGCGAGGCCCGCTCGGGAAGGCGCTCCATCCGGCAGCGGCGGAGCGCGGGCACGGGAGCTATCCAGACCACCCTCGAAACGCGCCTGCTTCTGGACGGCTCCGTCACCGGGTATTCCCTCTGCGGTTGGATCAAGACAGGCAATGCGCGGAGCGTGGTGGTGCGGGTGAAGTTCTATGCCTCCCGCACCGGCTTTGAGACCGGCTCGGCCGACATCGCCCCTGAGGTGAACGGGACCACGGGATGGACCTTCTACTGCGCCGACATCACGCCTCCCGCGGGCGCCCTCTTTGCGGACCTGGTCCTGGAAAGCAGGGGGCCGTCGGCAGGGACCGGCTACGCCTGGTTCGATGACATCTCGCTGGCGGCCTGGACGGCCTGGACGGCGCACACCCCCGCCACCCGCGTGGACTTCCCCAACGACTTCCGCTGGCTGCAGGTCCGCACATCCTCTTCCGTGGAGACGGCCTCCCTCATCTACAGCGAGGGGAGCTACGGCGACATCACGGAGCCCGCGGGCGTGGAGGTGGAGCTTGCCCCGGGATGGAACATGGTTTCGAACCCCGCGCGGAGGCCCGACAGCTCCAACACGGTGGCGGCCCTCTTTCCGCATGCGGGCTCCACACACTGCTACTCCTTCGACCCGGCTGCGGGGTACCGACAGGAGTTCGCCATGGCAAACGGCGCGGGCTACTGGCTCCGTTCCGCTTCCGCCGCCACAGAGCTGATGGGCGGGGGACTCATATGGGAGGACTCCATCCGGGTCGTCCCCGGCTGGAACATGATCGGCTCCCTCTCCCTGCCGGTGGATACATCCGTCGTGACATCCGACCCTCCCGGCATCCGTGGATCGCTCTTCTACGGCTATGCGGGCGCCTATGCTCCCGCCTCCGGGATCTCTCCGGGACGGGCATACTGGGTGAAGGCCAACGCGGCGGGGCGCCTTGTGCTGAACAGCTCCATTCCCCGCCCCTGTGCACACACACCCGGGGGACCGCCTCCCGGGACCCTGGAGATGCGGGACGCCCGCCGGGGGATGGCCCGCCTCTACTGGGGAGCCGCGCTCCCGCCGGACCTTCTCGAGGCCCCCCCTCCTCCGCCGGAAGGGATCATGGATGTGCGCTTCGCCTCCAACACCCTTTTTGCTTCGGCGGAGAAGGGGGGAACATCCGCACACGCCATACGGATCTCGGGCGCCGTCTATCCGCTCCGCCTTGCGTGGGACGGATCGGGACCCCGCGGCGCCTTCCTCCGGACCGATGCAGCCACACACGACCTCTCCTCGAGGGGCGGGACGACGATCCCTTCCCCCCAGAAGTCGCTCCTTCTTCTGGTCGGAGCGGAGCAGGCCCTCCCGGACCGGTACGACCTGGAGCAGAACTATCCCAATCCCTTCAACCCGGCCACCACGCTCCGCTATGCCATGCCTCACGCGGGACACATCCGGCTCGGGGTTTACGACATCACGGGGCGCCTGGTGCGCACCCTTGCCGATGGATGGCGGGAGGCGGGCTACCATGACGCGGTGTGGGACGGGCGGCTCCCGGGCGGCGCCCCCGCGGGATCCGGCGTCTACTTCTGCCGCCTCGAAACCCCCGGGGCCTCCATGGTCCGGAAAATGATCCTGCTCCGATGAAACGCCTCTGCCGCCACATACGGGGAATCCTCCCTCTGCTGGCTCTCTGGATCCTCCCTCTTCCAGAGGCGGGGGCCCAGTGGCATGCGGCCACGCAGGGGGAAGAGGGGTGCACTATCGGGGTCGCCTCCGGGAGCGCCACCGAGGACGGGCGCCCCATGGTCTGGAAGACGCGCGATGCCGATGCGGAAGACAATGCCGTCTGGTTCATCCGGGAAGGCCTCTTCTCCTTTGTCGGGGTGGTGAACGGGGGAGGAAGCGCCCCCTGGATGGCGGTCAACGAGGCGGGGTTCGCCATCGTCAACGCCAATTCCCTGGACCTTCCCGGGGGGACCAACTCGGGGAACGGGGCGTTCATGCAGCTTGCGGTCTCCACCTGTGCCGGAGTGGAGGAGTTTGAGCGCCTCCTGGACAGCACCAACTCCACGGACCGGAGGACGCAGGCGCACTTTGCAGTCATGGACGCGCGGGGAGCGGCCGCCCTGTATGAGACCGCGGGCAACTGCTACTGGAAGTACGACGCCTGCAACCCCACTCAGTCCCCCGGCGGCTGGGTGATACGCTCCAACTTCGCCCTGAACGGAGGGGGCTCCGGGGGCCGCGAGCGCTATCTCCGGAGCAAGGTCATCATCTCCTCCCTGCGCGACCGGGAGGTGCTGAACCACACGAACGTGATCCGGCGCCAGATGCGCGACTTCTCCGATCGGAGCGGCATCCCCTGGGCGGTTCCCTTCCAGGGACAGCTCGGAACCCATATCCCCTATGGCTGGGTCTGCACCGCGTACAGCATCTGCCGGGCCGCCTCCGTCTCCGCGGCGGTCATCCGGGGGGTCCTCCCGGGTGAGCCGCCCATGCTCAGCACCATGTATGTGCTGCTGGGCCAGCCGGCTGCCACCGTGGCTCTTCCCTTCTGGCCCGTGGGGGACACTCCGTACGAGGCGCGGGGTGATCTCACCGCCCCCCTGTGTGATGAGTCCCGCCGCATCCGGAAGCCCCTCTTCGCCCAGTACACCGATCCCCTCACGCGGCGGGTCCTGGACTATGCCAACACGTTTCTTCTGGCGGACGGCAGAGGGGGCGGGATCTGGCAGGATCTCCTCCCCGCCGAGCTCATGATGCTGGAGGAAACCGAGGGGCTCCTGGAAGGCTGGCGGGCCGGGGTTCCCGATACCGACGCCATGCTCGGGGCCGAGCAGGAGTTCGCCCGGCGGGCATACGCCCTTCTGCGGAGGACCCTCATCCCCGACAGGCCCCCGTGGCCCTCCCCGGTGTTCACTCTCGCGCAGAACTACCCCAACCCCTTCAACGGGGAGACTACAATCGGCTATGAGATCCCCGAGGGCACATTTGTCACGATTTCCCTTTTTGACGGCCTCGGGAGACACCTGCGGGACCTGGTCCGCGGCACCCACGAGCCGGGCAGGTATTCCGTTCCCCTCCGCCTGGACGGCCTGGCCACGGGTCTCTATTTCTACAGGATGACAACAGGGGCCGGGGCCCTCACCCGGAAGCTCTCCATCCTGAAGTAGGGCCTCTCCAAGCCGTTGCAAGTCAAGGGTTTCTTCAGTATCATGCACACGGTTCTCCGGCACCGGAAGGAATCATGAAGAGTCTGGGCATCAAGAAACTCTACTACTCCATCAGCGAGGTCAGCAAGATCACCGACCTGGAGCAGTACGTCCTCCGCTACTGGGAATCCGAGTTTGAGCACCTGAAACCGGCCAAGAACCGGGCCGGGAACCGGATCTACACGAACAGGGATATCAAGCTCATCCTCCACATCAAGAGACTGCTCCGGGATGAGCGCTACACCATCGAGGGGGCCAAGCAGGTCCTGAAGAGCTACGCCCCCGATGTGGACACGGGGGAACAGCTCGAGCTGATCGAGCCCCAGAAGGCCCGCACCAGGATCCACGACGAGCACCTCCGGGAGGACATGGTGGAGGTGAAGAAGTTCCTCGAGGAGCTGCTCCAGAAGCTGGACTGACCCCGTCTCCGGGCCCCCCGGCGGACGGGTCTTCCTTCCCGCGTTTTCCCCTGCAGAGGCATTGGAGGACACCTCATGAACCACCTTGCCGTCATCGCCGCCGCCCTCTCGGACCTTCTTGTGGGGGCCATCTGGTATTCGCCGCCCCTGTTCGCGCGGGCCTGGAGGAGGGAGGCGGGCCTCTCCGAGGAGTCCCTCCGGAAGGGAAACCCCGGCCTGGTGTACACGGCCGCCTTCCTGCTGGCCCTCGTCATCTCCTATGTCCTCGGTTCTTTTCTGGACGACCCCAGGACGGACGCCCTTTGGGGATTCACCGTCGGGTTCCTGGCAGGCATCTGGGCGGCCGCGGCATTCATCATCGTTGCCCTGTTCGAGAGGAGGCGCCCCGCCTACTTCCTGATTCATGTGGGCTACATCCTTGCGGCGTTCACCCTGAAGGGCCTCATCATCGGAGCATGGCGATGACACGGGAAACCCGCTGTCTTGGTTGCGGAAAGAGCAAGGAGGAGACTCCCCTCCTTCCGCTCCGGTACGGGGAGGGGGAGCTGCACATCTGCCCGCAGTGTCTTCCCACCCTGATTCACCAGCCCGAAAAGCTGAAAGACCGCCTGGCCCCCCGCCCGTAGGCCGCCCCGGCTGCGTCGCTTGCCTTTGGAGGAAGAGCGGCGTACATTCCCGCCGGGAGGGATCGGCACGGCATCCCTCCGAAGGGACGCCGATCTCGGCCCATCCCGCCATCACACACACATGCAGGAGTCTGCCATGAAGCTCCGCGTCCGGGCTCTGGGACTTTCGGTGGGGGTTCTCTGGGGGGTTGTCGTGTTCGCTGCGACCCTGTGGGCCGCCTGGGAGGAGCGGGGAATCACCCTCAGCACCCTGGAGCACTATTACCCCGGCTACAGTGTGAGCGCATCCGGGGCGCTGGCGGGTCTTTTCTGGGGGTTCGTCACCGGGTTTCTGGGAGGCGCTCTGGTGGCCTGGCTGTACAACAGATTCCACGCGGCCCTCTACAAGGCGGATACCGGCTCGTAGGCCGGACTCCTTCCAGGGGGGATTCATCCTGGGGCCGCGCCCCGTTCACCCCGACCCAGGATCCGGATGATCCCGGGTCCGGTGTTTCGCAGGGTGGACCTCCTTCGCTCAGGGGCCGCCCGTCTGCTGGCGGCCCCCTTGTTTTTCCTCGCCGTCTCTCACGGCCTGGCTGCCGACTCCTCGGGATTTGTCCGGACCGCCGGAAGCGGGCTCTCGCTGGCGGGCCGCCCGTTCTATGCCGTAGGGGTCAACAGCTACTTTCTGCAGGAGCTTGCCGCCCGGGGAGACACCGGCCGCGTCCATCAGATCTTCCGCCAAGCGCATCAGTTGGGGCTCACCGCCATCCGCACCTGGGCCTTCCACGACGCGCCCGACAGCACAGACCCCGCGTCCATCCAGTGGGGACCCGGCCTTACCAACGAGGCGGGCCTCCGGGGGCTCGACTTTGTTCTGGCCCGGGCCCCCCTCTACGGGCTCCGTCTGATCCTCCCCCTGGTGAACAACTGGGACGACTATGGAGGCATGAACCAGTACGTGCGGTGGTATGCGCGCACCCGTCCCGGGGAGGCGGGGACAACGCGCCCGGACTCGGCCGTTTCCGGCCCTGGGGGAAGGAGCTATCTCCTGCGTCCGGCGGGGTCATTCGCGCACGATGACTTCTACCGCATCCCCGAAATCAGGGAGTGGTACCGCCTCCACATATTCACCCTGCTCACGCGGGTGAACACCCTGAACAATATTCCCTACCGGGACGACCCCGCCGTCCTCATGTGGGAGCTGGCCAACGAGCCGCGCTCCTCTGATCCCACCGGAGAAACCGTCCATGCATGGCTCGGGGAGATGTCCGCATTCCTCAAGTCCGTGGACCCGCGGCACCTGCTCGCTTCGGGAGAAGAGGGCCTGGAGACCTCCGGGGAGGGCTATTCCGACCCCTCCTGCTACGGCGATCGGCAATGGCTCTTCGATGGAACGGGGGGCGTCTCCTATGCCCGGAACCTGTCGCTTCCCTGGCTGGACGCCGCCGTGGCGCACTGCTATCCCGAGGCCTGGGGCCTCTCCTTCAACGAGGCCCGGCTCTGGGCCGAGGAGCACCGCCGTCTCGCCCGCCAGGCGGGCAAGCCCTTTCTGCTGGAGGAGGCGGGGAGCAGGGTCCACCCCCTGTTTCTCTTCCAGATGCTCTTTGCAGACGCCTTCTACGGCGGCTCGGCGGGAATCCTCCCCTGGCAGATGGTCTACGACGGGCGGCCCGGCAATGACGGGTATGCCTTCTCCTGCCCGGCGAATGCGGGCATCTGCCGTCTGCTGGGCGCCTGGGGAGGGGCCTTCGCCGCCAAGTCCGCCGGGGATTTCCCCCTCCCCTCCTCCACGGCTCTTTTGGGGAGTTACCCGAACCCCTTCAACGCGGCTGCCGTGGTCTCCTTCACGCTCAGCTCCCCCATGTTCGTGCGGCTGACGGTCTGGGATGCCCTCGGGCGGCGTGTGGCCCTGCTCGCCGAGGGAGACACAAACCCCGGCATCCACTACAGCGTCTTCCAGCCCGGGAACGCCGCCAGCGGGGTGTACTACCTCCTCCTGGAAACCCCCGCAGGCGCCTTTGTGTGCCCCCTTGTGCGCGTGAAATAGCCCGGGGGTTACTTCAGGACCACCAGCCGGCGGGCCTCTCTGATACCCTTCGCTTCCAGCACATAGAGGTAGACGCCGCTCGAGAGCCCCGCCGCATCGAACGCCGCGCTGTAGGTCCCCGGACTGTGCGGCCCATCCACGGGGGTCGCGACACACCGCCCCAGCCCGTCATAGACCCTCACGGTCACCCTCCCCTCCCGGGAAACCGAGAAGGGAATCGTCGTCAAGGGGTTGAACGGATTGGGATAGTTCTGTCCCAGGAAGCACGCTGACGGAAGCGGTTCGCTCTCGCCCAGACCGGTCACGAGCGAGACGTCCCCTCCCGTCAGGATGATCTCCGACACCCCGCCCGAGGGATTGACGGTCGTGGCCCCGCTCGGCCAGATGCCGTCTTCGTCCGTTGCCACAGCCGCCAGCGCCCCCGTTCCCAGGGACCTCCGCTCAAAGCGCCGGATGCCGGTGGGAAGGATGTTCGGGAGCACCAGGCCGAAGGCCCCGTCCGTGCCGTCCACACTGGCGCTGTAGAACGCGGCGTAGTTGTTCGCCGTGGTGTTCGCGGTGCCGTCGTTTTCCACGAAGGTGGCGGAGACGGGGCGGCCCGTACCCGCGGTGTTGTCATAGGCGATGACGAAGTCCTTCGGCGCCGCCATGCTCTGGCACCGGAGACCGGTGCCCGTGCTGTCCCCCGGACCCGCATCCAGCTTCACCACGCGCACGGAGTCCGCCGTCGTGAGGCGCACGGCGATCGTCGTGCCCGAACCCCCGTCATTCAGGGCGATCCGCACAAAGATGTGCCGCCCGGGAATAAATCGCGCGTTCCCCGTCGGCTCACTGATGAACCATCCCTCATGGGCCCCCGAGGCGTCCGTCACGAAGGTCCCGTGGGCTCCCGGGGTGGCGATGCTGGGTCCCGTGGTCCGCACGAAGTCCCCCGAAGAGGTCGCGAAAATGCAGTTTCCCGCTCCGTTCGTGCTCCCGGCATCGGCCGAAGTCACGATCTGGTTGGTGAACCGGTAGGTCGCCGTGGGCAGGAGTCCGCTGATGCGCGCGCGGAAGGCGAAGGGAATCCTGTTGGCGTTCGTTCCGTTCACCCCCTCGATGTATTGCGGCAGCAGAACCGGTGTCAGAACGGGGTCCAGGATCACGGAACCGTTGTTGCTGAAGCCGAACGTCGGCATCGCCCGGAGGAATGCCCCGGTCCCGTTCGGAATCCTCGCCAGGGACCGGTTGGTCGTCTGCGGCCCGAACGTCACCGAATCGAGGATGGTGCCGTCCGGGCGCGAGAACCATATGGACTCCCCCCCCGCGGAGAGGGCGAAGTTGGCGTGCAGACCCGCCTGCCCGCTGTCGTTGTCGGCCCAGACGATCAGATAGCCCTCCGCCGGGATGGAGGTGCCCGGCGGGAACCGCCATTTCGCCGGGACCGCCGGGTTGTCCGTGAGGCACATGCTGTCCAGCGCGAGCGCAGTTGTCGTGTTGTTGGTGAACTCGATCCAGTCATCCCGCTCCCCCGCCGGATCGGGGATGGTGTCGTTGTCCGCCATGAACTCGTTGATCACCACCTCGCCCGGTGCCTGCGCGTGCACCGGATGTGCCGATGCCGCCGCAAGGAGAATCGTCACCAGTGCAAACAGGTTGCGCATTGTAGGTCCTCTGGTTGTGAGTAATCGTCTTGTGTCCGGCCGGCATGCCTTCGGCCGGCCCCCGGGCGGGGCGTACGCGCATAGCCCCGGCTGCAACCTTCCCGGCATCCCCGTTCAGGGACGGGGGCCCCGAGGTCTCATCCCGCGTCCCTCTCCGTGGGGAGGCCTCCCCCTCTCCGGCACTTCCATGATCAGCACGTCGAACGTCCGCCTCTCTGCGAGGATCACAGAGCGCACGCACGGCGCGGAAACGCTCATCCAGGGTAAGGCCGTGCCGTGTCTCGATCCGCCCCATCACGGCCGCCCTCCTCCGCGGCCCCCGCGTTCGGCAGGGATCCCCCGGGGAAGGACCCCGCGAGCCTACTCCTTGACACAGCGGAGGCTCATCCCCACACTCGCGTCCCCATCATACATCCCCATGTTGGCATCGAAGGCATTCAGCCATAGGTAGTGGGCATGCGGGGTATTCGGGACCTTGGACATCCAGAATCCGCCCAGGTTCCCGAAATCCGAAAAGAACCCGCCGAAATAGCGGACCCCCCCCAGGAGCGCCGTGAAACCGGTGGTGTTCGTGCCTGCCCCTCCCCCGGTCCCTTGACCCACGGCCTTGAGCGTGTTGGCATTCCCGCCCACACATGCAGCCAGCGTCTCGTACTGGGTAAGCGTCGGGACGTTCCACCCCGGCGGACACAGCCCCTGCGCCCCCGGAGCCACGTTGTACTGCACCGCCTCCTGCCACTGGTACAGGCCGCCGTGTGTGACGCAGTAGGCGGGGTCGTCGTTGTAGCAATACTTTTCCACGACCCCGTTGTTGGCCTGGTTCAGGGCCCCGCTGATCATGGTTCCCGCATCCAGGTTTTCCCTGAACCAGCACTGGCTCCCGATGAGCACCGTGGTATAGTTCTTCCCCTGCCACGCAACGCTCTCGGAGCCGGGGCACGGCTCTCCCGTCCCGGAGCCCGCGGTGGTGAAGTGCCGCACCGCGGACCAGGGCGATGTCCCGTAGTGGTTCGAGGCATTCACCCGCCAGTAGTACGTCACGGAATCCCCCAGCCCGGTCACCTCCCGGCTGGCGACCGTGATCCCCCCCTGATTGTAGACAAGGGTGGCAAAGGACCCGTCGGTCGCGACCTGGAGCGCGTACTCCGCGGCTCCGGCACTCGCCTGCCAGACCATCCTGGGGGGGACCACTATGTGCATGCCCCCTTCGGGTGGAAAAAGCAGGAGGGGCGCCAGGGGAACCGACCCTGCGGGCCCCACCGTGAAGCGCCATGTCTCCGACCAGCCCGATGTGCCGTGGCTGTTGGTGGCGCTCACCCGCCAGTAGTACGTCGTGGAATCCACCACCTCGTTCACCTGCCTGCTCGTTCCGGCTATCCCGAACTCGTTGAAGACGAAGCTGAGAAACGTGCTGACTTTGGACACCTGGAGGGAGTACTGCACCGCTCCCGGGCTGGCGTTCCAGGCCAGCGTCGGTCCGGGGGCAATGTACTCCGCTCCGTTGGCGGGGGCGAGCAGGGTGGGAGGCGGCGGAATCGAGGCCGCCTCCCGGGTGGTGAAGCGCCGCACCTCCGACCAGGCCGAGGCGCCGTGGCTGTTGGATGCACGCACCCTCCAGTAGTACGTCGTGGAGTTTGCCAGCCCCTGCACCTGCCGGCTGGTCACGGTGAGGCCGCTTTCGCTCACGATGGGGCTCGCAAAGGAGGGCTCTCCGGCAACCTGGAGGCCGTAGGAGGTCGCTCCCGTGCTGGGGTTCCAGGCGAGGGTCGGAGGCAGCAACACCCCTGTGGCGCTGTCGGGGGGGGAGGAGAGCATGGGAACCGGAGGGGCGAATCCCGCATCCCCCGTGGTGAACCGCCAGACGGGTCCACCCGCCACGTTCCCGCGGTCATCCATCGCCGCCACCCTCCAGTAGTAGGTCGTGCCCCGTCCGAGAGGGCCCGGAGCGTAACGGACGCTCTCCCTGTCCGCCGCCGCCAGCGGGGGCGACGGGGCTGTTCCGAAATAGACGTCGTACAGCACCGGATCGTTCTCCGGATCCGCGCAGGCATCCCACGAAAGAGTGAGAGATGTATCCTGCCCCGTGGCGTCATCCGCCGGCTGCGGATGGGAGGGCGTCTCCGGCGCCGAGTTCTGCGGAGCGGCGGGTTCGTATTTCTCCTCGCAGGCGCACCAGACGAGAGTCAGCACCAAAACAAGGGTAAACATGGGGAGGGTGGGTTTCATCGCAGATCCTCGGATGGTGATCCGGGAAAAGGGTCCGTCTCGTGCGGGCGCTGCCGCGCCCCCGGCGGGAACATCCGCAAGGTACACTCCGCCGCGGCAACTATCAAGAGGACCGGCCTGGAAGCGTCCACACGAGGGCTGCCGAAAACAGTCAGTGAACAACCTCTCCCGTCATGTCAATCGCCTCGCAACACCAGAAACCCATCCCCCTCACCGGTCAGTCGGTGCCCGTTCGCCTTTGGGTGATCACCTCCCCATTATGGACAGTGCCGGCATTTTTACCTCTCCTGAGGAGAATCCTTCGCTCTGCCCGCAACCCGGAGGCCGGCAAGTGCACACAAACAAGGAACTTCCGGAAGAGACGGCGGCTGCGACGGATGCATTTTCGTGGAACCTTCCATTGATTCTCTGCGCGCCAGGCCATACATTCCCCTGCAGGCCCCTTGCGTCATCCAGGCCGGGGATCTCTGCTCCTTCTCGTCGTGCCGGCATCCTCATCTCCCACTCCGGCGTTGAGGCAGTATGGGGGATACGCGTTTGGCAAAACTCGGGCCAGTCCGTTCGGCTCTGCGGCACCTTCCCGGTGCCCCCCTTCTTCGCACCTTCCATGTATCCACACAACCAAAGGAGCCAACATGAAGACCATCTTGGCTTTCTCCGCCGTTGTGGCATGTGCCGGAATATCTTCTGCACAGACGCCCGTTCCTGCCGGCAATGTCAGCGGAACGTGGACACTCTCCGGCTCACCATACCTTGTCCAGGGCGACATCTCCATTCCATCGGGTCAGACCCTGACTGTGAACCCCGGTGTCCGCGTGGAGTTCCAGGGACACTATACCTTGTTCGTACAGGGCCGGCTCCTTGCGGTGGGCACCGGAACAAATCCCATCACCTTCACCGTCGATGACACCGCGGGCTTCCATGATCCCAACTCCCCCCTTGGCGGCTGGTACGGGATCCGTTTCGTGAATACACCCGTGCAGAACGACACCTCCAGGCTCATCTATTGTGAGCTGCAGTACTCCAAAGCCCTCGGTACGGATTGGACGAAGAACGCGGGTGGCGCGGTGTGCATCGTGGACTTTGACAAGGTCCTGATTGCGAACTGCACCTTCTCCCATTGCAGCGCAACACGATCAGGGGGCGGGGTCTATCTGTGGCGGAGTGAACTGCGCATCCGGGATACCGCATTCAGAGACAACTGGGCTGGAAACGGGGGCGCCCTCGGCGGACTGAATTCCACTTTGACTCTGGAGAACTGCCTGTTCTCAAGGAATCGTGCCGGCACAAATTCGGGAGCGATTGATTACGATCTGGATTCCGTTCTCTCACCCGCCTGTCAGCTCCGTGCCACCGGCTCCAGGTTTGTTGAGAACAGCGCGGGCCAGTATTACGGTGCAATCAAGGTCCAACAGCCCGAGACGGGCCTTTCCCTGGTGCATGTGTTCATTGACAGGTGCGAGTTTGAAGGGAATACCTCGGCCCGCAGCGGGGCCATACGGTTGGATGGAAATATGACGGGTTTTGTTATTTCGAACTCCTCCTTCAGGAGGAACATCGCAGGCACCCAGTCCGCCTGCGCCTTCTGGAGAGGCGCCAGCGGCAGAGTCTCCAATTGCCTCTTTGACTCCAACATGACAGAAACAGGTTTGGGGGCTCTTCTTCTGAGCAACAAGTCCAACGTGGATTTCATGCATTGCACGATCGTCAGAAACATGGGGGTCACATCGGGAGCACTCAAGATCCAGGCACAGAGCAGCTCCAGGGTGCTCAACAGCATCTTCTGGGGAAATCGTCCCGACCAGATTTCCCTGCAGTCCCAGAGTGACACGACCGTCAGTTCCGCATATGTGTATCACAGCGACATCCAGCACGGCGTGGACTCCATTCGTCTGTACGACACCCTCTCGGTGCTCCACTGGGGGGGCGGCAATATCAATGCCTATCCCCTCTTTCAAGACACGGTGAGCCGCGACTATCATCTCCGCAGTACGAGTCCCTGTATCGGAGCAGGCATTGACACCATTCAGATTGCAGGGACCTGGTACTACTGCCCCTCCACGGATATCGAGGGCAATCCGAGGCCGAACCCGGCGGGTTCGATGCCCGATGTGGGAGCGTATGAATCGGCATATCCCGTGGGAATGGTGGAAGAGCCGCCGGGCTTCCCCCGCGCCTATGCTCTCCACCAGAACTACCCCAACCCATTCAATCCCGTCACCACCATCAGCTACGAGATCCCGACGCAAAGCCGTGTCACCCTCGCACTGTTCGATGTGCTCGGCCGCGAGGTGGCGACTCTGGCCCGCGGCGTGGAGGAGCCGGGATTCAGATCGGTGCGCTTCGATGCACACGGACTGGCGAGCGGGGTGTACTACTATCGCTTGAAGGCGGGAGATTTCGTGGCAACGAGAAGACTCATCGTGCTCCGATGACGGGCAACGGCAGCGACACACGGCGCCCCGCCGTTCATTGGTGCGCCCGGCGGCCGGGGGGCCTGCATCACTTCTCTTGATGCAGTCCCGGGGATGAGGACACCTTCCTCTCCCCCTTGCATCAGTGCTCGAGATGGACCACGAGGGGAGAAGCGGAACCGCAGGGGAGAATGCCGCCTTCGCGCCGGCGGCACCGCGAGTGGCTGCTCAGGTCAAGCCATGCACGGTCGCACCAATACTCGCCTCCCGTCACCTGTGCGTCAGAGTCCCGTTTTTCGCATATTCCCTCGAACCTTAACGATGCCCATGAGGCGCCTCTTCTCCATAGCGGTCTGCTTGGCTCTCTCTGCGATGCTCGGACGCGCCCAGGCCCCCCGGTTTCCCTTCCCCCAGCACACCCCGTACTGGCCCGGCACGGTTCTCCCGAGTCATGTCAGCCGCGCAGAGATGGATGACTCCACGCGGGTGTTCTACGATCGCTGGAAGGCCAAGTATCTGAGGGCGGGATGCTCGCCGGGGCACTTTTTCGTCTGGTTCGACGACTACGACCCCGATCCGGGAGATACCACCATGTGCGTCTCCGAAGGACAGGGATACGGCATGCTCATCACCGCCTTCATGGCCGGGTACGACAGCTCCGCCAGGACTCTCTTTGACGGTCTCTATTACTATTTCAGAGCTCATCCCGCCGCGCAGAATCCCGACCTGATGGCGTGGCGGCAAGTGTCCAACTGCATGACCATCCCCGGAAGCGACGACAACTCGGCCACCGACGGCGACCTGGACATCGCCTACGCCCTCCTCCTGGCGGACAGACAGTGGGGGAGCGCGGGGCCGGTGAACTACAGACAGGAGGCGCTCGCCGTCTGCTCGGGCATCCTGCAGGAGGAAATCAACCGGTCGGATTACTCGGTGGAGCTCGGGAGCTGGGTCGTGCCGGGATCATCCTACCTCTTCTCGACACGGACTTCGGATTTCATGCCGGATCACTTCCGGGCATTCGAGGCGGTTGCCGGCAACCCGGCATGGTTGCAGGTCCGGGAGCGATGCTATGACATTGTCCGGACACTTCAGCACACGGCCAGCCCGCTGACGGGACTGCTTCCTGATTTTGCGGTGGATCTGAACACCTCGCCGCAGCCGGCCGCCCCGAATTTCCTCGAGTCAGCTCATGATGGGCACTACTACTGGAACGCCTGCCGGACGCCCTGGCGGCTCGGACTCGACTACGTGCTTTCGGGGGACACCGGCGCCTATGCTGCCCTTCAGAAGATCAACGGCTGGATCCGCACAAAGACCGCCGGCAATCCTGCGGTCATCCGGGCGGGATATCGGCTCACCGGAAGCCAGATCGCCTCGTACGGATCAACGGCTTTCACCGCCCCGCTGGCCGTCTCTGCAATGGTCTCCTCCGAGCACCGGCAATGGCTCAACGCCCTCTGGGACCGGATTGTCTCCACGCCGCTCGAGGCCGAGGGGTACTATGAGAACTCCCTCAAGATGCTGGTGCTTCTCGCCGTGTCCGGAAACTGGTGGACTCCCGCCGCCCTTGCGCCGGCATTTCAGTGTTCGGTAACCATCGGGTGGAATCTCGTGTCCGTGCCCGTCCGGGTCGGCAACTGGCTGGCGGGGTCTCTGTACGCCGGCTCAAGCTCCCCCGTCTATCGGTTCATCCCGAACTCCGGCTACGTTGCGGCCGAGACGCTTGCCCGCGGTGAAGGATACTGGGTGAAATTCCCTTCCGACCGGACGGTGGCCTTTGCGGGGACAACACGGGAACTTGACACGATAGACCTTCACCCGGGGTGGAATATCATCGGAAGTCTCGCTTCTCCGGTTCTGGTGGATTCCCTGTCATCCATCCCCCCGTCTCTTTCCCTTTCACCCTTCTATGGCTGGGGAGGGACATTCACGCCCGTGGACACCCTCCTCCCGGGCAAGGGGTACTGGGTGAAGTCATCGGGTGCGGGGGGACTGGTGCTGAGGGCGATCAGATAGGACCGGCTCCCGGCGGCTCTCTCCCGTCGAATCTCCGAGGGTCCGACCTCCGGGAAACGACCGCAGTGCATGGTTAGTATGAAAGGGCCCGATATGCTTTCTCCCCTTCGCGTGCGGCACCTGTGGTTTGCCGTCGTGCTCCCGGCGTTGGCCGTCTTCCCGGCCCTCGCGCCCGCCACCCCTACGCTCCGAACCATCACCATCCCGGGGGAGCCGCATTTCGTGGCGATCGCCAAGGACATCGTGGATGTCCGCTTTGCCCTTGATCCGAGTATCGCCGGCGCGGGGGGCCTCTTCGACGACGCAGGGCGTGTTCCCTCCTTTGACCCGGCGGCGGTCGCCGCCCTCACGGCTCGCCTCGATGCGGACCTGGCCGAGTTGCGGGCCATGCCGTGGCGGGATTGGAGTGTGGACCGCCGGATCGACTGGCGCTGGGTCTACGCCATCGCCCAGGACGCGCGCCTCCAGCTCACGGAAGAGAAGCTCTACCTGCACCGCCCGGCTTCCTGGCTCGAGCCGCTTGCCAACAACTATGTGGCACTCCTGACCTATGCGCCCCGGCGGATCGACATCCGGAAGCGCCTGGCGCGCGCCATACCCGGCATGGTGGCCGAGATGCGGCGCGTGGCCCTCTCCCTCACCGCACGGGACGCAGAGGCCGCCCGGGGCATCGCGGCGGGGATTGTGACCATGCTCGCAATGGAGGATGCCTCCCCTGGGAGGGACTCGGCGGCCGCCGCGCTTTCGTCCTACATTCGGGAGCTCAAGGCAGAGAGAGACCTGCCCGAGATCTCCGTCATCGGCGCCGCACGGTATGAGGAACGCCTCCGCTGCACCCTTCTCCCCTGGACGCCGCGGCAGCTTCTGGCAGTGGCCCAGCACGAGCTGGCCGAGACGGACGCCCGCATGGCCGAGCTGCGCGCGCGCCTCTCACCCCCTCCCGAGCCGACTCCCGCGCATCTCGAGCTGGCTCAGGACCTCGATCAGGAGGGTCTGCTCCGCCTCTACGACGAAATCACGCGTACCCACTTCCGGTTCCTGGACACTTCGGATCTGCTCACTGTGCCGGCCGGGGTGGGGCCCGTCCTGACGAGGCCCACGCCGGAGGCGATGATCCCCCTCAGCGGGGACGGGGGAAGCATGAACCCGCCGCCTGCCCTCGGCGAGTCCAACGTGGGCTGGTGGAACGTGGAGCACGTCAAACCCGATTGGACGCTCGAGCAGAAAGCAGGAAGGGTGGCCACCATGCAGCAGCATCGCCGGACCTGGATGGGCCCCTACGCGGTGCACGAGGGGGTGCCGGGCCACCACCTTCAGCTCTCGATCGCACGGCTGAATCCCAACCCGCTCCGCAGCCTCTTCCAGGACAACTCCCTCGTCGAGGGCTGGGCAATGTACGCCGAGGAGATCTTCTGGCGTGCCGGCGGCCTGGGTGACACACCCGAGGCGGAGTACAACACCCTTGGCGGGTGGCGCTTCCGCATCCGAAGGGTCTTCTACGACGTGCACACGGCATGCGGAGACTGGACACTGCAGGAGGCGGCGGACTTCAAGGATCAGGCGCGCCGCGGCAAGGGGTCGGTGGACGACGACATCCTGCGCGCGATCAACTGGCCCGCTCAGCTTGTCGGCTATTTCGCGGGAAAGATGCAGATCCTGGACCTCAAGGCCGCCTACCGGAAGAAGCTTGGTCCTGAGTATACGGAACGAGGGTTCCATGACGCCCTGCTTGCCGAGGGCTCCATTCCGGTTGTGCTCATCCGGGCGAAGCTCCTCGGGGAAGCTGTGCCGGAGCCGTGAGAACCGGCTTCGTGCCCGGCTCAGAACTGCTCGCCGCGCCGCCTCAGAGATTGTATGGAGTTCCAGCCCGACGGGATAGGAGCACGAGGCAGGCGCATTCATCCCCGACCGTCAGGCTCCTCAACGCTCTCCCCTCGCTCGTCCGCTCCGGACGACCTCCGGGGGCATGGACTGAGCCGGAGGGCCCGATGTCTGCTTGCAGCTCTGTCCATCCCCCCTGTTGCATGCCCGGTCGGATTCCGTATCTTGGTACACAGTCCTTCTCTCCATCCGGGAACCGCAGTGTATGCCCGTCACCCCTCGGCCATGAACCGCTTGTGGATCATACTCGCCGTCCTCGCCGCAGTGCCCCGGCTCGAGGCACTTGACGGCGCGCGTGCCCCAAGCTCTGCCCCGTTCCTTGTGGGTGCCGATGTCTCAGCCCTCCCGGAGGTGGAGGAGCACGGCGGCGTCTTCACCGTGCAGGGTGTTCCCGGAGACGCCCTCAGCATCTTCAGAGACCACGGCGTGAACGCTGTGCGCCTGCGTCTCTGGCACACGCCGGCGGGGGGATACTGCGGCCTCGATAGCACTCTCCGGCTCGCCCGCCGCGCGAAAGACCTCGGTTTCAGGCTCCTGCTGGACATCCACTACTCCGACGGCTGGGCCGACCCCGGACAACAGACGAAGCCACTCGCGTGGCAGGGGCTCACTTTTCAGCAGCTGAGGGACAGCGTGTACTGCTACACGCGTGACGTGACGCTGGCGCTGAAGAACCATGGCGTCCTGCCTGAGATTGTCCAGATCGGAAACGAGATCATCTGTGGCATGCTCTGGAATGAGGGCCGGATCTGCGGCACCTTCAACACCCCCCAGCAGTGGGGGCAGCTGGCCGAACTGCTGCGGGCGGGGATCCGGGGAGTGAAGGACAGCCTGGACCTGACCGACACGGTGCGCATCATGATCCACATCGACCGCGGCGGGGACAACGGCGCCAGCCGGTGGTTCTTCGACAATCTCCTGGCGCAGAGCGTGGATTTCGATATCATCGGCCTTTCGTTCTATCCCTGGTGGCACGGGACCCTGAGCGCACTGGAATTCAATCTCCAGGATCTTGCCCTGCGGTACGGAAAGGAGATCCTCCTGGTCGAGGCCGCGTATCCCTGGACGCTGGGCTGGAATGACACGACACACAACATCGTCGGCACGCCGAGTCAGCTTCACCCGGGGTACCCCGCCACGGTCGACGGTCAGAGGGAGTATCTCCAGAGTGTGTTGCAGATCGTCCGCGACACCCCGCAGGACAGGGGTGCCGGAGTGTTCATCTGGGCCCCCGAATGGATCTCGGCCCCGTACGGGGGGTCTCCATGGGAGAACCTGGCGTTGTTCGATTTCTCGGGCGAGCTGCTGAGTTCCGTCTCCGCCTTCCCGCCGTTGGAGGTCTGCGTTCCCGCAGGGGTCGATCGCGGCTGGACGATGGTCTCGCTGCCGCTGGAACCACCCCGTCGCTACCCGGACGTCTTCCCGGGAGCCCTTTCACCGCCGTATCGCTTCGCCGCCGCAGGGGGCTATCAACAGGATGGGGACACGCTGTTTCCCGGTGTGGGGTACTGGCTCAAGTTCGGAGACACCACATCCCGCACCATATGCGGAACCCCTGTGGACACGGGCGATGTCCCCGTCGCGTTCGGGTGGAACCTGATAGGCGCTCTGCATGACACCCTGGATACGTCCGTGGTGACCTCGAACCCTCCCGGTATTCTCGCATCCCCTTTCTTCCACTTCCGGGAAGGCACATACCGGATCGCCCGGACACTGATCCCCGGCGCGGCCTACTGGGTGAAAGCCACGACCGGTGGGATCATCCGCCTCCAGGGAACAATGCGCCGTGGCCCTCGGGCGCGGGGGCCGGGCGCACCGGCCGGATAGCCGGGCGGAACACGCGCCTCCTGCAGGGCGGCCCTTCGGTGGGGAGCAGCCCCGGAGACATCCGCATGATGCCTCCCTCAGAGCAGCACGGGTCGTCTCAGCGCCCCATCTTGTTGCCTTCCCGCGGGATGGGGCATACACCTTTCCCCGGATGCACGGCTCCGGCCCCTCCCGGCCCCCCCTCCACCGGATACCGGCCCCGGGGGCCATGCATACACAGGAGATTCTCACGGCTTCTTCGCCCACGGACTGAGGCACATTCTCCTGAAGGGAAAGAAGCGGGCACCGTAAGCGCTCCGAGGTGGCCCGGCATCCCTGTCCGGAAGACGGGCCGACCACACTGAAACCACGAGAGGGATCTATGAGAACCGCCACGGTCTTTACCCTCATTGCCGTCTCCGTCGGCGCAACAACCGCCCCTCTCTCTCCGCAGGAGAAGAGTTCCGGAAGCACCCTCATCCGGGAGAAGGACGGAACGGTGATGGTGTACGTTCCTGCGGGCATGTTCCTCATGGGCAGCAGCGACGGACAGCTGGACGCGGCCATGCGGGAATGCAGGCGCATGCACACTGGTGAACGGAACTGCAATCGGTCTTCCTATCTGCAGGAGCAGCCCGCGCATCTCGTCACGCTTCCCGCATTCTGGATCGACCGAACGGAAGTGACAAACGAGCGGTTCTGTGCCTTCCTGAACGCCCGGGGGAATCAACCCGAAAACGGCACCCCATGGCTGGAGCCGGGGGCAGGCAGCAGAGGAGTTGTCTACGGCAAGATTGAGCTTGTGGGCGGCACATTTCGTCCGCAGGAGGGATTTGAGCATCATCCGGTGATTGAGGTCTCGTGGTACGGAGCCCAGGCCTACTGTTCCTGGGTCGGAGGGCGCTTGCCCACGGAAGCAGAGTGGGAGTACGCGGCACGGGGACCGAAGGGACTGGTGTATCCATGGGGAAATGACTTCGACGGCACCCGATTGAACTACCGGGACTCGAGTTTCGCATTCGAGGATTTCGAACGGGATGCCGCATTCAATGACGGCAGTCCGCTCTGGACGCGCGTCGGGCGCTATCCCGAGGGGGCAAGCTGGTGCGGGGCGTTGGACATGGCAGGGAACGTGTGGGAATGGGTAAGCGACTGGTGGTCGGCGGATTCCTATGCACGTGCAGCAACCGGGGACCCCACCGGCCCGGACACGGGAACATTGAAGATCGGCCGGGGCGGATCATGGTACGATCCCCGCTGGCACGTGCGTGCCGCATGCCGCAAAGCGCTCACCCCCTCGTCCCATCGCATACACTGGATCGGCTTTCGGTGTGTCATCCCGGAATCCAGGTAGTATGCGGCCGCCCGTATTGAGCCAGTGCCTGGACCGTGCGGGTCTCTTCCAGACCCTCTCTCAGACTCCGGGCCGCACCCGGGCACGGCCGCTCCAACTGGTCGGCTAACTGCACGAGCATCCGGCGCGCCTTCGAAGCATCCAGCAGCATGTAGGCCTGGCTCATGCGACCACTCACCCGACCCCGCTCCGCACGGGGAAGGTGACCCGGCACGTTCTTCCTCTTGGGCACCGCACACCCCCTAAGGCCACCACCACCGTGTGACCCGCTATCGAGATGCCGTCGATCATCAGAACCACCAGGTCCAGATCCCCCAGGGATCGACTGAACGGCTCCTCCACCTTCCGGGATGTCACCTTCGCCATCTGTCGGCTGATCGTACGCGAGCTGATCCCATGACCCTGCCGCTACACCATCGACCAGCACCGAACCCCTGCTGAACCCCCACCGAATGTACCGACGCTCTCGCAGGTGCTTCCCCTTGGGCCCGGCGACCCCCAGGATCTCAAACTCCTTCACGGCCCGCATGACCCTCCAGGGCCCTGACGCGCTCCTCCAAGGGGCCCAGAACACGCCCGTGGTCCTTGAGAACATCTTTGCGATTGACTATCTTTCCAGTGTACATGGCGATGGTCCTCCCGGGTTGGTGAACGATGTGGTGTCGTTACCTCAGGGTACCACTCGCCATGTCTGTTTTCAAGACCCAATTTCAACTCAACCCGGGATTACCCCCTTCTGGGGGCTGGGGGAAGCAGAGAAGATGCTGGAAGGACTAGCCAAGTGAAAGACGCAACCGTCTCGACCGTGATGGTCTCGCCGGAATACCGGCGGCTTATAAAAGATTTGAAAACGAGGGTCCTTTCCGCCCGGATCTCCGCGGCGCGCTCCGTCAACCGTGATGCCATCCTGCTTTACTGGGACATCGGGCGCGCCATCGTGGAGAAACAGCGTGTACTGGGCTGGGGCGATTCTGTGGTGGAAATGGTCGCCGCAGACCTCAGGCGCGCGTTCCCCGAGAGCCGGGGTTTTTCGGCCGACAATGTTTGGCGCATGAGGCAGTTCCATCTCACCTATTCCGATTCTTCGTTTCTGGGACAGACTGTTCCAGGAGCCGCCCCGGCAAGGTCCGCCGGCGGCTCGCCTGTGATTCTGGGACAAGCTGTTCCAGAAACTCGTCCATCAGACCTCGCCGTGAACAATGGCACACCTCCTCCGACTCTTGACCTACTTACCGCTGTTCCTTGGGGGCAGAATCTCCTGATCCTCAAGAAGATCACCGTCCCTACCGCCCGGCTCTGGTATCTTCAAGCCACCGCCCGCTTCGGCTGGACGCGCAACGTGCTCCTCAACCAGATCAAGGCCGGCGCATATGAGCGAGCGGTGACGGAACGGAAATCCCATAACTTCCCCCTCGCCCTGCCGGAACATCTGGCCGAGCAAGCGGATGAGATGCTCAGAAGTTCCTACAACCTCGAGTTCCTTGGGATCCGCCGGGCGGTCAAGGAGCGGGAACTCGAAAACCGGCTGATCGAACGGCTACGGGACTTCATTCTCGAACTTGGCTACGGCTTCTGCTTCGTCGGCCGGCAACACCGGCTCGCGCTCGGGCAGAAGGAGTATTTCATTGATCTGCTGTTTTACCATCGCTTTCTCCGGGCGTTGGTCGCGTTTGATCTCAAGGTCGGGCCATTCGAGCCGGAGTTTGCTGGGAAGATGGATTTCTACCTGAACCTGCTCAACGACAAGGAACGCGCCCCGGACGACCGCCCGTCCATCGGCATTATCCTCTGCGCGGAAAAGGACGACGTGGAAGTAGAGTACGCCCTGCGCACCAAGCGCAATCCCATCGGCGTCGCCGTCTATCGACTCCAACCCAACCTGCCAACCAACCTGCGGGGTAAACTGCCCACCGCGAAACAGCTTGCGGCTGTCGTGCGGGCAGTCTTGCCGGAACGGAGTGAACAATGACGCCGGCCGAGCGTTCTCGGAGGGAAGCCATGGAGAAGCACGGGTGCTCTTCCCGATCTCATGGTCCGATTCGGATGATGAAGGACGGGCTCGACCGACGATGTCATTCAGTTCCGCCTCCAGGGCCCGCTGGCCTCCGCTCTGGACATCGGCCGGCGCGAGGGGATCCCCGAAGGGGAGCCCATCCTGGGGGCTGAGCCACGCAACGTCGGACGATCGTTTGTTCCTCGCAGGCAATGCCTGTTGCCGGCACCTTGCCATTGGAGCATCCTCCTTGGGTTTCGGGTGTTCCTGAAGAGGCACCTCGGGGCGCGGATGCGCCGGGTTCTCTTCCACCCCTCAGGTTCTGGCACCGGGTTCACGCACCCTTGCAGGGTAACTCCCTCTGTACGTGCTTCTATGGCATGCCTGCTGGCAGGGAGGGGCATTCAGATCGAATACACCTCTCCAACCGGAACCTCCGAAATGCCGTCGAATCAAGGACATTTCCGCCCTTCCCGCCTTCTGCAATGGACCGCCGCCGTCTCCGGGAGGAGGCGGTCGTGTTGCCTTCCCGGGATTAGTTTCGTATCTTGTTCAGGCAGCATGTCAATCGAATCTTCCCTCTTCACACATTGTGGATGACCCCCGCATGCCGCAGGGCCCCGGAAGAGCCCGAGGGAGGGCAGGGGTGTTCCGCTTGAGGTGTTGGAATGCTAACAGAATTGCCAACTGCTGCTGTCAGGAAAGCAGTTCTGTGAGCGGGAAAATCGGCGGAATCAGCTCGGAGCGTGGCGCAGCCCGGTAGCGCACTTGCTTGGGGTGCAAGGGGTCGTGGGTTCAAATCCCGCCGCTCCGACTGAAAGAAAAGGGGTGCCGTAAGGCGCCCCTTTTCTCTTTCCTCCCGGCGGTCCCGATTCCCTGCGGCTCAGATCCGGATGACAGGCACAAGCGGGTGGTCCTGCGGGTCCCCCCTGTAGGTCACCCTCTCAAGAAAAAGCCCGGAAGGGGGAGCGGTCAGGCGCGCCGGGCGGGCGGATCGTGTCTTGAGCATGGCGGCGATCTCCTCCTTCCCCATCTTCCCGCGGCCCGCCTCGGCCATCACCCCCACCATCTGGCGCACCATCTTCCAGAGGAAGTGGGAGCCTTTCACCCGGATGAGAATCAGATCCCCCGCTTCCGCCGTCTCCAGACCCTGGATCTCCACCCGCGTGGACTTTTCCTCGGGGTCATCCGCCGTGAAGGACCGGAAGTCCTTCATCCCCAGGAAGAACTCTCCCGTGCGGCGCATGACCTCCGCATCCAGCCGGTCCTTCACCCACCAGACATACCTCTTCCCGAGGGCGGTGCGGCGGCGGCTTATCTGATACAGATAGGAGCGGGCCACGGCGTCGTGCCGGGCATGAAACCGGGGGGACGTTTTCTCCACCTCCAGGATGTTGATGTCCGCCGGGAGTTCCTCGTTGACCCTGCGGCGGAGGATCTCGGGGGCCAGCATGGTCTCCGCATCCAGGTGCGCCACCTGCCCCAGGGCGTGCACTCCTGCATCCGTGCGGCCGGCCCCCTGGAGGTCCCCTGCTCCTGCTCCCACCACGGTACGGAGGGCGGCCGCCAGTTCCCCCTGCACCGTGCGGGCGTTCTTCTGGATCTGCCACCCGCTGTAGCGGGTTCCTTCGTACTCAATCGTCAGTTTGAAACGAGCCATGATTGGTTTTCCGCGGGCTTTTTTCTTTTCTTGAGAGCCCCCGCAGGGGCACCGTTACACCACACATCCACCCGATGAGCCCGCATCCGGAACAGGCACCGCACACAACCGCATTCCGCTGGAAGCTCCTGGCGGCCTTCGCCGCCGTCTACGTCATCTGGGGCTCCACCTACCTCGCCATCCGGTTCGCCATCGAGACCATACCCCCGTTCTTCATGGCCTCCCTGCGCCACCTCACGGCGGGCTGCATCCTCTACGCCTGGACCCGCCTCCGGGGAGAGCCGAGGCCCACCCTCATCCAGTGGAGGTCCGCCTTCATCGTGGGGGGCATGCTGCTCCTGGTCGGAAACGGGGGGGTCACCTGGGCCGAACAGATGGTCCCGTCCGGGGTAACGGCCCTTCTCATCGCCACATCTCCCTTCTGGTTCGTCATCTTCGACTGGCTGCGGCGCGGAGGCCGCATCCCGGGCCGGAGGACGATCCTGGGGCTGGCCCTCGGGTTTGCGGGAACGGTGTTGCTGGTGGACCCCGCCGGCATGGGGCAGGGGGGCTCCCTGGACCCTGCGGGGGTGGCGGTGCTTCTCCTTGCCACTTTCTCCTGGGCGGCGGGATCCCTCTACTCCCGCTCGGCGCCGCTTCCCGCGTCTCCCCTTCTCAGCACCGCGATGCAGATGCTGGGGGGAGGCGCCCTTCTTCTCGCAACGAGCGGAGCGGCGGGCGAGTTCGCCCGTGTTCCCGCCTCCTCCTTTTCCCTCCGGTCCGTGGGGAGTCTCCTCTATCTTGTCGTGTTCGGCTCCCTGGTGGCCTTTACGGCGTATGTCTGGCTGCTGCGGGTCACCACCGCCTCCCGGGTGGCGACCTATGCCTATGTCAACCCCGTCATTGCGGTGGCTCTCGGGTGGTGGCTGGCCGGGGAGATGCTCACCACCGGTATGACCGCCGGGGCGGCCGTCATTGTGGTGGCCGTGGGACTGATCGTCACGGGGGAAAGCGGCGCCCGGAAGAAAGCCTGAGCCCCGCCTCACACCAGGAGCTCGGCGAGGGCTTTGGCCCGCCGGAGCACGGCGCGTCGCAGGTAGCTGCTGAAGGGCCGCACCACCCACCAGTACAGGGCGAACTTCCTCCGGGAGGAGACGGCCTCGATCTGCACGCGCGTCTCCGTATAAAGGAGGGCGGAGGTCTCCCCCGTCCGCACGGCCCCGAATGCCGCCAGGATCTTGGCCCGGTCGCTTGATCGCGCGATCTGCCACTCTTTGAGTCCGGCGCAGGGGACAATGCCCCCGTCCAGCCGCCAGGGACGGGAAACCATCCCGATGATGAGATGCTCGGGGGGCTTCTCCTCCAGGAGGGTGAATCCGTTCTCCAGGAAGAACTGCTTGATGGATCCCTGAGACTTGAGGCCCCGGGCGGTGGTGAGAGACTGGATGCCGAAGTGATCCACGGGGGTGTTTACCAGCGCCTGGTAGGCGGCGGCGCCCGAGGCGTTCACCTGTGCCGAGTGCACGATGCGCCAGCCGTACTCGGGCATAAGCTCGTCCAGACGCCGGACAATAGTGTTATCTCCGCCGCTCACGGGAGGACCCCTCCCGCCGCCGTCCCTTCCGTCCAGACCGCACCCGTGAGCCTGAGGAGTGGGGCACGGGGGGATGACATGCCGATGCTCCGGGCTTTGCAGGCAGTATACGGTATTTCCCCCTGAAAATACAGAACCCCGCACCGCGCACGTTGGATTGAGGGGGCTCTTTGCGTATCTTGCCCCCGCTCTTCCCTATGCAGACAACGGACAACGCCCCTCCGGCGCAGGAAGCACATCTGCCCCCCGCCCGGGGATCATACCGTGAGTGACTTCCGGAAAACCGTCCACCGGCTGTTCTCCCCCGCCGGGCCCATGGCGGCACTCCACGACTTCGAGTACAGGTCCCAGCAGCATACCATGGCTGCGGCCGTGGCGGAGGCCCTGGCGGCGCGGACCCACCTCATTGTGGAGGCCCCCACGGGGGTGGGGAAGACACTCGCCTATCTGATCCCCTGCATTCTCCACGCCCTCGAGCAGGGACGGAAAGCCGTCGTCTCCACCCATACGAAGAACCTTCAGGACCAGATCCTCTACAAGGACATCCCCCTTGTCCGCGCCGTTCTCCACAAGGAGTTCCGGGCCGTGGCCCTGAAGGGAAGGCGGAATTATCTCTGCACCACCCGTCTGTTCAACGCCCTGGGCACCCCCGAGCTTCTTTTTGAAGACGAAGACCTCGGGGAGCTGCAGCGCATCCAGGAGTGGGCGCGCAGCACGGACACGGGGGACGTGGAATCCCTGGGATTCACCCCTTCGGCGCGTGTCTGGGAAGCGGTCTGCTCCGAGCGGGACGTCTGCTCCTCCGCGGTCTGCGGCACCACCTGCTTCTTCCAGCGGGCCCGGGAGCGGGCCCGGACCGCCGAGCTGGTGGTGATGAACCACGCACTGTTCTTCAACCTGCTGACCCTCTACGGATCCGACGACCGGTACGTGTTCGAGGATGATTTCGCGGTCTTCGACGAGGCCCACACCCTGGAGGCCGCGGCCGGATCCGCCGCCGGGCGCCGCCTCTCACGGTACTCAATCCTCTCCGCCCTCCGGCGCCTCTACAGCCGGAAGACGCGCCGGGGGCTCCTGGCGGGGCATCCCCGGGCCCTGCGGGACGAGTGCGCCCGCACGGAGCACGCCGTGGACGAATTCTTCGACCTGCTGGGCTCGGCCGCCCGCTCCCTGGCCGCACCCGCCC
>JBAVEL010000110.1:0-2609 GCA_049587715.1 Bacteroidota bacterium
CGGCCACCGCACCGGGATCAGGCCCGGGAGCATCGGGTGCGAACCGTCCGGAGGCGGCCAGGGCCTTGGCCGCAATGGCGCGGAACACGGGGGCCGCCGCCAGACCGCCGCTGTAGTATTCCTGGTCGGGGCGGTCCAGCACCACCAGGATCACAAGGCGCGGCCGGTCGGCGGGAAGCAGCCCCGCGAATGAAGCCGTGTACGCCCCGTCCAGATACACACCGTTCTCCGCCTGCCTCGCGGTGCCCGTCTTTCCCGCCACGGACACGCCGGTCACCTTCGCCCCGGTGCCGGTGCCCCGCTCCACCACTCCCCTGAGAAAGCCCCTGAGCTCCGCCGCCGTTTCTTCCGACACCACTCTCCGGATCACCTGCGGAAGGTTCTCCATGATCACGGTCCCGTCCGGGGCCAGGACCCTCCGGACGATGAAGGGCCGCAGCAGATTCCCTCCGTTGGCCACCGCCGCATAGGCGGCGGCCACCTGCAGGGGGGTGACCTGCACATCGTACCCGAACGCCATGCTTGCCAGGGTGCTGCCCGACCAGAGGGCCGGCTTGTGCAGCTCTCCCCCCTGCTCCCCCGGCAGCCCCACACCCGTGGCGGTGCCGAAGCCGAAGGCGCGTGCCGTTGTATAGAGAAGCTCCGACCCGATCCTCTCCGATGCCTTCGCCATCACGATGTTGCTGGACACCTCCACGGCCTCCCGGAAGCTCAGCATCCCGTGCTTCTTGGTATCCCTGATGGGGCGCTTCTTCCCCCCCGGCAGCACCATTGTAAAGAGGCCGTGTTCGGCAAAGAATCGTTCCTCCGGGCGGATCACCCGGTGCTCCAGGGCCGCCGCAGCCGTTACCAGCTTGAAGACCGATCCCGGCTCGAAGGCATCCTCCACCGCGCGGTTGCGCATGGAGCTGTGCAGGGCATCCTCCACCCGGTTGGGGTTCAGGCGGGGATGGGTGGCCATCGCCAGCACTTCTCCGGTCAGGGGATCCAGCAGCACAGCAGTCCCCCCCCGTGCCCCGGTCTGCTCCACCCCCGTCCGCAGCTCCTCCTCGGCAATGGCCTGCAGGTGGAGGTCCAGGGTCAGCTCCACGTGCCGCCCGTGCCGGGGCTCCTTGCGGGGATAGTCCACGGCGGCCAGATGCCGCCGCCGCCCGTCCCGCTGCATGAAGGCATACCCATCCTCTCCCCGCAGGGAGTCTTCGTACTGCAGCTCGATGCCTGCCCTTCCCCGGGCCTCGCCGTCCGTGAAACCCAGCACATGCCCCGCCAGGAAGTTGAAGTGATACAGGCGCAGGGGGTGTTCCTCCCGGACCACGCCGGGCAGATCCGACGTGCGGAAGCCC
The DNA here is from genome assembly GCA_049587715.1 of Bacteroidota bacterium. Classification (GTDB taxonomy): domain Bacteria; phylum Bacteroidota; class Ignavibacteria; order UBA10030; family UBA6906; genus JBAVEL01. Next base: position 1,344 of record JBAVEL010000110.1, read on the forward strand.
TCGGCCCGTTCGAGGCTCAGGCGGGTCTCCAGGGGTATGAACTTTCTCCCCGGGGCTCCCTGCTTCGATCCCGCCGGGCGGGGACGCCCGGCCTTCGACCGTATCTTCTTCAGGTAGAACGCGGTGCTCTTGCGGAAGAAGCGGGCGAACCTCTCCGCCGTGCGCCCGGCGCGGAATCCCGGGGCCTCCGGGTCGACCGCGAAGGTGACGGACACCGTGTTGGAGGCCAGCACCCTTCCCTCTCTGTCGGTGATGTTCCCGCGGAGCGCCGGGAGCACTTCCTTTGCCTCGTATTGCCGGCGGGCGGCCTCGCGATAGGCGGCCGCCTCCAGAACCTGGATCTGGACCAGACGGACGGACACGGCCGCGAAGGCCGCCATCAGGGCGATGGTGATGCCTTTCAGCCGCCGGCGGGTGCGGACATCCGGCAGATCCGGAGGAGCGGGGGAAAGGGGGATATTCCGGGCGGCGGACACGGCCGGGGGGGCGGTTCAGTCTGTGATCCCGTCGGGAAGACGTGCCGGATCCGTCTCGATCCAGACCGACGTTCCTTCGGTTTCGCGGAGTCCCAGGCGCCGCGCGGCTTCCCCGGTGATGCGCTCGCGCGCGCTCAGGCTGTCCCTCCGCTTGTGCAGCATCCGGTTTCTGTTCAGGGTGGAATCCATCTGCCTGCCGAGGCGGCTGACCTCCGTGGCCGTCTCGTTGACCGTCAGGATGTTGTGAATGTAGAACACGATTCCTGCTCCCGAGAGCATCAGGAACATCACGATCCGCCCCGTGGAGCGCGGGCGCCGCACCCCCTTGCGGTTGGGCCGCACGGCATACGCCGCCGGTCTGTGGGGGGGATCCCCGTTGAAGACGAGCGGATGCTGTGACGGCCTGGACGGCGCGGTGCCTGCACCGGGGGTCTTCACCCGGGAGGCCCTCCCCCCTCGGGCCCGATCCGCTCCAGCACCCGCAGCTTGGCGCTCCGCGCCCGGGGGTTGATCCGGAGCTCATCCGCCCCGGGAACCACCGGTTTCCGGGTCAGCACCCTGTAGGCCGGCTCCGCGCTCCCTCCGGGGCCGGTCTCCGCCATGGCGCGGAACGACTGCTTCACGATCCTGTCTTCCAGGGAGTGGTATGCAATGACGGCGATGCGGCCGCCGGGAGCGAGCAGCGGCGGCGCGTCCGCCAGAACGGCCCGGAGGCTCTCCAGCTCTTCGTTCACGGCGATCCGGATCGCCTGGAACACCCGCGCCAGGGTCTTGGTCCGGTGCGCGGGCG
>JBAVEL010000111.1:0-7235 GCA_049587715.1 Bacteroidota bacterium
CCCCAGTTTCGCATCCGGTATGTCGGGACCCGACATGGTGTTCCCGAAGACATAGGCCCGGCCTGCGCTCGATCCTGCCGCGTCATTCTCCGGTGCCCCCGCGATCAGCTCCGGAATCCCGTCCCCGTCGATATCGCCTCCCCCGGCCACATCGAATCCCGCCTGGTCATCGGCCGATTCCCCCCGAAGCCACATGTCCACCGTGGCGTCCATCCCCACCCCTCCGAAGCACACAGCCGCTTCACCGGTGGAGCCACCCACGTAGAAGGAAGGCACACCCGCCATGACATCACTGTACCCGTCCGCATCCACATCCCCGGCACACGCAACGGAGTAGCCGAGGGACGCCCCCGCAACAGGCCCGTCAATCAATACGTCCGGCACCGTGTTCATGGAGGCCCCACCCAGGAAGACATACGCACGCCCGTGGCCGTCATAACTGGTTCCAGGTCCCCATCCCGGGGCGCCGATGAGGATGTCATCAAAACCGTCCCCGTTGACATCCCCGGCCGTGGAGACGGCGCTCCCGAAGGAGTGGTACATGTACTCGCCGTAGAATGTCCGGAACGGGGTGTTGGGAGGAGTCTGCGCCCCGAGATACAGGTTGGCCGCACCCGTCAGGGCGGCCCCCACCCCCCATCCTGCCACTACGTCGTCAAACCCGTCGGCGTTCACATCCCCGGCGCCGGCAACCGCGATGCCGAGACGGGCATACAGCCCCCCGATGTAGAAGACGTCCGGGACATCGTTGAAAGTGGGCCCCCCATAATAGATCCACACGGCCCCGCTGTCGTTCCCGTAGCCCGGAACCCCCACCGCCAAGTCCGCATACCCGTCTCCGTTCACATCCCCCGCCGCATCCAGGGAGGTGGCAAACTTGTCTCCCACGCTATAGCCGTAGAGAATCACATCGGGACAGGTGTCCCTTCCCGGGCCCCCGAAGAAGACCGGGGCATATCCTGTGTTCAGACCGCCCAGTCCGCCTGTGGGGGAACCCACCACGATATCGTCATAGCCGTCTCCGTTGAGATCGCCCGCACCCGCCACGGAATACCCGAGTTGGTCCGCCGACCATGCGGGAATCTGCCCCCAGGCCAGCGGAGGGAGGGATGCGCGCCCGAAGTAGAGATGAGCCCGTCCGGGTCCCGTTCCCGCAGGCCCCGGCGCCCCCACCACCACATCGTCATACCCGTCGCCGTCGAAATCCCCTGCGTTGGCCACCGACGAACCGAACTTGTGATTGGCGGACCAGCCGGTGAGGGCAAACCTGTTGATTGCTTCCGTTCCGCCGGATGGTTCGCCCCCGCCCGGCGTCCGGATGCCCTGGTCCTGGAAGAACCTCTCCGCCAGGCGGGCTGCATGCAATGCCGCAGGATCCTCATCCTGGCTGAACGCAGGGCCGGCCAGGACAGCAAGCAGGGCCGGCACCACGATGGCCGCCGCCGCAATCCTGCTTCTCTCGCAGAGCAATAGAGAGTGATCCATGACTGCCTCCGAGATGGTTACTGTGGGTGCATTGGTTCCTCCCCGCCGGCCTGTATGCAAAGGCCGGCTGCTCCGGGTGTGCTGAAGCCCGGGGCCCCGGTCGGGGAGTGGTCTGAATTGTGAGAGGTCGGGCACTGAGAAAGCGGGTATGGAGGATACCGGGCCTTCCACCTCCCTGCCTCAGGGCTCTTCGAGAGAGGGGGAGGCACTCGACTTATCCGCCCGCCAGCTATCCCAATAGCGTGCCAGCAGAGGAGGACTCAAAAAGGTCGCAAGAACCGGTTCCCGGGGAGGATGGCGGAGGGAATCGCAACTCCGGTTTCCCGGCGAGAAACGGATGTTTCCTTCGAGGAAGCAGAACCTCCCGGTCCCCGGAACCGATGGACCCTCGCTGGCAATGGGAACCTCCTGGCAGGCGGGAGATCCGCGGCCAGCTTGACTACATTCCCCATCCGCAGGAATGCGGCCGGCACGGCTCCCCGCTTGCCGCGAGGCGCACCGAAGGGCAATGCGGCAGGCGCAACTTACCCCGATTCTCGCTACATTCCGGCCGGATGAAGAAGGAACCCTGCACATGACCGAAGACGAGCGCTGGATGGAGTCGGCCCTGCGGGAGGCGGAACAGGCGCAGAAGCGGAAGGAGGTTCCCGTGGGGGCGGTGGTGGTACACGAGGGGCGCATCGTCGGGAAGGGGTACAACCAGATCGAGACCCTGCAGGACCCCACGGCGCACGCCGAGATGATAGCCATCACCGCGGCGGCAAGTCACCTTGGTTCCCGGCGCCTGGAGAACTGCGCCCTCTACGTGACCCTGGAGCCCTGCCCCATGTGCGCGGGGGCGGTGGTGCTGGCGCGCATCGGCCGCCTTGTGTTCGGCGCCTTCGACCCCAAGGCGGGGGCCTGCGGGACGCTCTTCAACATCGCGCAGGACAAACGGTTGAACCACCGTGCGGAGGTCGTCGGGGGGATTCTGGAGGCACGGAGCTCGGGGCTCCTCAAGGAGTTCTTCTCGAAGGTCAGAACGAACGGGAAGTAGGACTGCGCTTCCCGGGGCATCGCGGAGGGGCGTCCGAGCCCATCTGCGGCGGGCTCACTCCCCGGCGGACTTCAGGCGCTCCGCCCTGTCGGCGATCTTGAGCTGCTCGATCAGCTCGTCCAGCTTCCCGTCTATGATCTCGGCCAGATTGTAGAGGGTGAGCCCGATCCGGTGATCGGTGATGCGGTTCTGGGGAAAATTGTAGGTTCGTATCTTCTCGCTCCGGTCCCCGCTCCGCACCATGGAGCGGCGCTGCGCCGCCACGTCCCCCACCTGCGCCATGAGCCTCGCCTCGTACAGCTTCGCCCGGAGCATCTTCATGGCCCGGTCCCTGTTCTGGAGCTGGGAGCGTTCCTGCCGGCACACCACCACGATGCCCGACGGCCGGTGCGTGAGCCGGACGGCCGTTTCCACCTTGTTCACGTTCTGGCCCCCCTTCCCTCCCGAGCGGAATGACTCGAACTCCACGTCCACGGGGTTCAGGTTTACCTGCACATCCTCCGCTTCGGGGAGCACGGCCACCGTGGCCGCCGAGGTGTGCACCCGGCCCTGGGCTTCCGTCTCGGGCACCCGCTGGACTCGGTGCACGCCGCTCTCGAACTTCATGGCCCCGTACACATCCTCCCCGCTCATGCCGAAGCTGATCTCCTTCATGCCTCCCAGGCCGGTCTCGTTGGCATCCAGCAGCTCGCACCTCCACCCCTTCCGCTCCGCATAGCGGGTGTACATGCGGAACAGATCCGCTGCGAAGAGAGCCGCCTCCCCCCCGCCGGTCCCGGCCCGCACCTCCACCACCACGTCCTTGCTGTCGTTCGGGTCTCTGGGGATGAGCAGAATCTTCAGCTCCTCCTCCAGGGCCGCCACTCCCGCCCGGGCCTCCTCCAGCTCCGCCTGGGCAAGCGAAGCCATCTCCGGGTCCCCCGGCTGCGCCAGCAGATCCTTCAGCCCGGCCAGGTCGTTTCTGGCCTTCCGGTAGCGCTCGTAGGCCTTCATGAGGGGGGTCAGGTCGCTGTGCTCCTTGGCCAGGGTCTTCAGACGCTCCTGGCTGGCCAGCACGGAGGGGTCCCCCAGAAGGCGCGTCACCTCCTCGTAGCGCTCCCTCACCTTTTCAAGACGGTCCAGCATGGCAGGTCATGGTAGGCAAAAGGCCCGAGAGATTCCATTTACGGATCGGAGGCGGGCGCGGTTCCCTCTGGGGACGAGGAACGCGGCCTGCGCCGCATCAGGCCCGCGATCCGGCGGGCCTCTTCCGCCGAGAAGAACCTGCCCGCCCAGATGAGGAGGCCGAACAGGATGAGCAGGCCCGCCTTTGCGGAAAGCCCCGCCGCTCCCCCGGGAGCAAACAGCGAGAGCACCCACACGAGCCCGCCGGCGAGTCCGATCTTCGCAAGCCGCCCCCATTCATACGGCACGGGGTAGATGCGCTGCGCAATCGCCAGGTGCACCGCCCCGATGCTCAGGTAGCTCAACAGGGTGGCCGCCGCCGCCCCCATCATCCCGAAGCGGGGGATCAGCAGGTAGTTCCCCGCAATGTTCACCGCCGCCCCCGTGAATGCGGCCGCGGGCAGATACCCCGTGCGCTTCCGTATGTAGATGCCTGCCGCCACCGTGTTGGAGGCACCGAGCAGAAGGTAGGCCAGCAGAATCACGGGCACGATCGGGAGCCCACTCCGGTAGGCCTCGGGGAGCAGGGACCTGCCCTGGAGGATGGGCACCCGCACCAGGTCATCCACGAAGAACCCGAAGACCAGAAAGACAACCGTCATGAACAGGACAAAGTATGTCAGGATCCGGGCGAAGAGCGGCTGCGCGTCGGGCTCCTCCGCCGCCGTCATGAAGAAGGGCCGCCACGCGAAGTCGAATGTGGTGACCACCAGCATCATCACGATCCCCAGCCGGTAGTTGGCCTGGTAGATGCCCACCGTGGCCCTGTCCGTGAGCGCCTCCAGGATCGGCCGGTTGATCACCTGCACGGTCATGCTGGCCAGCCCCGCGGGCACACCGGGAAGCCCGAACCGGAGCAGAGCCCCGAGAAGCGGGCCGCTCCACCCGGGTCTCAGCCGCTTCAGAATCACGGGAACAAGGAGCCCCAGGCAGAACCCCGAGGAGAGCAGGTTGCTCAGGAAGATCCCTTCGATCCCCAGCCCGAGCGAGAGCAGGAAATACACGTTCAGTCCCACGTTCACCGCCACCGTGGATAGCCGGATGGCGGCAAACCGCTTCGCCTTCCGCTCCATGCGGAGGGCGGCAAGGGGAATCACAGCCAGGGCATCCAGACCCAGAATCCCCGCCGCCAGAAGCCCCACACTCCCGTACTCCGCAGGCACGGAGGCCAGCTCCGCCAGGGGACCCGCCTGCCACACAAGCAGCAGCGTGAACAGAACGCTCACCACAGAAACCGAGACAAAAGCGGTCGTGAAGGTCTCCCGCTTCTCCCCCGAGGCCGTGTACCTGAAGAAGGCTGACTCCATGCCGTGCGCGTAGAGCACGGTCAGGAATGCCACGTAGGCGTAGACGGTAGCCACCGTCCCCAGCTCCGCGGGCGGCAGCACGTTCGCATAGAAGGGGGTGAGCAGGAAGCTGAGGAACCGGCCCAGGATGGTGCTCACGCCGTAGACGGCGGTGTCCGTGCCCAGGCGCTTGATCTTGTCCAGCATGGAATGGAATCAGGCGGGGGGAGAGGGAAGGATCTCCAGGCAGATATCCAGGGCACGCACCGAGTGGGTAAGGGCCCCCACACTGATGAAGTCCACGCCCGTTTCGGCCGTCTCCCGCACGTTCGCCAGGGTGATGCCCCCCGAGGCCTCCACCTCCACGACCCCGTCGATGCGGCGCACGGCCTGCCGCATCCCCCCCAGGGGGAAATTGTCCAGCATGATGCGCTGGAACCCGCCCGTCGCCATGGCCTCCTCCACCTCCTTCAGGGAACGGGTCTCCACCTCCACGGGCACGGATATCCCCAGGGCGTTCAGGGAAAGGCGGCATCTCCGGAGGGCTTCCCCCACGCCCCCCGCCGCCGCAATGTGGTTGTCCTTGATCAGCACCATGTCATCCAGGCCGAACCGGTGATTCACCCCGCCCCCCAGTCGCACCGCCTGTTTGTCCAGAAGACGGAGACCCGGAGCGGTCTTCCGCGTGTCGGTGATGCGCGCCCCCGTTCCCTCCACGGCCCGCACGAACTCCCGGGTGAGAGTGGCAATGCCGCTCATCCGCTGGAGGAAGTTGAGAGCGGTCCGCTCCGCCTTCAGGATCTCCCTCAAGGGACCATCCACGCGGGCAATCTGCCGCCCCGCGGAAACGGCGGATCCGTCGGGAACTTCCGCCGCGAAGCTCACCCCGGGATCCGCAAGGTGAAACACCATGGCCGCCACCTCCAGCCCGGCGATCACCCCGTCCTCCTTGCACAGGAAAACCCCCGAGCCCACCAGCTCCTGCGAAATCACGGCCTCGGAGGTGAGGTCCCCCATGGCCGCATCCTCGATGAGGGCCAGCTCGATGATCCGCGCAATGCGGCTGTCGTGGACGAATCCGCTCATGGCTGCGGGGGGGCGGACACCGCCCCCCGCCTCCTTCCCCAAGCCTCCGTTCAACCCGCCCATGCCCCCATCTTTGAGAACTTCTCTATCCTCTTCTCCAGAAGCTTCTCCGGCTTCACCTTGGCCATGACCTTCAGCTCCGCCAGCAGGTGGTCCTTCAGGAGGGCCGCCGCCTTCTCGGGATCCCGGTGGGCTCCCCCCAGCGGCTCGGGCACGATCACGTCGATCACCCCCTGTTTCTTCAGGTCGGGAGCGGTGAGCTGCAGGGCCTCGGCCGCCTGCTCCTTGTACTCCCAGCTTCGCCACAGGATGCTGGAGCACGACTCGGGGGAGATCACGTTGTACCACGCGTTTTCCAGCATGAGGATCCGGTCCCCCACCCCGATGCCCAGGGCCCCGCCCGAGGCCCCCTCTCCGATGATGGCCACGATGATGGGCACCCGGAGGCGCGACATCTCCAGGAGGTTCCGCGCGATCGCCTCCGCCTGCCCCCGCTCCTCCGCCTCCAGTCCCGGAAAGGCCCCCGGGGTGTCCAGCAGGGTGATGACGGGCCTGCCGAATTTCTCCGCCAGCTTCATCAGCCGGAGCGCCTTCCGGTACCCTTCGGGGTTCGACATCCCGAAGTTCCGGTAGAGGTTCGACTTGGTGTCCCTTCCCTTCTGCTGCCCCACGATCATCACGGGCCGGTCCCCCAGCCGGGCAAACCCGCCCACCACAGCCTTGTCGTCGCGAAACAGCCGGTCCCCGTGCAGCTCCATGAAGTCCGTGGTCATCAGGCCGATGTAGTCCAGCGTGTAGGGCCGGTCCGGGTGCCGGGCAAGCTGCACCCGCTGCCAGCGTGTGAGGCCGGCAAAGACGCTCTGCTGGAGCTGGAGCACCCGTTTCTCGATCCGGGCCACCTCCTGCGCGATGCCGGGATTGTCGGCGTAGCGCCGCATCTCTTCCAGCTTCGCCTCCAGCTCCACAATCGGTTTCTCGAACTCCAGTACCGTTCTGCCCATCACGAGGCTCCTTTCAACGCTTGACGAGCATGATCAGAGACTTGAGAAGGATCTCCAGATCCAGCGCAAGCGACTGGTTGCGCGCGTAGTACAGCTCGTAGTTCCGGATCTCCTCCCCGGTCAGGCCTTCCCGGGCGTTGATCTGCACAAGGCCCGTGATGCCCCGCGGGCCCAGGT
>JBAVEL010000112.1:0-3018 GCA_049587715.1 Bacteroidota bacterium
CCCCTGGCCCGGCCCGCATCTCCCCCCGCGCCTCTCCAGGCAAAAGTATCCTCCCCTGATATTGTTTCTCCCCCATTTCTTCGTAGATTCGGGGCACGGCTCTGGAAGGAGTGTTCCGCTCCGTCCGCCCCCACTGCCGCCTCGGACCGGGCAATCCGTCTCGAAATCATCCATGAAGATCCTCCACACATCCGACTGGCACCTCGGCAAGCGCCTCGGGACCATCTCCCGCCACGAAGAGCAGGAAGCGGTGCTGGATGAGATCTGCCGCATCGCAGATGCCGAGTGTGTGCATGCGGTTCTCGTGGCCGGAGACATATTCGACTCCGCCAATCCCCCCGTCGAGTCCATACAGCTCCTCTTCAGAACCCTCAAGCGCCTCGCCGCCGACGGGCGCCGCGCGGTCGTCGCCATCGCCGGGAATCATGACTCTCCCGACCGCATCGAGGCCCCCGATCCCCTGGCCCGCGAGTGCGGGATCCTTTTCGCCGGCTATCCCCGGACGCGCATCTCACCCTTCGCCCTGGAAGGAGGCCTCTCCCTTTCGGAGTCCGCCGAGGGGTTTGCGGAGATCATCATCCCCGACGCCCCGCATCCGCTCCGCCTGATCCTTTCCCCCTACGCGAGCGAGACGCGCCTCAGGTCGTATCTTGGGGAAACAGACCGCGAGGCCGGGCTCCGTTCCATGCTCGCGGGCATCTGGGCCGGGCTTGCCGCCCGGTACTGCGACCCGCGCGGGGTGAACATCCTTCTGGCACATGCCTGCGTGGTTCCAGAAGGCGCGACCGCCGAGGATGACCAGGAGGACGAGAAACCCATCCTGGGCGTGGGGGGCGCGCAGGCCGTCTTCACCTCCTCATTCCCCGCGGGCCTTCATTATGCGGCCCTGGGCCATCTCCACACCGCCCATGCCGTGGGGGGGGGATCCTCCCCCGCCTTCTACGCGGGAAGCCCCCTGGCCTACGCCATGAACGACACGGCGAGGAAGAAACAGGTTCTTGTCATAGAAGCGGACCCCGGCGCCCCCGCCCGCGTCCGTTTCGTTCCCCTCACACAGGGAAAGCGCCTCTGCCGGATGAGGTTCCCGGGTGTGGGGGAAGCCGTCGCCTGGCTGCGCGATAACCCCGGCGTGCTCGTGGAGCTGACGATGGCGATGAAGACGTTCCTCACAGGTGAGGAGCGGAGGCAGATTCTGGACTCCCACGACGGCATCGTGGACATCATACCCGAGGTCACCATCCCCGGGGGAGAGGGCGGCCCTCCGCGGGTGAACCTCCAGCGATCGGTGGAGGAGCTCTTCCGGGACTACTTCTCTCACGTGCACGGGCAGGAGCCCAACGACCGTCTGGTGGCCCTCTTCCGCGAAGTGACGGCAGTGGAGGAGGAATGATCCCCGTCCGCCTCACCCTCCAGGGCCTCTATTCCTACCGCACCCGGCAGCAGATAGACTTCGCGCCGCTCACACGGGAGCACCTCTTCGGCATCTTCGGGCCCGTGGGAAGCGGAAAATCCGCGCTCCTGGAGGCCGTCACGCTCGCCCTCTACGGCGAGACCGAGCGGCTGACCCAGAAAGACGACCGCGGCTACAACATGATGAACCTGAAGTCCGGCGAGCTCTTCATCGAGTTCATCTTCCGGGCGGGCCGCAACAACGGGGAGCTCTATGCCTTCACGGTGAGCGGAAAGAGGGACCGGAAATCCTTCGGAACGGTGAAGCCCTTTCAGCGGGCCGCCTACCGGATCGAGGGAGAAATCCGCCATCCCCTGGAGGAGAGGACCGCCGAGGGAATCATCGGGCTCAGCTACGAGAACTTCCGGCGCACCATCATCATCCCCCAGGGGAGCTTTCAGGAGTTCCTGCAGCTCTCCGACACCAACCGCTCCCGCATGCTGAAGGAGATATTCAACCTCCACCGTTTCGAGCTCTCATCCCGCACCGCCGCCGTCGAAAAGGAGAACGAGCGGAACCTGGGACTCGTGGAGGGACGGCTGGGCGAGCTGGCCCCCGTGACGGAGGAGGCGATCGCCGCGCTGGAGAAGGAAGCGGCATCCGCCGAGGGGGACCGGCGCATGCTCGAGGAAACCCTCGCGCAGGTCCGTGAGGAGGAGCGGGCATTCCACACACTGGCCGATCTCTTCGCCAAGCTGGATGCGGCCCGGAAAGGCGTCTCCGAGCTGGAACTCCGCAGGCCCGACTTCCAGCGCCGGGCAAAGACCCTGGAGGAGTACGAGCTCTGCGTGCGGCGCTTCCGCGACATCCTGGAGCAGGAAGCGGGCATGGCCGCCTCCGTGGCGACAGCCCGCACCGTCCTTGAACAGAAGCGGAAGACCCTTGAGGCCTCGGGGGCGGACCTCGGGCGCAAGCAGGAGGAGTTCCGCAGAGTGGAGGAACAGTACGCCGGCCGGGACCGCATCCGCGAGGAATCGGCGGACTGCGGAGTCATCCTGAGCATCCGGAAAGTCGCCGCCGACGCACACCTGCTGGCGGCTGCGGCGGAGAAAGAGGCCGTCGCTCTCGGGGCCCTGGAGAAGGAGCTCGGTCTCATCGCAGAGGAACGAAAGAAGCTCCAGACACAGCTTGCCGGGGCCAGGAAGAACCTTCCCGACCGGAAGGAACTGGCAGACATCCAGGGCTGGTTCACGGTGCGCTCGGCTCTCCGCGAGCGGTGCACCGAAGCGGAGAACAATCTCCGTTTTGCCCGCTCCGAGTCGGACCGCATCGAGAAGGATCGCCGGGCGCTCCTTCAAGCCCCCTCCTCCGTCCCCCTCTTCGGGGGAGCCCCTCTTCCCTCGGGCTTTCAGGACACCGCTCTCCGGCTGGCCGCGGCAAAGGAGTCTCTCCGGAATGAGATGGCCGCCTCCGACAAGAACCTCCACCGCCTCGAACTCGCCGCCGGACTCGGCGACATCGCAAAGACACTCGCGCCCGGGACCCCCTGCCCCGTGTGCGGAGCCACCGAGCACCCCCGTATCCTGGCGCAGGGAGATGTGGAGCATGAGCTTGCCTCCCTCAGGGAC
>JBAVEL010000113.1:0-10298 GCA_049587715.1 Bacteroidota bacterium
GTACTGCCCTCATTGCGTTATTTGCGTGATCCAGAGCACAAAATAGGCGGTTTTTGGCGGTTTCCTGCGAGTCGGGAGTTGACTTCCGCCCCTCCGGGTGGTATATTGCGACGGGGAAAGGGCGGAGATCCGGATGAGAAAACCGAAGGGGGTGTTCTGGCTGTGGCTCTCGGCGGTGGCGGTGTCGCTGGCATCGCTGCTTCTGCCGAACGACGGGTCCACCACGGTTTCCGGGTTCATCAGCTATGTTTCCCAGCTCCTCCTGTTCATCCTGAGCGTTTACCTGGTCGGGAGGGAGCCGGTCCGCAAGAACAAGTTCATCTTCCTGAACTTCGCCGTTTTCTTCGGCACATCCCTTCTCTTCCACCTGTATCATTTTGTCGGGACATTCATTCTCCCCGGTTCCCCGTACGCCCGCTTTTTCTTCACCGAGTATGTGTCCCTGGGCGGCTATTTTCTTCTGCTGGCTCTGGCGGTTGTCTACCTGGCCATTGACACTCTGTTCCGGGACCACCGGGTGGTCACCAAGTATCTGCTTTCGTTCGCACTCGCGGGGGGCTTCTTCTGGTACTACTATCAGGACTATGTGCGGGATCCCTTCCATCTCTACCGGACGGAGACCGCCCTGACCTGGGGGGAGCTGAGCGAATCCTATGCCCGCCTGCAGAAGACCGGCGACGGCAGTGAACCCACTCCGGTGGAGCTCATCCGGGACACGGAGTTGCACTACTGGCGGGAGGGGGCCCGGGTGGGGATGATGTACGAGGAGGAGAAGGCGAGGACCGTGACCTCCCTCTATCCGTACCTGAGCGGAGACAACTATAAGATTCTGTTCTTCGCCCCTCTCTACGAAAACGTGGTGTACATGAACATCCTGTGCGTGGGGTTCATCCTGCTCTTCTTCGGGTACCAGTACAGAAGAGACCCCCCGCAGGGTGCCTACATAGACAAGATCATGTTCCTCCTCGCCCTGTTCTGTGCCATGGAAATCCTCCACGCCTGGAGCTTTATCAAGAGCGTGGAGTGGCGCACATTCCACGAATACGTGAGCATCGGGCAGTACGTTTCCTCGGCCATCCTGGCCCTGGTCTGCTGGTTCTTCGCCCTGCGGCTCCGTTTTGTGACTTCCGTCAAGGGCGAGTACTACGAACAGGAGATTCAGGCCCGGCCGGCGGGAATTACACGGTGGCGGGACTGGCTGGATGATTTCGTGCTTGCCCATTTCTTCAACCGGAAGGAAATTGTGGGCAGAATGTTCGCGAAATCGGCCCCTCCGGATTGACCGCGGTCACATCAACGGGGCCGGGCTGTGTGTATCTTGTCGGTGGATGCAAAACCAGGATCAGGCAGAGAGCCGGGATGGTGCCATGAGTAATCCGATCACAGAAACCGCTCACCGGACTTCGGGCGGGGAATTCGAGTACCCGATCGTCGGCAGGAGTCGGGCGGCCGAGAAGCTCCGGGAGGATATCCGGAGACTCGCAGGGTCGCGGGCCGACGTGATCATCGTGGGAGAGGCGGGGGTGGGGAAGGGCGCCGTAGCCAGGAACCTCTACCACCTGAGCCAGGGATCGTCGCCGCATCCCTTCAAGGCCATTAATCTGTCCGTGCTGGATGACCGGGAGCTGGAGTCGCTCCTGTTCGGATTCGACCGGGGAGCGGAAGGTCTTCCCGCCACGTCCCGCCGGGGGCTCTTCGAGCAGGTCAACGGGGGCACCCTCGTCATCGAGGAGATCGAGGAGGCCAGCTTCCGGAACCAGATGAAGATCCTCAGCTTCATCAACGAGCGCACGACCCGGAGGATCGGGGGAGACGTGCCCGAGCCCGTGGATATCCGTTTGATCGTGACCCTCAAGGCGGATCCCCGGGAGCTTCTGGAGCGCCGGAAGCTGATGGATGATCTCTTCGCGCGCCTCCAGGAGTTCGAGAAGATCGAGGTGGTGCCCTTGCGCGAGAAACCGGAAGACATACCGGTTCTGGTCCGGCATTTCGCCGACGAGATCTGCCGGGAGCTGGGCGTGGGAGATCTGATTATCGACATCAACGCCATTGACGTGCTGGTCCGCCAGCCCTGGCGTGAGAACCTCCGCGAGCTCAAGGCGGTGGTGGACAAGTCCGTGCTCTTCTCGAATCAGGGCCGTTTCGTCCTGCCCCCCGAGCTGGTGGACGAGAAGACGGAAGTGGTGAAGATGATCAACAACATCGTGGCGGGCCAGGAATTCATCCTGGACAAGTCCCTCGATGTCATCGAGAAGGGCATCATCGAGCGGTCCCTCGAGAAGTTCGGCTTCAACCAGTCGAAGGCGGCCCAGTTCCTCGGGATGACCGAACAGACATTCCGCTACAAGCTGAAACGGCTGGGGATCGCCAGCGCCCGGTCCCGGTCCTGACGCACCGAGACGCACGCGATGTGCACAAGGCCCTCCCTCAGGGAGGGCCTTTTCCATGATAGACCCTTCCCTTCCACTCCACCCTGCGCGAAACCAGAACCATGGGAGGAATCAAGGTCACGTATGCCCAGAGGTAGGCCTCCATCAGCGGGAAGAGCGGCAGCAACCGCAAGCAGCGGAGCCGGACGAGGGCGGGGAGGATGAGCAGCAGATCGGCCGCCCCTTTCGCGGCCGCCAGATAGACACCGGCAAGGGGCGCGCTCCAGAGCGCCGCCAGAAGCCCCACATGGAACAGGTAGAGCACGGAGAAGAGCAGGAGGACCGGAGCGGGGAAGCCGGTTCCGCCGGTGAACCAGCGCTTCTTCTGGCGGAGAAGCTCTCCAATCCCGGCGCAGGGGGCGCTCTGGACCATGGCCTGGGGATCGAGGGGAAAACACAGGCGGTAGCGGCCTCCGCGCGTTACGGCCCTCACGAGCGCCATATCTTCGGTGACGCTGAAGGGGATGCCCGGAAAGCCGCCTGCGGCCCGATAGGCCTCCGCCCGTACCGCCAGGTTGGTCCCCACCGCCGTGAGGGGATACCGCAGACGGGCCCACGCGGCGGCGAGGGAGAAGAGAAAGAGCCAGTCAAGCGCCTGGACGCCCGCTGCAATCCCGCTCCCCGACAACAGGGTGAAGCCCGCCACCGCGCCGGTCCGCGGGCTCCGGAAATGCCCCACGGTTCTCGAAATCCACCGGGGGGGGACCGTGCAATCGGCATCGGTGAACAGGTAGAACTCCGCATCGGTTGCGTCGCACGCGCGGGCCAGGGCGGCGGCTTTTCCTTCGCCGCCGGGGCGCGTTGCCGAAATCAAGCGGAACCGGCGGATTTGTCTCCCCTCCTGGAGGGCGCGCCGGGGGGTGGCGTCGGTGGAGCCGTCGTCCACCACGATGACCTCGAAGAGGTCCGCGGGGTAGTCCTGCGAGGCGAGGCTGCGCAGGCACGGGCCGATGTTCTGCTCCTCGTTCCGCGCGGCAACAATGACGGCCACCCGCCGGGCCCGGGCCGCCGGCCGATCGCGCCGGGGAAGAGCAACGGCGAAGGCCGAGATGCCCAGAAGCGCAAGGTAGAGAAGCGGGGGAAAGAGCAGGACGGCATCGGGCATGGGACGGCCTTCCGGGAAAGGAACAGGAAAACGTATCCAAAAGGGGGGCGGAATGCAACCGGGCGCTTGTTTTCGGTCTTCCCGGCGGGTATATTCCATCCGGTCCCACTCCTTCAGGGGAACTCCATGGCACATGAGCGCCTGGTCCTCGGCATTGCGGGCGGCTCCAGCTCGGGCAAAACCACGGTGGCCCGCGCGGTGGTGCACGCGCTCGGAGAGAAGAACGTGGCGGTGCTGCAGCATGACGCCTACTACAAGGACCTCTCCCTCTTTCCCGGTCTTCCCGTGTCGGAGATCAACTTCGACCATCCGGACGCGTACGATACCACCCTGCTGGTCGAGAATGTCAGGGTGCTGCGGGAAGGGCGCCCGGTGCGCCAGCCCGTGTACGACTACGTCACCTACCGGCGCACCGCGCAGGCGCGGACCGTGGAGCCCCGCTCCATCATTCTCCTGGAGGGCATCCTGATTCTCTCGGATCCGCGCCTGCGCGATCTGACCGATATCAAGGTGTACGTGGAGACCGACGACGACGAACGCCTCCTCCGGCGCATCCGGAGGGATGTTCTGGAACGCGGCCGCAGCGTGGAATCGGTGATGCATCAGTACATGCACACGGTGAAACCGATGCACCTTGAGTTTGTGGAACCCTCCAAGCGCTGGGCGGATATCATCATCCCGCGGGGCGGCGAGAACCACATCGCGATCGACATGCTCCTGGCGAAGCTGCATTCCCTCGTCGCCGCCTGACCCGTCCCCGGCGGCGCCTTGCTTCTCTTGGGCCCTTTGAATATATTCAAGCGGGTCCCGACCGACCGCAGTGCGCGGGCCGGTGCAGGCCGACGAGACCGCATGCTGAAGAACCCCCTGAGCCGTCGCTCCGACGCACACGCGCTGTACAGCAGGACCATCCTCGACAACGGCATCCGCGTCGTTTCCGAAAGGGTCTCCTCCGTCCGATCCGTCTCCCTGGGCCTCTGGGCGGATGTGGGCTCCCGGGACGAGTCCAGCGCCACCAACGGAATCACCCATTTCCTGGAGCACATGGTCTTCAAGGGGACCAGGAACCGGAGCGTCGCCGACATTGCGCGGAGCCTGGAGCGTCTGGGGGGGTACCTGAATGCCTTTACCGCGAAGGAACACACCTGTTTCCACGCGCGGGTCCTGGATGTCCACCTCCCTGCAGCCCTGGACGTCGTGTCGGACCTGGTCCTCCACGCCACGTTCAGCCCGCAGGAGATGGAGAAGGAGAAACTCGTGGTCATCGAGGAACTCCGCAGCGCAGAGGACAACCCGGAGGACATCATCCACGACTACTTCGAGAAGGCCCTTTTCCCCCGGCATTCCCTGTGGTATCCCATCATCGGTACGGAGGAGAACCTGCGCCGGTTCAGCAGGGAGGATCTCCGGTCGCACGTGCGCTCCCATTACCTCTCGGGCCGGCTTGTGGTTGCCGCGGCCGGGAATGTCGAGCACGGGGATCTTGTGCGGCACGTCCGCCGTTTCTTCTCCGGCCGGCGGGTCCGGGCGCAGGAGCGGTGCAGGGGGCCTCTCCCCGCGCGGATCCCCGACCGGGGGCGCTGCGAATACGATCGTCCCATCCAGCAGGCGCACGTGTGCATCGGAACGCGGGCATACGGGATGAGGCACCGGGAGAGGTATCCGCTCCTTGTGCTGAACGCCCTTCTGGGGGAAGGAATGAGCTCCCGCCTCTATCAGAGTGTGCGGGAGAAGCACGGCCTGGCCTATGCGATCTATTCCTATGTGAACATGCTGAGCGACACGGGGGTCTTCGGGGTCTATGCGGGCACGGAGGGGAAGAACACCGAGCGGACGATCGAGCTCATCCGGCGGGAACTGGACCGGGTGCGGAATCACGCGGTTCCCCGCGCCGAGCTGCAGCGGACGAAAGCCCAGATCAGGGGCACCATGCTGCTCTCTCTGGAAAACATGACCAGCCGGATGATGCGACTGGGGGTCAGCGAACTGTATCTGGGGAGGGTCTCTCCTCTGGAGGCGATTCTCCGGGGCATGGGGGAGGTCACACCCGAGCGGGTGCAGGCGGTGGCGCAGGATCTCTTCCGGGATGAACGGCTTTCCGCCGTCATCATCAGGCCGGGGAAGGGGGCTTCCGCGCCATGCTGAGGGCGGCCGATCTCAATCCGCGTCTGGCCCGGGCGGAGTACGCCGTGCGCGGGCCCATCGTCCAGCGTGCGCAGGAGCTTGAGGCCGGCGGGAGAAAGATCATCTACTGCAACATCGGCAATCCGCAGGCGCTGAAACAAAGGCCTCTGACCTACCTGCGGCAGATCCTGAGCATCCTGGAATACCCGGAAGTCCTCACCCGACCCTCCCTCCGGGGGGAGTTTCCCCGGGACATCGTGGCGCGCGCCGGGGACCTGTTGTCCCTGCACCCGCACGGAACCGGGGCCTACACCCAAAGCCCCGGCATCCTGGCGGTGCGGCGGGCGGTGGCCGAATTCATCGCGCGGCGTGACGGCATTCCTGCGGACGGAAGCAGCGTCATCATGACGGACGGCGCCAGCAAGGGCGCCCAGTCGGTTCTGATGGCCCTCCTGAAGAATCCCGGGGACGGGGTGATGATACCCATCCCGCAGTATCCCCTCTACAGCGCCACGCTCTCCCTCTACGGGGGTGAGGCGGTGGGGTACGAGCTGGATGAGGAGAACGCCTGGCAGCTGAATGAGCAGATCCTCACGCGGAGTTGGGCGGAGGCGAAGGCGCGGGGGATCCGTCCCGTGCTTCTGGTGGTCATCAATCCGGGCAATCCCACCGGGGCCGTGCTCTCGCCGGACAACATGCGGATGATCGTCGCGTTCGCCGGACGGAACGGCATGGCGATTCTGGCCGACGAGGTGTATCAGGAGAACGTGTATGCCCGCGGCGTTGCATTTCACTCGTTCGCCCGGGTCATGCACGAAATGGGGGAGCGGGGCGTGTCGCTCTTCAGCATTCACTCGGTCTCGAAGGGTTTCCTGGGCGAGTGCGGGCACCGCGGCGGCTACCTGGAAATCCGGAATGTCGAAGCGGAAGTGCTGGCGCAGTTCATCAAACTGCAGTCCATAAGCCTCTGTGCCAATGTCCCCGGGCAGTTTGCCACGTACCTCATGGTGGCGCCCCCCGTTCCGGGGGATGAAAGCTACGGTCTCTACGTCCGGGAACGGGATGCCATCCTGGAATCCCTCAGGCGGAAGGCGGAGCTGCTCGGCCGGGCCGTCAACGCGGTGCCGGGCATGCACGTGGAGGTTCCGCAGGGAGCCATGTACGCCTTCGTCCGGTTCGAGCTTCCGCCGGACCGCAGTGTGCGCGTCTCGGCCATGAGTCCCGGGGAGCGCGCCGCCTGGGAGGCGCGCCGGGACGAAGCATATTGCATGGCCCTGCTGGAGGAAACGGGTATCTGCGTGGTGCCCGGGTCCGGGTTCGGACAAAGGGCCGGCACCCTGCATTTCCGCACGACGTTCCTTCCCCCCGAGGAGGAAATCGGGGAGATGGTGCGCGCGCTGCGCCTTTTCCACGAGGGATATGTCCGCAGACTGCAGGACCAATGAGATGGTGCGCATCACGCTGGACGGAAACGAGTGCGAGGTGCCCGCCAGCCGGACCATCATGGAGGCCGCCCGGGACAAGGGGATCGACATACCCCATTTCTGCTGGCATCCCCGACTCAGCGTCTCGGGCAACTGCCGGATGTGTCTGGTGGAGGTGGAAGGGTCGCCGAAACTGGTGATTGCCTGCGCCACCCGGGTTGCGGACGGGATGGTGGTGCACACGGCCAATCCCCGGGTGATCCGCGCCCGCGAGGCGGTCATGGAATTCCTCCTGATCAACCATCCCCTGGACTGTCCCATCTGTGACGAAGCGGGGGAATGCAAGCTCCAGGACTATGCCTACCGGTACGGCTCGGGAGCCGGGCGTTTCGATGAGGACAAACTCCACAAGCCAAAGCGGGTGGAGCTTGGTCCCCGGGTCCTGCTGGATGCCGAGCGCTGCATCCTCTGCTCCCGCTGTGTGCGGTTCTGCGAGGAAGTCGCGCGCAGGCCCCAGCTCACCTTTATCCGGAGGGGGGACCATGTGGAGCTGACCGTTTTTCCGGGGGACCAACTGGACAATCCCTACTCGATGAACACCATCGATATCTGTCCGGTGGGCGCGCTCACCAGCCGCGACTTCCGGTTCCGCGCCCGGGTCTGGGAGATGTCCGCCACGGAAACTGTGTGTCCGGGGTGCGCCCGGAACTGCAGCATGTATGCCTGGGTGCGGAACAACGAGATTCTCCGGCAAACGCCCCGGTTCAACCCCGCCGTCAACGACCACTGGATGTGCGATGCGGGGCGTCTGGGAACCTTTCCCCCTGTGCATTCGGACCGCCGGCTGAAGGGACCCATGATGCGGCTGGAGGAGGGATTGCGGGAGGTTGGATGGGACGAGGCCCTGGCCCGGGTGGGGACGGGGCTCCGATCCTTCCGCAAGTCGGAGGTTGCCGCCCTGGGCTCGGCGTATGCTTCGAACGAGGACAACTACGTGCTGTTCCGCTTTGTCCGTGAGGTCCTGGGAACGAAGCACCTGGATGTTGCCCGGCATGTCGTGGCCGGGGATGAGGACGAAATCCTCATACGGGCCGACAAGACCCCGAATGCCCGTGGAGCCCTGCTCGCGGGGATCCGCCCCGCGGAGGGGGGATGGGCCCACGAACGGATCATCCAGGGTGTTCGCGAGGGACAGATCAAGGCGCTTCTGGTGATGGAGGACAATCCGGCCGCGGATCCCTCGACGGCGGAAGCCCTCGCAAAGCTGGAATTCCTGGCCGTCCTCTCGGCATGGGACAACGAAACCACGGCCCTGGCCGACGTGGTGCTTTCCGCCTCCACCTGGGCCGAGAAGCACGGGACGTTCACCAACGCGGACGGCCATGTTCAGCGATTCCGCCCGTCGGTGGCCACGCTGGAACAGGACAGGGCCTCCGACGGTTTTTCCATGAGCCGCCTGGACCGTTTCGGCACCACCCATGACCGGTGGGGCAGGGGCCTCAAGCGGGATGCCCGTCCCTCCTGGAAGATTCTGGCGGGACTGGCGGCCGCGGCGGGGAGTCGGTTCCGCTACGGGTCCGCGGAAGAGGTGTTCCTGGACATCGCCGGATCCGTCCCGGAGTTCCGGGGAATGACGTACCTCAAGCTGGGTACCCGGGGAATGGCCCTGGCGCCGCCTCCACAGGGACGGGAGCGGACGGGGAAATGAACATGGAATTCCTTCTGATCTCCCTTGCGAAGATCCTCCTTGTCCTGGGGGTGATGCTGGCCGTTGTGGCGAACCTTGTCTACGTGGAGCGGCGCTTCAGTGCCTTTATCCAGAACCGCCTGGGGCCGAACCGGGTCGGGCCCTGGGGGTTGTTCCAGTCGCCGGCGGACGTCCTGAAGCTGTTCATCAAGGAAGACGTCGTCCCCCGGAAGGCCAACCACTTCATTCACTCACTGGCTCCGGTGATCTCGATCTCCGTTGCTCTGGTGACATTCGCCGTCATCCCCTTCGGGAGCTCCGTCTCCCTGCTGGGGAGGGAAATCCGGCTCATCATCGCCGACGTGGACATCGGGGTTCTCTACGTCCTGGCTCTTACTTCCCTGGGTGTGTACGGCATCACCCTGAGCGGGTGGTCCTCCAACAGCAAGTACTCCCTCCTGGGCAGCCTGCGCTCCTCCGCTCAGCTGATCAGCTATGAGCTCCCGATGGGGCTTTCGATCGTGGGGGTGATCATGATCGGGGGGACACTGGAGCTGGACGCGATCGTGGAGAAGCAGGCGGGCCTGGCCTGGAATGCGTTTCTTACGCCCCTGGGGTTCATTACCTTTGTGGTGGCGTCGTTTGCGGAAACGAACCGGCTTCCTTTTGATCTGCCGGAGGCGGAACCGGAGCTGGTGGGGGGCTATCACACCGAATACAGCGGAATGAAGTTCGGGAGCTTTTTTCTGGCGGAATACGCCAACATGATCACTTCCAGCGCCCTGACGGTCACCCTGTTCCTGGGAGGGTGGCAGATTCCCTTCCTGGAGCACGCCGCTCTGCCGGAGCCATGGCCCGGGATTCTGCACGTGCTTGCGTTCTGCGGCAAGGTCGCTGCCATGCTCCTGTTCTTCGTCTGGATACGGTGGACCATTCCGCGGTTCCGCTACGACCAGCTCATGAACCTCGGGTGGAAGGTAATGATCCCCCTCGCCCTGGTGAATCTGGCCCTCACGGGGGCGGGCATTCTGGTGCTGCAATGAACGACGGACATCGGGTGGACAACCCACACACAACCGTGGAGAAACGGGACCGGACCATTCCTCAGGTCCGCCTCCGGGACCTCACCTTCTGGCAGAAGACGTACATCCCCGAGATTCTGAAGGGGATGGCGCTGACGCTGCGGCAGGTCTTCAGGCCCAAGTTCACCCGGCAGTACCCTGAGGAGAGGTGGAACCCCCCTGCTTCGTTCCGGGGAAGACCGGTGCTCGTGCAGGAGGAGGGAGTGGAGCGGTGTGTGGCCTGCGGTCTCTGTGCGCGCGTGTGCCCCGCGCTGGCCATCGAGGTGCAGGCCTCGGAAACGGAGTTGGAGAAGGAGCGGTTCCCCATCATGTTCGAGATCAACATGCTCCGCTGCATCTTCTGCGGCTTCTGTGAGGAGGCCTGTCCCGAGGAGGCCATCGTCATGAGCGACGAGTATGAGCTTGTCTTCCGGGACCCGCATGAGGCTGTCTTCGGCAAGGTGAAGC
>JBAVEL010000114.1:0-10777 GCA_049587715.1 Bacteroidota bacterium
CCCCCGAATGGGCTGACCCACATCCTCCAACCGGGCATCGCTCCCGGAACCGGCAGATGCCGGAATCCCGGGCGGCGCCGGATGGCTCCGCTTGTCCCGGAAGGGGAGCGGAGCCGTCAACCCACCATTACGCGAGGACATTATGCATAGAGCGATCCTGTTCTGCGCGGGAGCCGCGCTCCTCCTTCCGTCGGGGTTTCTCCCGGCGCAGGTGGAGGAGCCGTCTCCTCCCGATTCCATGGCCACCTACGAGGTGGAAGAAATCGTGACCACGGGAACCCGCACCTATAGGAAGATCATCGATGTTCCCTGGTCCATCGAGCGGATTGACAATGTGGACTACAAGTACGACCGGAAGACCTCGGTGGACAACGTTCTGCAGGGAATTCCCGGCGTCTTTTTCCAGAACCGGTACGGGAACCACGATGTCCGCATCTCCATACGCGGATTCGGAAGCCGGTCCAATTCGGGCATCCGGGGGGTGCGGATTCTGCTGGACGGCATCCCCGAGTCGGAGCCCGACGGGCAGACCCGCATCGAGGCGATAGACTTCCAGTCCGTCGGGAGCATCGAGGTGGTGAAGGGGAACTCCTCCTCCCTCTATACAAACGCCCCCGGGGGCGTCATCAACTTTCTGAACGACCTGCGTTTCCCCGGCACCTTCGCCACGAGCTTCAACGAGGTGGGCTCCGGAGGGCTCCGGAGCAACGGGGTGAAGGCGGGGCTCTCATCGGGCGGGAACCGTCTCCTGGTCACCTACAATCATCACACCGCCAGGGGATACAGGCGGCACAGCGAGGATTTCTGGCACATCCTCAATTCCGCGGCGGAGATGCCCCTGGGGGAGGTGTCCCGGCTCAACCTCTACGGCTATTACGTGGACGGGCTGATCCGGCTGCCGGGATCCCTTACGCGGGAGCAGTATGAGGCCGATCCCTTCCAGGCCAACAGCCGGGACGAGGGGCGCGACGCCATCCGCCTGACGCGCAAGGGACGCCTCGGCATCCAGTTCACCACCCGGCTGGACGACGAGGGGAACGACGAGCTGGAGCTCCTGGGGTACGGTACCATGAAGTACTTCGAGCGGACCGCACGCACCTACCGCATCATGAACCGGAACGGGGTGGGAGCGAGCGCTCGTTATACACACCGCTCGCTCCTGTGGGGCAACCCGGACGAATTCTCCGTCGGGGGAGACCTCTTCTACCAGTACGGTCCGGTGGAGGAATACGGCAACATCGGGGGGACCAAGGGGGACGATCTGAGGTTTCTCACCGACGAGGACATTGCCAACGCGGGGTTCTACCTTCAGAACAGCCTCGGCCTGATCCCCGACCGGCTGGACTTCCTTCTCACGGCCCGGTACGACAAGGTGGTATTCGACGTGCGGAACCAGATCTTTGCCGTGGCGAACGACACCCGGCGCTTCGAGGCCGTTACTCCCAAGGCGGCGCTGAACTACAAGATTACGCCCACGGTGGCCGCGTTCGCCTCCTGGGGGCTCAGCTTCGACAGCCCGGCGGGCAACGAGCTGGACAACTACGCCCTGAGCACCCGTCCGGCGGGGCTCCTGAATCCCGACCTCCGGCCCCAGAAGTCCCGCAATCTGGAACTGGGCCTCAAGGGGAACCTGCTCCTGCCCGACGAGACCTGGTTTCGCATACTCAACTTCGAGCTGGTGCTCTTCCGGACCGTGGTGGAGGATGAGATCGTCCCCTTCGAGGTCCAGGGAGAGGTCTTCTACCGGAACGCCGCCCGGACCCGGAGGGCGGGTCTGGAGGCGGGCTTCCGGACCGAGATCCTGAAGGGCCTCTCCTTCCAGGCGGCGTACACATTCTCCGACTTCGTGTACGAAAGCTACATTGCCCGGAGCATGGACGAAGACTCCGTCGGAAACACGGTCTTCACGGACCGGAGTTTCGCCGGAAACCGGGTGCCGAGCGTCCCCCGGCACAATCTCTTTCTGGCGCTCTCGGTGGAGCGCCCCGTGGCGCAGGCGCTCTCGGCCTTCGCCCGCCTGCGGTATACCCGCACCTCCTCCCTGGAGGCGGATGACGCCAATGCCGAGCGGGCGGAGGGTTATGCCCTGCTGGGGGCAAATGCCGGGCTGGACTGGGTGATCGGAAATGCGGATATTCTCCTGTCGGCGGGTGTGAACAACCTCACCGACCGGCGGTATGTCGCCTTTGTGAACATCAACTCCACCTCCCGGGAGTTCTATGAAGCCGGAGAGCCCAGAAGCTTCTTCGGGAGTCTGAATATTGGTTACAGGTTCTGAAAGGTCTCCTCATGATGAATCCCCGCCACGGCCTCCTCCTTCTCCTGTTTGCGGTCCCGGGTCCGGGAAGGGGGGGGGATCGGGATGCGGCCCCCGGGGAGATCCTCTCCATCGGACCCTCCTACCGCATCCGCCCGGGCTCCGTCTCCCAGACGGAGCCCTTCCTGGCGGTGCATCCCGGTGACAGGCGCGTGATGTTTGCCAGCGCCAACACCATCAATCTCTCCACGGGGTTCATCAGCGAGGGGGTGTATCTCTCCACCGACGGGGGGGCTACCTGGAGCGGGAAAGACACCTGCACGGGGCCCCCCGTCACCTTTCACCGGGGGGATCCGGGAATCGCCGTGGATACGGCCGGGACCTTCATCCTCATACGGCTCGGGTTCTCCCCCGGGCTCTACGCCCACTACTCCACCGACAGGGGCGCGGTCTGGTCGGGGCAGCGCACGGTGGCCTCCGAAGACCAGGACCGCGCGGCCCTGGTCTCGGACGGAAGTCTCTCCAGTACCTTTGCAGGGCGGACGTACGCCGCCTGGGTGCGGTTCTCCCCTCCGTACCCGGTTCTGACCTGCTTCACCGCGGACGGGGGGCGCACCTGGAGCACTCCTGCTCAGGTGAATGCCCCCGTCCAGCGCGGTCAGGGGGCCGACCTGGCGGTGGGCTCCGACGGCACCCTCTTCCTCTGCTGGGCGGGAGTCATCGGGGTGTCCCCCTTTACGGAGGACTTCGTGGGGTTTGCGCGCTCCACTGACGGGGGGCTCTCCTGGGCGGTGACGGAAAGCGCCTTCGACATGAACGGGATCCAGGGGATACTCCCCCAGAAGGCGAACATCCGGGTGAACGGGCTTCCCCGCATTGCGGTGGACCGGAGCGGGGGTCCGCATCACGGGTGGATCTACATTGTCACCACGCAGAAGAACCTTCCCCCCGCGGGAAGTGATCCCGATGTGATACTGCGGCGCTCCACCGACGGGGGGCTCACCTGGTCGGGCGCCCGGCGCGTGCACCAGGATCCCGTCGGAAACGGCAAGATCCAGTTCTTCCCCGCCGTCTGCACCGATTCGGGGGGAGGTGTGAACGTTCTCTACTACGACGACCGGCGCACCACGAGCGACTCTACGGGGGTGTTTCTTTCCCGCTCCACCGATGGAGGGGACACCTGGACCGATTACGAGGCCGGCGACCGGCGGTTCAGGCCCCAGGCCATCGGAGGGCTGGGGCAGGGATACCAGGGAGACAACATCGCCATCGCAGCGGCGGGGGATACCCTGCGCCCCCTCTGGATGGACAACTCCACGGGTCTCTACCAGATATGGACCAGCACCATCCGCATCTCGTCCCTCGGGACGGGGGTGGGAGAGGAAACCCGCCCCTCATCGGCGGCCCTCATAAGGAACTACCCGAATCCCTTCAACTCCTCCACGACCCTCGGGTTTCACCTGGAGAAGGGTGAGGACATCCTGCTGGAAGTGCTGGATGTGTCGGGTCGGAGGGTGGCGCTGCTTGCAGGGGGGTACCATCCGGCGGGCTTTCACGCCGTCCCGTTCGACGGGGGACGGCGGGGTCTTGCCAGCGGCGTCTACCTTGCGCGGCTGGTCCGGAGCGGGGGGGCTTCGGAGATCATCCGGATGCTGCTTCTCAGGTAACGCTACCGGAGAAGCAGCATGCTCCGGGTGCGGACCGCAGGGGTTGCGCCGCCGCCCGGCCGGTAGAGGAGGCGGCAGAAATAGATCCCCGACGGGAGCCCCGCCGCATCAAACTCCCGGGTGTGCCTGCCCGCGGGGACTTCCCCCCGGTGCAGGACGGCCTGCTCCTCGCCCAGGATGTTGAAGACGCGCACATCCGCCGTCCCCCTTTCGGGAATCTCGAACGGGATGCGCGTGCGGGGGTTGAACGGGTTGGGGAAGTTGGGCCCCAGAGAGCACGTGGCCGGGTGCGGCACGCCCCCCCCCGGGTTGACATCGGATGCTCCCCCTTCGTAGCGCAGGATGCTTCCCCGTGCCCCCACCATGATGCCGTGCAGGGAATCCGAGAAGGCCGCATCGTACAGGGCGTTGCTGTCCGGGCTGGCCATGTCCGTCCAGGTCCGGCCCGAGTCGAATGTGACCATCATGGTCTGGGCGAAGCCGAGGGGCACCCAGGCCTCCGAGGGGGTCCGGAAGGCAAGCGCCCGCGCCTGTCCCCAGACTCCCAGGTATGTGTACTCCCATTGGATTCCGCCGTCGGTGGTGCGCACCATCCCAGCCCCGAAATCGTAATCCCCCCCGATGCCGATCACGTGCAGCGAATCGAAGTAGTGGATGTCGTAGATGGGCTCGGCTCCCACCGCCCGGGGATTCCAGACGGCGCCCCCGTCGGCGGTGCGCCAGATGACCCCCGTGATGTCGTACCGTCCGCCCGAGGCATAGCCGTAGAGCGGGTTCAGGAAGCGGATGCGCTGGAGGTCCCAGAGGAGGCGGATGGATGTGTCCACGCCGGCTTCCTGCCAGGATGCTCCTCCGTCCGTTGTTCCGTAGAGGGCGCCCGACTCCCCGGCCATCCAGCCCCGGAGGGAATCCAGGAAGTCCAGGGATGTCAGAAAGACATCCCGGATGGGAAAGAGTTCATGCGACCAGGATTCCCCGCCGTCGGTCGTGCGGAAGACGCGGGTCCCGAACTCCGGCCCCGCCAGCTCGTAACCGATGGCCCACCCCGTGCGGGTGTTCAGCATCTGGATGTCGGCAATGTCGCTCCGGGCGCCCGTTTCCTGGGCTGTCCACGTCCGCCCTCCATCCTGGGTATGGAGAATGGTGCCTCCGCCTCCGGCGGCCCATCCGCGGAGGGTGTCGGCGAGGTCCACCGCATAGAGGGGCTCTATGGTGGGGGCATCCACCACGGTCCAGGGGTTCCAGGCCCGTGCCGGGAAGGAGAAGGCCGCCCCCAGGAGCAGGAAGGCCGTCCTCCGGATTCCGGCGGGAAGTCCGGGGAAGAAGGAGAGTCTCATCCTGCCGCCAATGTAGAGCATGGGGGGTCCAGAAGCAACAGCCGGATTTGCATCGTTCGGCCGAATCCCCTATTTTCCGGCAGCCGAAACGGACAACGATCGGGAGTGACGCGCATGAAAAGAGCCGCCGTGGTGATGTGCATCCCCGTGCTTCTGGTTTTTCTGCTTCTTGATGCGGGGTGCGGGAAGAGGGAGGAGAAGAAGGAGAGCGGCCCGCCGGCCCTCACACAGGGGGAGCCGTCCCCCGGCACGGCCCTGTCGGTGGCCGGCATCCGCTGGAACGTGCCCGGCCGCTGGAGCGAGCATCCTCCCCGGCAGATGCGCGTCGCCACCTACATGGTCCCCTCCCCCGGGGAGGGCCTGGAGGCGGGGGAGGTGGCGGTGTTCTTCTTCGGCGGCGGACAGGGGGGTGATGTGGAGTCCAACATCCGGCGGTGGGTGGGGCAGTTTGAAAACGCGGGGGAGCCGGAGCGGTCTCACATGGAGGTGGACGGAATGAGGGTGGAGTTGATCGAGCTGGCGGGCGTCTTTCTGGCTCCCTCCGGCCCCATGATGCAGTCCAGCGGAAAGAAGGAAGACTACCGGCTGATGGGGGCCATCGTATCTGCGCCCGAAGGGGCCGTCTTCTTCAAGTTTACGGGTCCCGCGAAGACCGTGAAGGCCGCCGGCGAGGAATTCCGCTCCCTGATCGCCTCCATCCAAAGGGAAGGGGCCCCCTCCTGAGACATCCGGCCCTGCGGGCGGCTCGCCCGGGGGGAGGCCTCAGGCCGGACCTCTGAGCCCGCCTGCGTCATCCGCCCCATGGCGGATGAGGGCCCTCCTCAGGCCTTCTGGAATGTCAGGAGCTCCCTGCAGTCTGAGCTCATGGGGCGGAGGGTCTCCTCGGCCACCGCAAGCCGCACCCTGGGTCCTGTGTCCGCGCGGCGGGGGAGATAGACTTTCCCCGCCATCGTAAGGCCCGCCTCCAGGAACGTGGCTGCCACTTCGTGCGGGAAATCCAGGACCCCGAAGGATCCGATGGAGGGCTCCAGCACCATGCTGACTCTTCCTCCCGGCTTCAGGATCCGGACCGCCTCCCGGCAGAGGGTCTTGAGCCGGAGCATCGTCTCGGCTCTTGCGGCGGCGGGTGAGAACCCCGTCTCGTCCGTCTTGGGGTAGAAATCGGCGGGGGGGTCCAGGAACACGTAGTCCACGCTTCCCGACTGCTCGGGGATGCCCGTCTGAAGGATGTTGGCGCGCTCGATGCGGTTGTCCGCCGGGTCCAGGTCGTACATCCGGCATGTGCGGTCTCCGAAGCAGGGGAGGTTCTCCACCACGTCTCCCGTGGTCCCGCCGCCCGCCATGGGATCCACGATCATGGCCCCAGGCGCCGTGTAATAGAAGAGGGCGTTGGCCACGATCTGGCCCGGAAGCCGTCCCTTGAAGCCGGACCTTCCGAAGCGGGGATCGGGGGACTCAAACGACCAGACATTCCGCTCCTTCAGGTCGAAGCCGTAGCGGGTCCGCTCATCCTCCCTGCGGGCCATCTCGTCTTCCCGTATCTTCTTCTGCAGATCCGAGATGGTCCACTTGTTGCTTACGGCAAGCCGTTCGTACTGGTCCCGCTTCTTGCTCTCGGAAACCTTGGTGGCCAGTTCGAAGTAGAACATCTCGGGCAGGGGCCGCTTCTCCACGTCTCCGTAGTAGGTATAGAACAGCATGCACTGCTTCAGCATGCCGTAGGGGAACTTGAACCCGGGCACGTCCGCCATGCGCTTCAGGACATGATCCCCGAAAATCCCTTCCTTGAGGCCGGCGGGGATGACCCTCTCGACAAGGAACTTGCCCAGATCCCAGTAGTTGTCGGCGGAGAAGGAGTTCAGCTTCTCAATCAGCGGCTCGAGGGAGGAGCCCCGTGTCGGCTTGGCGGCGGGTGCGGTCTTGCCCATTCCTGACTCCGTATGGTGTGAGTGACGAGACGCGGGGGGTCGCCGGGTGCGTTGGCACCGGCCCTGTTGCAGCGCACGCCCATACGATACTGCAAATCGGCTTCTGTTGCAAGCTCCCCTGTGCGGGGCATTGCGAAATGGGTGTCCGTGTTTCTATATTGCCTGCACCCGGGGAGGGGCCGGGTGGAACTCGAGGAGGAATCCCTGATGATACTTGCGGGCGACATAGGCGGAACCAAGACCCTGCTGGCGTGGGTGGAGGAATCGGGGGGAGAGCTGTGCCTGCGGCGTCTGGAGAGCTATCCCAGCTCCCGGTTCGGATCGCTGGGCGAGATCCTGGAGCTGTTTCTCTCCGTGCCCTCTCCCGCGCCCCTGGAGCGCGCCGCCCTGGGAATTGCGGGCCCCGTGGTGAACGGCCGCTGCGAGGCCACGAACCTTCCCTGGGTGGTGGATGCCGGGGAGACGGCCCGCCGGCTCTCCCTTCCCTCGGTGGAGCTGATCAATGACCTGGAGGCGGCCGCCTGGGGGATTCTCCGCCTCGGGAAGAAGGAGAGGGAGGTGCTGCAGAGCGGCCTGGCGCGGCCCGGCGGAGCCATCGCGGTGATTGCCGCCGGAACCGGGCTGGGGGAGGGAGGGCTCGTCTGGGACGGGCGGCGGTATTTCCCTCTCCCCTCCGAAGGAGGACACGTCGATTTCGCCCCCCGGAACGATCTGGAGGCCGATCTGCTCCGCTTCCTGGCGGCCCGCCATGGGAGGGTGAGCTATGAGAGGGTGCTCTCGGGCCCCGGCCTCCATGCCCTGTATCAGTTTCTCCGGTCCCGGTCCGGCCGCCCCGAGCCGGAGGATCTGAAGAGCGAGATGGCGGCGGGGGATCCCCCCGCCGTCATCACCCGCAGGGCGTCGGAGGGTTCCGATTCCCTCTGCAGCGAAGCCCTCCGACTGTTCGTCTCTCTGTACGGGGCCGAGGCGGGCAACCTGGCTCTCAAGCTCCTCTCCACGGGGGGAGTATACGTGGCCGGCGGGATCGCTCCCCGCATCCTCGCCCACATGCGGAACGGTCCCTTCATGGAGTCCTTCCTGGACAAGGGGCGGTTCCGGCCCCTCCTTGCCGCAATGCCCGTGTGTGTGGTGACCCATCCGCATGTTGCCATCCTGGGGGCCGCGCACAGGGCCCTCTCGGGATCCCTCTGAGCCTCCCCGGCCGTCGGGGACGGGAAGTCAGGTTCTCCGGAGCAGGTAGATGAAGAGGGGGGCTCCCAGCGCCGCGGTCACGACCCCCACCGGTATCTCGGCGGGGGCGAGGGTGGTCCGCGAAACGACATCCGCCAGAAGCAGAAAGAGACCCCCGCACAGGAAGGAGGATGGGAGAAGGATCCGGTGATCCGGGCCGAAGAGGATCCGGCAGATGTGCGGGATGATCAGGCCCACGAAACCAACCACGCCGCTCACCGACACCACGAGCCCCGTCACCAGGGATGCAAGAAGGTAGGCCAGCCGTTTCAGCCCGGGGACGTTCACTCCGAGCTGGAGCGCATCCTCATCCCCCGTGGAAATGAGGTTCAGCTTCCGCGCCTGCGCGAAGAGAAAGCCGGCGGCGATGAGCACCCCGGGGGCGACGAGGGCCAGCTCCTTCATGTCCGCCGCCCCCAGGTTGCCCATGAGCCAGAGGTAGGCGTTCCTGGAGTCCTCCCGGGAGAGGGCCACGAACAGGAGCACCGCTGCATGGAAAAAGGCTCCGATCATGACGCCCGCCAGGAGCAGAAGGGAAGTGTCCAGGGTGCCGCGTTTGCGCGCCAGGGTGTAGACCAGCGCCGTGACGCTCAGGGAGCCGAGAAACGAAGCGGCGGGAACTGCGGGAGACGCCGCCCCCGCCGCCAGGGAGGCCGCAATCAGGGTTCCCATGGTGCCGCCGCTTGAGATGCCCAGAATGTACGGCTCGGCGAGGGGATTGCGGAGGAGGGCCTGGAAGACGGCTCCGGCCAGGGAGAGCCCCGCCCCCACAAGAAGGGCGAGAAGAACACGGGGGAGGCGGATCTGGAGCAGGATGGCCTTCTCGGCCGCTGAAAGGCGGTCCCCGCCGCCCAGGAGGTCCGCCATGCTCGAGGCCGGGATGCCGACGCTCCCGACACTGAGGGCGGCGAAGAATGCCGCTCCGACAACGAGGAGAAGCGCGCCCGTGATCGCAGCCGCCCGGCGGGGCGTGAGAGGGCCTCTCCCCCCGAACATCGGCATGGTCAGGCCTCCTCCTCCCGGCTCTTGCGAATCCGTTCCCACATGGCTGCAGCCAGCTCCCGCATACCCTCCCCGGTGACGGAGGAGATGAGGAAAGCGGATGACCGGCCCATCCGGAGGCGGCCAGCCTTTTTCCGATCGGCCGGACTCAGGAGATCGGCCTTCGTCAGGGCGATGAGCCGGGGCTTCCGGGCCAGATCCCTGTTGAAGAGCCGCATCTCCTCCACAAGGACCCGCAGATCCTCCGCCGGGTTGCGGGAGGTGCACTCAATCAGGAACACGAGCAGCCGTGTCCGCTCCACGTGCTTCAGAAACTGCACCCCCAGACCCTTTCCTGCATGGGCCCCCCGGATCAGGCCGGGGATGTCGGCCACGACGAAAGACTTCCCCATGTCGATTCTCACGATCCCCAGGTTGGGGACGAGGGTGGTGAAGGGGTAGTCGGCGATCTTGGGCTTTGCCGCGGAAATGACGGAGATGAGCGTGGACTTCCCCGCGTTGGGGAACCCCACCAGGCCCGCGTCGGCAAGAAGCTTCAGCTCCAGCTCGATCTCCCGCTCCTCCCCTTCCCCCCCCCGCTCGTAACGGCGGGGGGCCTGGATGACGGAGGTGACGAAGGCCGCGTTTCCCCTGCCTCCCCTTCCGCCGCGGGCGGCCACCATCCGTTCGCCCCCGTGGATGAGGTCCGCCAGGATCTCGCCGGTGGCCGCATCGCGGATCAGCGTGCCCGCGGGGACCTCCAGCGTCAGATCCGCTCCGCTTTTTCCCGTCCTGTTCGACCCCTGGCCGTGCTCCCCCCGCGGGGCGGCGTAGACCCGGCGGTAGCGGAAATCCAGAAGGGTCCCCAGATGCGCATTGGCCTGTACCACGACGCTCCCCCCCCGGCCTCCGTCTCCGCCGTCGGGCCCCCCTTTGGGCACGTACTTCTCGCGCCGGAAGCTGACGCATCCCGCTCCCCCGTCGCCCCCGCGGACGCGGATCCGGGCGGTGTCCACGAAATTCACGTGCGGGGGTTCCCTTCGTACCGCTCCTGGACGATCACCGTGAAGCGCATGACCTCCTCGGAAAACGGATCCAGCCCCTGCTTCCCGAAGAACTCATGGAGGAAAGGCGCCGCCTCGGTCCAGGTGCGCATGTGCTGCAGGGTCTCCAGTATGCTCTCGTACGAGGCGGCATCCCTTCCGAACAGCCGGCGGATGAACTCCTCTTTCTGTTCCCGCGAGATCATGCCGGCGAGGTCCGGTGCGGGGGCCGCATCTCCCCGCATGCCCGCGAAGGTGAGGGCGAGCGCCGGATTGCCTGCGCGCGGCCCCGGGGCGGTTTCCTCTTCCTGGGGGGGCCTGCCGTCCGTGACGG
>JBAVEL010000115.1:0-2155 GCA_049587715.1 Bacteroidota bacterium
TGAACCGCTCAAAGCGGTCGGCGCTGCGCGCTGAAAGCCGCGATCCCATTGCAGCACGGACCATGCTCCCAATCCCGCCGCGAGACCTTCATTGGGTCAGGCGGTTTGTGAGTCCTCGAGCGGGCTTTATTAGACTTCATCTCCAAGGCTCCAAGATAGGATGAGAAGGTCGGTCCCCTTCAATCGTGAAGCTGGTAAGCTCCACACGATGGTCCATAACGCACTCTAAGGTGCAAGAAAGGAGACCGACCATGAGAGAGAATAACAGGACCAAATCGGAAAAGAAACTGATGGGCAAGAGGAATTCCGGGAAGCATAGCAACGTTGGTGCGGTAGCAGGGCGCGTGAGCCGAGAGGTTCAGTCGCTTTTGTTCAAGCTGGCCTGCTGCAGGAATCGTCCCGGCGGAAGCGGCGATACGCCGGAAGGGTGGACCATCGGGATCGATCTTGGGGATAAGTGGAGCCGGTACTGTTTCCTCGACACTGAAGCGGCGATTGTGGCCGAGGGATCGCTGGCGACAGTATCCGCGGAAATCAAAGAGTATTTTTCCTGTCTTCCCAAGTCACGCATTGCCTTGGAAGCGGGGACTCATTCGGCCTGGGTCAGTGCGCAACTGGAGAGTTACGGCCATGAGGTTTATGTGGCCAATCCGCGGAAGATGGAGTCGATTCACAAAAACCGGCGGAAGAACGACAAGGTGGATACGCGGACCCTGGCGCGGTTGGTACGGGCGGATCCTGCGTTGCTCTATCCGATCCAGCATCGTGGGCTGCAAGCGAGACAAGACCTGGTACTGCTGCGGGCGCGGGACAATCTGGTGGCCGTAAGAACCGATCTGATCAACTGTGTGCGCGGACTGGTGAAGTCGGTCGGGGCACGAGTGCCGATGTGTTCGGCCGACAGTTTTCACAAGACGGCCAGGGAGGCCGTGCCGGAAGGGGTTCGAGATGCGCTGCTGCCTGTGATCCAGCAGATCGAGTCGCTGACGGAAAGTATCCATGGTTACGACCGGGTGGTCAGCAGGATGGCCGAAAAGAAATACCCGGAGACCGGGTTGCTGCAGCAAGTCAAAGGGGTAGGCGACCTCACGTCATTGGCTTTCGTGCTGACGCTTGAAAAGCCGGAGCGGTTTCAGAAGAGCCGCGATGTGGGGGCTTACCTGGGGCTGGTGCCCAGGCAGGACGATTCTGGGGAGAGTTCCCCGCAGTTGAGAATCACCAAGACCGGAGACAGGATGCTGCGCCGGCTGCTGGTCAGCAGCGCCCACTATATTCTGGGTCCGTTCGGGGAAGATTGCGACTTGCGGCGATTTGGCCAAAAGATGTCCGCCCGGGGAGGGAAAAACGCCAAAAGGAGGGCTGTCGTCGCCGTGGCACGCAGGCTGGGCATCCTGCTGCATCGACTGTGGGTCACGGC
The DNA here is from genome assembly GCA_049587715.1 of Bacteroidota bacterium. Lineage (GTDB taxonomy): Bacteria > Bacteroidota > Ignavibacteria > UBA10030 > UBA6906 > JBAVEL01. The sequence continues at coordinate 1,418 of JBAVEL010000115.1, forward strand.
GGAAGTCTACGATCCGCTGCGTAACACCCGAATAGCAGAACAAGCTTCCGGGGCGGCCGCGATCGCATAAGCCAACGCTGGAAACAGGAGCATCGTCAGGAAAGCTTCAGGAGGTTGGGAACTCAAACGGTTTACGAACAGAGGCAATGATCCATCATCAACCGAGTCCCGGTGACTGCGTTTCGAGCCTAGGCAGCAATACCTGAAACCGCCTCTAAGATAGCAGCACCCGATCGGAACGGACCCTAACAAGCACCGAGCCCAAAGCGGCTCACCCAGAGTGCGGATGGAAGCAAGGTCAATCGGTGGTGGGGACGACGCCCTGGCAGAACGGTTTGCAGTATCTAACATCCTTTGGCTGATCTGGCGGACATGGACAATGCGGAGATGGTACAGAAAAGAGGTGCTTGGGGGCCAGCCCCCAAACCCCCGGGATTTATCGCTTTGGTACCAATCCCGAGGCTCTCTCGGGCCCAGCGAAGCGAGGTGTCGTGCAGGACACCCCGCCTCGGTCTTGGTCCCCGGGTCGGCGCTCGGGTTGCATCCCTGCATTGCCCTGTCCTCCGCCCGGGCCGGCGCTATCGTAACAAAGGCAATGATGGCGCAGGGAAAAATCAGGAGGGCCTCGGGGGGTGCCCGGCGGCGAAGCCCGCCACGTCGGGCTTGACAAACAACGACCTTCTCATGGAAGGCTCGAAGACTCGAAGGAGCTTTCAGAGAGGAGTGGGTTAGAGGGTG
>JBAVEL010000116.1:0-59823 GCA_049587715.1 Bacteroidota bacterium
CCGCACGGACGGATCCCGGACGGACAGCGACAGACGGATGGGGCGGCACATGTGCCCCCGGCCGTTGAAACCCACCCCTATTCTTGGTACGTTGTATCCACCCGCTCCCTCCTGTTCGACCCGATGCGCATCGGATTTGTCGCCGACATACACGAGGACATCGACAGCCTCCGGGCGGGATTCACCCTGCTCGAGCAGCGGAACTGCGACGCCGTCGCCTGCCTCGGCGATATCGTCGGTTTCACACTGCCGTTCCAGCGCCATATCAGAACCCGGAACGCCGATGCCTGCGTCCACATGGTGCGGGAGGGGTGCGCCACCGCCATCGCGGGGAACCACGATTTGTTTGCCGTGCGAAGAACACCCGCCTTCACCGCAGGCTTCCCGTACCGGGAGCACTGGTATGATCTGGCATACGAGGAACGGGCCCGGGTCTCCCGGAACCGCATCTGGCTCTACGAGGACAGCGAGCTGCCGAACCGGCTTTCGCAGCAGTCCATAGAGTACCTGCACGCACTCCCGGAATTCGCCCTCCTGGCCGTCGACGCCGCACCGCTGTTCCTCTCCCACTTCCACTACCCGGACGTCTCCGGCTCCACGATTGCCACGCCGCGGAAGGCACGGCACCTCCACGAGCACTTCCGCTTCATTGCGGAACACCGCTGTACGCTCTCGTTCTCCGGCCACGGACACCCCGAGGGATGCGCGCGCGGCGACCGCACCGGTCTCCGCTTCTTTCCGTTCGGCTCGTATCCCCTTGGACCCGGCCCGCTGTGGTTCGTCGCCCCCTGCATCGCCAACACCACCCGCGCCAACGGGGTCATGATCCTCGATACGATCGCCGGAGGGATCGACGTGGTTCCTCTCGGCTCACCCAAGACCATTGTGTAGGTGACCATGGATACGCGGCCTGCGCGGAATGGAGCCTTCCCGCTCCGGATCATCCTCCCCACCGTGCTCACGCTCGGGCTCTTCGTCGTTTCCCTCTTTGCCGTGGTGATCCCCCGGTTCGAGGAAATCATCGTCGGCCGGAAGCGGGAGATGATCCGCGAGCTGACTGTTGCCGCATGGCACCTGGCCGACCGCTATTACAGGGAGTCAGCGGCGGGACGCATGACGGAACAGGAGGCGCAACGGTGGACCATCGAACAGCTCCGCCATCTGAGGTACGGCGAGGAACGCAAGGACTACTTCTGGATCACCGACTACGAACCGCGGATGATCGTGCACCCCTACCGGGAAGACCTGAACGGTAAATCCCTGACGGACTTCCGCGACTCGCGCGGGAAGGCTCTCTTTGTCGAGATCGTCAGGGTGGTCCGGTCACAGGGGGAGGGCTATGTGGACTATACCTGGCAGTGGAAGGACGATTCGACACGCATCGTGCCGAAGCTTTCCTATGTGCGGGCTTTCGCGCCCTGGGGTTGGATCATCGGGACGGGCATTTATCTGGAGGACGTGAAACTCGAGATCGGACGTCTGGAACGGAATGTCCGGAACATCGCCATTGGCATCACGGTGGTTATTTCGCTCCTCCTCCTCTTCATCCTCAGCCAGAACCTCCGGAGCGAACGGAAACGCCGCCGCGCCGAGAACGATCTCCGGGAATCGAAGGAACGCTACAAGGCGCTCGCGGAGGCGACCACCGAAGGTCTCCTCATGGTCCTGGAGGGGGGGGAGACCTACTACAACAAGACGCTGCTCGACATGTCCGGATACGCGGAGGAGGAGGCCGGGCGGATCAGGCCGGGGGAGCTTTTTCCCGGAACCGTCGGGGATGCGGTTCGCTCCGACGCCGGCCCGGAACAATGGCGGCGGCTCCTGCAGAGCCACCTGGAAACCGGCCTCCGCAGGCGGGACGGCTCCCGTGTCGACGTGCTGCTGAGGTCCTCGCCGATCTCGTTCCACGGGAAAACCGGATGCGTTGTCACCGTCCGGGATATCAGTCACCACAAGCAGATTGCCGGCGCTCTCGATGAGAGCATCGAGAAGTACCGGACGCTGACAAACCAGCTCTCCCTCGCCGTCTTCCGGACGGAGATGGGAAAGGAGATGCGCTTCATCGAGGCCAACCCGGCGGCGCCCGCCATCTTCGGGTGCCGCGATCCGGAGGAACTGCGTTCCCTGCACCTCGGCCCGCTGTTCGAGGATCCGCATGAGTGGCAGGCGGCCGTGCAGGATCTCCTGCACGCGGGGTTCGTCAAGGACAGGATCCTCCGGCTCCGGAGACGAAAGGACCTTTCGCCCGTCGTGACGGTGTCCCTGGTGCTGGTGAACGACGAGCACGGTCATCCCCGCTATTGCGACGGCATCGCCGAGGATATCACCGGCAAGCGTCAACCGGAGGAGGACACCCGGGCGCTGATGGCGGAGCTCGACGCCCCCCTGGGCTTCCTCCAGCAGCCCGTGGCACCGTTCATCCGGGAGCCGGTCACGTGCGCCATGGACGACCCGCTGCGCAGCGCCATGAGCATGATGCGGCGCATCCCCGCCCCCGCCCTTCTTGTCCGGAACGCTTCCGGCGCATTCGTGGGAATGCTCACCAACCGCGACCTGCAGGAGCGGGTCCTTGCGGAAACCCCGGCGGCGGACCGGCCCGTCCAGGAATACATGCGCGCGCCGCTGGTGTCGTTCCCGCGTTCGGCCACGATCTTCGATGCTCTCCTGCTGCACACCGAGCAGGGTGCCTGGCATCTTGCAGCCCGGGACGATGCGGGCGCGGTATGCGGCATCCTCAGCGTGGAGGAGATGCAGAAGTCGCATCTCCTCAGCCACGGCCTCTTCCTCCGGAAGCTCGGCGCGGCGGAAACATGCGAAGAGATCCGCCAGGTTCATGCACGGCTCCGGCTGCTGCTGCGCCTCTCCATCGAGAGCGGGGCTGGCGCACGCAGCATCGCACGGCTGGCCACGGTGATCTCCGACGCAGCCGTGCGCCGCATCGTGACCCTGACGGTCGAAGCCCTCGGCCCGCCCCCGGGGCCGTTCGTTTTTCTGGCCCTGGGGAGCGAGGGACGATCGGAACAGACGCTGGCGACCGACCAGGACAACGCGATCCTCTATGAGGACGTCCCGTCGGAACGGGCGGACGCGGCACGGGCGTACTTCCGGAGTCTGGGCGAGCGGATCTGCAACACGCTGGACAGCATCGGGTACGCCTTCTGCAAGGGGAACGTGATGGCAAAGAACCCGAAATGGTGCCAGCCCCTGGCGGTCTGGAAGGGTTCTTTCACCGAGTGGGTGACCACCGCCAACCCCCAGGACCTTCTGGACGTCAGCATCTTCTTCGATTTCCGGGGAGTCCACGGAGAGGCGTCCCTTGCGGACCGGCTCCGGCAGCACCTGTTCAGGATCCTGTCTGGAAACAACGCCTTCTTTGTGTATCTTGCACAGAATGCCCTGCGTGTCAAGCCCCCGATCGGCCAGTTGAAATCGGCGGAGCACTTCGATGTCAAGCTGGCGATGCTCCCCCTGACGGATCTGACACGGCTGTACGCGCTACGGCACGGGATCGCCGGCACCAACACTCCCGAGCGCCTCGACCGCCTGCGCGACCAGGGCGTCCTGTCTGCAACAGGGCATCAGGATCTGCTTCAGGCGTATACGTTTCTCCTGTTCCTGAGGTACCGCCACCAGGCGGCTCTGCTTGCCAGCAACGCGGCACCAAACAACCTGATTCCGTCGCACGCGCTCAGCGAACTGGACCGGACGACCCTCCGGCGCGTCCTCACCCTGATCGAGGACTACCAGTCCAAGCTGAGCCTGGATTTCAAGGGAACGATCGAACGCTCACTCTAAGAACGAAAGGACGCACCTGTATGAGCATCTCCCAGAGCGATGTCCGCGGCATTCTCGAGTCCGGGAAATTCCGCGATCTCGTGCGCAAGCGGGTGTCGGTATCGCTCACGCTGACCGCCGTCATGCTCCTTGTGTATTTCGGGTTCATCCTCCTGATTGCCTTCAACCGGGAGTTCCTGGCCGCGAAGATCGGCGCGCACATGACGCTCGGCCTTCCCATCGGCATCGGGGTCATCGTCTTCGCCTGGCTGCTTACGGGCGTGTACACACGTTGGGCGAACAGCAGCTATGACAGGGATGTCCGGGATCTCCGGAATCAGATCATGAACAGGTAATGCCTCCCATCGCTCGCAAGAAAGGACAACTGCAGTGGAGACGTTCCAGACAACGCTCGGACAACCCAATGTCACCTCCATCATCATGTTCTTCATCTTCGTCGCCATCACGCTCGGCATCACCTACTGGGCGGCGAAGCGAACCCGGACAACCTCGGAGTTCTATGCGGCGGACAGGAGCATCTCGGGATTCCAGAACGGCCTGGCGCTCTCGGGCGATTACATGAGCGCGGCGTCTTTTCTGGGCATCGCCGGGATGGTGGCGCTCCGCGGGTACGACGGACTGATCTACTCGATCGGCTTCCTCGTGGGCTGGCCGCTGGTGATGTTCCTGATTGCGGAGCCGCTCCGGAACCTGGGGAAGTTCACCTTCGCCGACGTTGTCGCATTCCGGCTGCGGCAGAAACCGGTGCGGATTTCCTCCTCGGTGGGCTCGTTGATGACCATCGTCTTCTACCTGATTGCGCAGATGGTGGGCGCCGGAGCGCTGATCCACACCCTCTTCGGACTTCCCTACGAGCTGGCAGTGGTGATTGTGGGGCTCGTGATGATCGCCTACGTCCTCTTCGGCGGCATGCTCGCCACCACATGGGTGCAGATCATCAAGGCGGTCCTCCTGATCGGCGGCGCCACCGTCATGGTGTTCATCACGCTGATGCAGTTCGGCTTCAATCCGGTGGAACTCTTCAACCAGGCTGCGGTGAAGTACTCCGACGCGGTGCTCTCTCCGGGCGGGTTCATCACCAATCCCTGGGACGCCATCTCGCTCGGTCTGGCGCTGATTCTCGGAACGGCCGGCCTTCCGCACATCCTGATGCGCTTTTTCACCGTCCCGGACGCGCGGCAGGCGCGGAAGTCGGTGTTCGTGGCGACGGGCTTCATCGGCTACTTCTACATCCTGACCTTCATCATCGGGTTCGGGGCCATGGTCCTCGTGGGACAGGACATGATTCGCAGCGTCGACAAGGGGGGAAACATGGCGGCACTGCTTCTGGCGGAGGCCGTGGGAGGCCAGTTCTTCCTGGGCATGATTGCCGCAGTGGCCTTTGCCACCATTCTTGCCGTCGTCGCGGGACTCACGCTGTCCGGCGCGTCGACAATCTCCCACGACCTCTACGTCAACGTCCTCAAAAGCGGCAGAGCCGACGAGGCGGGGGAAGTGCGGGTGGCCAAGGTCGCCACGCTCATCATCGGGGTGCTGGCGGTTCTGCTGGGTCTGGTCTTCAAAGGCCAGAACGTCGCCTTCATGGTGGGCCTGGCATTTGCCATCGCGGCAAGCGCCAACTTTCCGTCCCTCGTGCTCTCGATCCTCTGGAAGAGCTACACAACCCGCGGGGCCGTTGCCAGCATCGTCACGGGGGCGGGACTGGCGGTGACGCTGATCGTTCTGAGTCCGACGGTCTGGGTGGACATCCTCGGGAACGAACAGGCGGTCTTCCCTCTGAAGAACCCTGCGCTTGTGTCCATGACCGCATCCTTCATCGTGGGCGTCGTGGTTTCGCTGCTCGGCTCCGAGCCCGAAGCCCGCGCCAGGTTCGAGGACGAGAAACTCCGGACCTACCTCGGCATCGGAGCGGAGTAGTCCACGCTCCACCCGGGGTGAGGGAGGACTTCCCCTCCGTTCAGGGAGCGAGGGCGACCGAGCAGGCGACGACACGCGCGGCGCCCAGGTGCCCGAGGAGGGAAGAGCAGGAGCTCAGGGTGGCGCCGGAGGTGACCACGTCATCCGCCAGCACGAGGGCACGGCCCCGGACGAGGGAGGCGTCTCTCCCCGGGCCGAAGGCGCCCCGCACGTTCTCAGCCCGGCCTCCGGCGGAGAGCCCTGTCTGGGAGGGGGTGGGCCTGACCCGGCGCAGGGCGCGCGGGAGCAAGGGGATGCCCGTCACCCGCCCTATCCCCTCGGCGATGGCCTCGCTCTGGTTGTATCCCCGCTCCCGCTCCCGCACCCCGTGCAGGGGAACCGGTATCACCCATGCGTCCTCTGATTCGTCGGGCCCCAGGCGCAGGACTCCTCCAAGGTCCTCCCCCAGCAGGACCCCCAGGGCGCGCATGTGCCCGTACTTCAGGCGGTGGATGATCGTCCGGAGCGGGCCCTCCTCCTCCATGTAGTAGAGGCACACCAGATCCTCCGCGCCGCCTCCATCCCGCACCCGCGCCCGGGTGGCTTCATAGGCGGGGTCTCCCGCACGCACGGGGCGGAGGAGGTTCCGGCATGCAGGACAGATGCCCTCGTCCCTGCGTTCCAGGAGCCGTTCGCAGCCGCAGCAGAGGGGCGGAACGGCCACATCCAGAAGCGGCCGGATCAGGCGCGCCAGGACCTTCACCCCGCACCCCTGGTCCGTTCCAGCCTGGCGATCTGGTCCCTCAGATCCGCCGCCCGTTCAAACTCCAGGTCCTTGGATGCACGGATCATCTCCGCCCGCAGATCCTGGAGGAGATCCTCCCGCTGGCGCCCCGTCAGAAAGCGCGCCAGCTCCTCCGCCACCGCCTGTTGCGCGGGCCGCTCCTGTCGCGTCTCCCGCGCGGCCCGGACGTCCGCCACCGCCGTGGTGGCAAGCACCTCCTCCACCGTCTTCCGGATGCTGTGGGGGGTGATTCCGTGGCGTCTGTTGTACGCAAGTTGTTTGGCGCGCCGCCGGGCGGTTTCATCCATCATGCGGCGCATGGACCCCGTCACGCTGTCGGCATAGAGCACAACCCTGCCGTTGATGTTGCGCGCCGTCCGGCCCGCCGTCTGAATGAGGGACTTCTCCGACCGGAGAAAACCCTCCTTGTCGGCGTCCAGGATGGCCACCAGCGAGACCTCCGGCAGATCCAGACCCTCCCGCAGCAGGTTGACGCCGACGAGCACGTCGAAGTCGCCCAGGCGGAGATCCCGCAGGATCTCCACACGTTCCAGGGCATCCACCTCCGAGTGGATGTAGCGCACCCGGATCCGGATGTTCATCAGGTATTCCGTGAGATCTTCGGCCATCCGCTTGGTCAGGGTGGTCACCAGCACGCGTTCCCGCGCGGAGGCCCGCGAGCGGATCTCGGCAATCAGGTCGTCGATCTGGCCCGTCACGGGGCGGACCTCCACCTCCGGATCCGCCAGCCCAGTGGGGCGGATGACCTGTTCCACCACGGCGCCGCCGCACCGCTCCAGTTCGTAGTCCCCCGGGGTGGCGCTCACGAAGATCGCCTGGGGCACCATGGCCTCCCACTCCTCGAAGGTGAGGGGCCTGTTGTCCAGGGCCGACGGGAGGCGGAAGCCGTGTTCCACCAGGGTCTGCTTGCGCGACCGGTCCCCGTGATACATTCCGCGGATCTGGGGAATGGTGGCATGGGACTCGTCCACGATGACGAGGAAATCCCGGGGGAAGTAATCCAGAAGGCAGAACGGGCGGGAACCGGGGGGGCGCCCGGCGAGGTGCCGGGCGTAGTTCTCGATGCCCGCACAGTACCCCACCTCGCGCATCATCTCGATGTCAAACCGGGTTCTCTGTTCCAGCCGCTGAGCCTCCAGGTGCCGGAGGCCCCCGCGGAGGACCGCCAGGCGCTCCTCCAGCTCCGCCTGCATACCCGCAATCGCGCGTTCCACGGACTCGCGGGATGTCACAAACTGTTTCGCGGGATAGACCACTTCGGATTCCTTCTCCTCCGTCACGCGTCCATCCAGGGGGTGGATGGCCGAGATCCTCTCGATCACATCTCCGAAGAACTCGATGCGGAGCGCCTCCGCGGTTTCGGAGGCGGGGATCACCTCCACCACATCTCCCCGGACACGCATGGTCCCGCGCACAAACTCAAAGTCGTTCCGCACGTAATGGATGTCCAGGAGCCGCCGGAGCAGGGCGTTGCGCTCCATCCGTTCCCCCTTGCGGAGAACGACGAGCTGCCGCGTCCACTCCTCGGGAGCGCCGATGCCGTAGATGCAGCTTACCGAGGCGACCACAATGACGTTTCTGCCCCCCCCCAGAAGGGCGCTGGTGGCGCGGAGCCGCAGCCGGTCTATCTCATCGTTGATGGACGCGTCCTTGGCAATGTAGGTGTCCGTCGCCGGCACATAGGCTTCGGGCTGGTAGTAGTCATAGTAGCTGATGAAGAACTCCACGCGATCGCGCGGGAAGAACCCCCGCAGCTCGCCGTAGAGCTGGGCCGCAAGGGTCTTGTTGTGGGAGAGCACCAGGACCGGGCGGTCCAGGCCTGCGATGACGTTCGAGACGGTGAAGGTCTTGCCGCTGCCCGTGACGCCCAGAAGGGTCTGATACCGGTCGCCCCTCGCGAGACCCTCCGCAAGCTGGCGGATGGCCTCCGGCTGGTCCCCGCGGGGCCGGTACTCCGCCTGAAGGGTATATGCGGGGGAAGGGCGCGGGGCACCGCTCCCCGCATCGGAAGGAGCCCCCCCCCTACTCATAACGCAGGGCGGCTATCGGGCTCAGCCGGGATGCCTTCCGGGCGGGATAGTACCCGAAGAACACCCCCACGGCGGCGGAGAAGCAGAAGGAAAGCCCCACGGAGGAGGAGGAGACCAGGATGGGCCATCCGGCGAGAGCTGCAATCAGGCGGGAGAGGGCCACCCCCAGAAAGACGCCCAGGAGTCCTCCCAGGAGACTGAGCAGAACCGCTTCGAAGAGGAACTGCCGCAGGATATCGTTCCTCCGGGCACCGATGGCCATGCGGATCCCGATCTCGCGGGTCCGCTCCGTCACCGAGACAAGCATGATGTTCATGATACCGATCCCCCCCACGATCAGGGACACGGACGCGATGCTCCCCAGGAGCGTGGTCATGATACCCGAGGTGGAACTGGCGGCTGCGGCAATATCCGACTGGTTCCGGATCGTGAAATCATCCTCCTCCCACGGCTGGAGGCGGTGCCGCCGCCGGAGAAGCTCCCGCACCTGCTCCTGCGCCTCGGGAATCCTCTCCTTCGTGGCAGCCGAGAGGAGAATCATGGAGTGGTGGTCCACACCCAGGACCTTCTTCTGAAGCGTGGAAATCGGAACCACGATGATGTCATCCTGGTCCATTCCCATGGCGTTCTGGCCTTTCGGCGCCAGCACCCCCATGACCCGGAACGGGAGCTTCTGGATGCGCAGGGTCTGACCCACCGGCGAGGCACCCGGGAAGAGATTGCGCGCCACCGTTTCCCCGATGACGGCGGTCTTCGTGGAGCCCCGAACGTCCTGCTCCGTGAAGAAGTCCCCGGAGGCCAGACGCCATCCGCGGATGTGGAAGTACTCCGTGTTCCCCCCCTGGATGGAGGTGCTCCAGTTGAGGTTGCCTGCCACCACCTGTCGTCCGGTCCGGGCCGCGGGGGTCGCGGCGCCCACGGCAGGGCACTCCTCCCGTATGGCCTGGATATCCGCCTCATCCAGGGTGGTGGCGGATCCGGCGGCGGAGCGGACCCCTCCCGCGGCGGTCGCCCCCGGGAATATGATCAGGACATTCGTCCCCAGACTCGCGATCTGGGCTTCCACGGCGGTCTGAGCCCCCTGCCCCACGGCCACCATGGCAATCACCGCGCCCACGCCGATGACGATGCCCAGCATGGTGAGGATGGCCCTCGTCTTGTGCCGGAGCAGCGACTCTACGGCGATGCGCAGGCTCTCCCGGAATTTCACCCTCAGAATCCCCTCCTCCCTCCCCGCGGCATGGTGGTCACGAAGGGATTCTGCGTGCGCCGGGGGTCCTCCTCCCCTCCCTCCATCGCCACGATCACCTCGTCCCCTTCCTTCAGGGAACCCCGGAGAACCTCCACATACCTGGCGTTCTGCAGGCCCCGCAGGAAGCGCACCGCGCGCGGCTTTCCATCCTCCAGAACCCAGACCCGGCCGGAGGGTTCGCCCCCCCCCTTCTTCCCCGGCGTTCCCGCACGCTCCACCCGGGGCCTCTCTGAAGGGGCGGCCTCGTCGGAAGGGGGGGAGAACCGGGTGGCCTGCAGGGGGACGCGCAGGACGCCGTCGCTCCGGCCGACTTCGATGGAGACGGTGGCGGTCATGCCGGGCATCAGACGCTGGGAGGGGTTCGCCACGAGTATGATGACCGTGTAGGTCACCACATTCTGCGTAATGACGGGAGCCAGCCGGATCTGCCCCACCCGGCCTTCGAACTGCTCTTCGGGAAAGGCATCCACGGTGAATGTGACCCGCTGGCCGGGCTTCACGCTTCCGATGTCCGCCTCATCCACGCTGGCTTCCACCTGCATCTTCCGCAGATCCTGGGCGATCGTGAAGAGGGTGGGGGCCTGGAGACTGGCGGCGACCGTCTGGCCCACATCCACGGCGCGGGAGATCACCACGCCGCCGATAGGGGCGCGGATGGTGGCGTACCGCAGGTTGACCCGCGCCCTGTCCAGGGCGGCCCCTGTCTGTTTCAGGGTGGCCCGGGCCGACTCGAGCGCCGTCGTGGCCGCATCCAGGTCGGCCTGCGAGACCAGCGACTTCCGGAAGAGATCCGTGGTCCTCGCGAAGTTCCGTTCCGCCTCGTTCACCTGGGCCGATGCCCGGTCCACGTTTGCCTGTTGCTCATTCACGGACGCCTGGAGGAACGTGGGATCCAGTTGTGCGAGCAGATCCCCCTCGCGCACCACGGAATTGAAATCAGCCCCCAGACGGGCGATGGTCCCGGTGATCTGGGATCCCACCTGCACCGTCGTGACCGCGTTCAGTGTGCCCGTAGCGCTGATGGCGGCGACAATCCCCCCCCGATCCACCCTTTCGGACCGGAAGGAGGGCTCCCCTCCCCCGGCCCCCGTCAGGAGCAGCAGTGCACCGGCACCCAGCAGGAGCCCCACGCCCGATATCCACCACACGGGACCGATTCTCTTCATGGTTGATTTCCTTCCTGTACGAGTCTGTGCGCAAGGCGGAGCCCCACCACCCGGTAGGCAGGCCGGCGGGACGCCACATAGGCCCTGCTGTGGCGCACGGGGCCCAGATTCCCCTGCCGCACCCGCTCATCCCAGAGATCCACCTCCTCCGCCGGAAAAGGGAGGATTCCCCCGCCCGCGAGCTTCCGCAGCTCTCCCCAGTTCCGGAAGAACACCGCCGTATCGGAAGGGGTTTCCGCTGCGCTCCTTATCATGCATTCGACCAGATGCCGCGGGGAGAGGTTTAACCTCTTGAAAGGCCGGAGGTTCACGCGCGCATACAGCCCTCTCCCCCCAAGTTCCTCCACGAGGGGTTCCTGACGGGAGATTGTGTCCAGGGACTCCAGCTCCCGGACGAGCATCGCCTCTGCCCCCGAGCTGTCGGCCACGAGATGAGCGGGCCCGAAACAGGCCTGGTGAAGGAGCTTGTAGGCATCCCGGACACCGAAATCCGAGCCGTTCCCGGCATCCCGCCGCAGAAGGGCGGGCAGGTCCCCCTCCGCCCTCCCCCCGCCGGGGAGGGACCAGGCGCCGCAGACGAGCAGCATAGCGGCAAGAGCCCCCCCTGTCGGGGTGGGGATCCGGAGTCCCGACCTACCCCTCCCGCGCATACCATCCCGTTCCATGCACATCAACCTACGAGAAAGCCCGGGAAGATTCAACGGGAGGATGTGGGTGCGGCGCCCCCTCCGCCGTGTCAGGATCCGTCCCTCCCCAGGAGGCGGACCGAAGCCCGTTCAGGGTCGAACACCACCACCGGGACCGGACTCCTCAGGCGGAGCCGGGTCATGACATGCTCCAGGTATCTCCCCTGGGTCCGCGCGCCGCCGCCCCCCTCGGAGGGATCGAACCCGAACCGGCTCACGAACTCACGCCGGGGGCGTTCTGCACGCAGGAGGAACGGATTCAGGACGAAAACATCGGGCCGTTCCCCCCGCAGGATCTGGTACTCAACCAGCCGGAGGTGCATGTCGCTGGGCCACACGACAAGGACCTCCCCTTCCGGAACGGCGCGCCACATCGAAACACACAGGCGGTCGAATTCCCCGAACACACGGGCCCTCTCAACGGCAGTCTCTGTCCACCGGAAGGCCAGGAATGCCGTCAACAGGAACAACCCCGCCCAGGCAACCCGCGCCGCCGTTCGCAGGAGCGCACTCCTCTCCCCAACCCGTTCCAGAAGGGGAAGGAGACCAAGCGAGCCGAGCGCGAGGGGAGTCAGGAAGTACGATCCGGGATCCGGCACCCCGTAGGAGAATGCAAACGCCAGGGAGAGAACAGCCGCCAGCAGCAGCACACCCAGCGGCGCCCCCTCGTTCCGGGAGCGGCAGAGCCAGGCGGCTCCGGCCAGGGAGGCCAGAAAGGGGAAAAGAAAAGGATAAAGATAAGACGCCAGGAGCGCCGCCTGTTCGCCCGAGGGCGCAAAGGAACCCAGAAACCCGCCGTACGCCGCACCGCGTACATGTTCCCACGCCTCCCCCCACCCGGGCCCCAGGGCAGGCCACTGCCAGGCGGCGGGGTGAAAAGCCCTCCAGGCGATAAAGCCGAATCCCGCCAGCGGGGGAAGGCACAGGCCGGGGATGGCGGCCACGGCCCTCCTCCGCCCCCCGCGCCCACGCAGGATGAGATGAACAGTCAGGGGGAGTGCCACCAGGATCCACGTGGCATGGTGCGCCGCTCCCGCCCCGCACACGAGACCCCAGAGGGCCCAGCGCCGGGCAGGCAAGGGTCCCGCCGCGGCATCCGCATGCATGATGAGCCGGACATAGAGGAAGACACACCCGGAGGTCCACGCCAGGTGCCAGGCGTATACCTCGGCACTTGTGGTCTCGTAGGTCCAGAGCGGGTTGAGGGAAAAGAGGGCGACGGGGACGAGAGCGCGCACCGACCGCACCACGCCTCCGGCGGGCTCCCCCGCGGGAGCCAGGAGAAGAACCGAGGCGTGCAGGAAGAAGACCGCCACAGCCCCCCCTGCCGCGCTCCAGAGGTTGGCCGCGTGGGGTGCTCCGGTTCCCAAAACCCGGAGCCCCCGAACGAAGAGGTGACCCAGCAGGGAGTACAGGGGATAACCGGTGGGGTGGGGAATCCCGTTGAGGGCAAGGACAAGGGTGAACTCGCTTCCGTCCTTATCCCCCGAGACGGGCGGGGCCCAGAGACCGTACAGGCACAACGCAGCCGCCGCCGGAGCGAGAGACCACCAGAGGGGGGGAACGTAGCCCGTCCTGTCCCTCCTGGGCGGCCCCGGCCGGGTGCGCAGGGGGAATTCCCCCCGGGGAGGGAAAGCCCTGCCGCCGGGGAACTTCACTGTGCGGCTCCCTCCCCGCATCCGGCCTGCTGCACGGCTCCTCCCCGTGCGCCGGGGCCGCGCACGGCTTTACGGGGTGAAGAGACGGTTCCCCACGGAACCGTCATTCCGGCTGACCACCACCTGGTACTGCACGCCGGGAGTCAGCACCGGCTCGTTCCTAAGATACTCCGCAACCCCGGAGGGCACTGTTCCGTGGGTCACGGGGGACTGGATGCAGTGGGAGGGACACGTGATCCACCAGGCAAAGGACCCGTTTGTCGTGTTGATCACATGAAGCTGCACGACCCCCCCTCCCGTCCAGGAATAGGAAGGAGTCGTGCCCGATCCCACCGTGATCTGTATCGCGCCTCCTCCGGTGTTGACGGTGATGGGGATGGTGACGGTGTGGGCCGGCTGTGCGGCATCCCGCACCACCATGCTCGTGCTGCCCAGGGAGACCCCGGTCACCATGACGGCGTTCTCGTTGAGCATGGCTGTGGCAATGCCCGGTGACGGGGGGGTCTGGATGCTGTAGGGAGGGACGCCGCCGGATATCCCCGTGGGCGCCGTGTGACCCACCTCCACGAACACCTCGGGAGGATACGCGGTGAGCCCGCCTGTCCCGCCCGTCACCGCGATGGCGAGAACCAGCACCTTGGGGGATCCATCCCCCGGACGGGGAGAGGAGTCGGTGATGGTCAGGGATGTGGAACCCGGGCCTTTCGGGGTGACGGTGAGGGTGTCGGTTCGGAGTTCCGCCTCCGCCACGCCCGTATCCGGCTCCGCCGTCAGGGTGTAGGGAAGGGTTCCCCCCGTGATTCTCCTCCGTGTGGCGCCCGATCCCGATGCCACGGTGATGGATGGGGACGCGGCTGAGAAGTCAATGGCGGGAAGCTGGCCCGCCGGCGGCGGATTCACCGCGGCCTCGTCCTTGCTGCAGGACGGCCACAGGAACACCAGCCCGAGAGCGCAGAGGATCACTGCAGGAAGAGCAGACACATGCATGGATCGCATACCACCTCCGTTGTTCTGATGAGACCGAATCCAGGGCCCGACCCTTCGGGAGCGGCATCCGCCCACTGCGGGGCGGCTCTCCGCCTACCGGACGTTCTTCAGGATGGCCAGGAGGAACCGGTAGTACTTCTCCACGGTGTCGATGTGGATCTTCTCGTCGGGGGAGTGGACTCCCTCGAGCGTGGGACCGAAGGAAACCATGTCCATACCGGGACACCGCTCCCCGATGATGCCGCACTCCAGACCCGCATGAATCGCCTTCACCTCCGGCTGCTTTCCAAAGAGGGATTGATAGGTGGACCGGGCCACCGCAAGGATGGGCGAATCCAGGTTCGGTTTCCATCCCGGATACCCGTCCCCGTGCCGCACTTCGGCCCCCGCCAGCAGCAGGATGTTCTCCACCGTCTCGCACAGCTCGGACAGCTCGGAGGCGATGGAGCTGCGCTGGCTTGTCACGATGGTCACCCCCTTCCCCTTCGGGAGGATGACCGCCACATTCGTGGAGGACTCCACCAGGCCGGGGATGTCCGCGCTCATCCTGGTCACTCCGTGCGGCAGAGCGGAAACGGCGCACAGGAGGGCGCGTTGCAGGGCCGGCTTCATGACCTTTCCCCGCCGCATCCCCTTCAGCACGGAGGCCTCCACGGTCAGATCCGGGTCCACCCCGCCCAGCTCGGCCCGGGCGATGAGGTGGAACTCCTCCACGGAGCGCAGCGCATCGGGAACCATGCGGACCGGCACGTACACAACCGCCTCCGCCTCCCGCGGGATCGCGTTGTGCTTGTTTCCCCCCGCCAGACGCGCCAGACGCGCCCCCTTCGCCTCCAGGCGGGTCAGCGCCCGGCCCAGGATCTTGATGGCATTGCCCCTGCCCTTGTCGATTTCGAGTCCCGAGTGCCCTCCCCGGAGCCCTCCCACCTTCACCCGGAGCGCCGCGGCGCTTGCGGGGCCCGCCGTCTGCTCCAGGCGCCAGGTGCCGCGCGTGTCCCTCCCGCCCGAGCATCCCACGTACACGGCCCCCTCCTCCTCCGAATCCAGATTCAGGAGAGTCCGGCTCCGCAGCCATCCGCCGGCGAGCCTGTTGGCCCCTGTCAGACCCGTTTCCTCATCCACCGTGAAGAGGAACTCCAGGGGGCCGTGCTCGAGGGAACGGTCCTCCATGATGGCCAGGTTCGTGGCCACGGCAATGCCGTTGTCGGCGCCCAGGGTGGTCCCGTCGGCTCTCAGGATGTTCCCCTCCCGCACGAGCTGAATGGGATCGCGTGAGAAATCGTGCTTGGTGGTCTTGTTCTTCTCGCAGACCATGTCCAGATGCCCCTGGAGGGCCACGCTGCGCGCGTCCTCCCTGCCGGGAGAGGCGGCCTTGCGCACCAGGACGTTTCCGGCCTTGTCGGCCTGCGCCTCAAGGCCGAGCCGCCGGGCCGTGGCCAGCACATAGGCGCGTATCTTCTCCTCCTTCTTGGAGCAGCGGGGGATGCGGGAAATCTCGGCGAAGTACTTCCAGACGAGTGCGGGCTGCAGACCTTCGATGGCACGGGACACGGTATCCTCCTGAGTCAGATCGGTGAACGGATGTTGTTGGTTTGTTTCTCCCCGTGCGGCCCCGGGGGCTGTTCCTCCAGCAGCAGAATCCCCTCCCGCACGAGCGGATGAAAGAACCGGCAGAGACGCTCCACCGCCGATGATTCCTCCTGGCCGAATTCCGCGGCCATCCGGGCGCCCATCTCTCCGATCGTGAGGGTGCCGTCGCAGCACCCCCACGCAAAGGTTCCGAACCGGTCCAGATGCAGGCGGATGTCGGGCCGGGCCAGAAGGGGCACGAGCCACCGCCGCAGGATGCGGCTGCGGAATTTCGGCACCAGAATCACCGCGGTTCCGTCCGGCCGGGTTTCCCACGGAGCATTCCTGCACGGACGGCTCCCCGGCATAATCTCCCGGCTCCCGGGGCCCGCGCGCGCCCGGCCGGGGGGACCGCCGGCCTCAGACAACGGCGCTCGGCGGCGCAGGCTCGTCGGGCTTCCCCGCGTTGGCCACCGGGATCTGAATCAGAATCCAGGCGATCACCAGGAACACAATCAGGCTGAAGCCGAACGGGAGCGGCAGAATCCCGATGAGCGACGGGAAGAACGTCTGGTACGGGATCTCGAAGAAGGCCATTCCGGCGAACAGCAGGCCGATCAGGGCCTCCCCGGCGATCAGGCCGGCGGCCAGCAGCACTCCCGTGTTCTCCACCCGCGCCTTCTGCGCGCCGTTATGCTCCCGCCGGGCATTCATCCGCTCGACTCCTCCCTTGATAAGCCCGCCGATGAAGATGGCAAAGGTGGTCTCCAGAGGAAGGTACATGCCCACGCACACGAGCATGGGGCTCCGGACCTGCATCAGAACGAACCCGAGGCCCATCAGCATGCCCACGATGATCAGGGGCCATGCCATTTCGCCTCCCACGATGCCACGGGAAAGGAGCGCCATCAGGCTGGCCTGCGGCGCAGGCAGATTGCGGCCTCCGAACCCCGTACCCCCCGTGTTGATGTCTCCCTGATGAAGGACCACCAGGGGGAGGAACATCACGAGAGAGGCGAGCCCGATCCCGAACAGGTCGCCCACCTGCATCTTCCAGGGAGTGCCTCCCAGGATGTGTCCGACTTTCAGATCCTGGAGCATTTCGCCCGCCACCGCCGAGGAGACGCACACCACGGCGGCCACACCCAGCACCGCGGCCACACCGGGATCCCCCTGCATGCCCAGGGCAACCATCAGCAGGGCTGCCACGAGCAGGGTGGAGAGGGTCAGCCCGCTGATCGGGTTGTTGCTGGAGCCGATGATGCCGACCAGGTAGCCGGAGACGGCGGCAAAGAAGAACCCCGCAATCACCATGACGACGGTCGCCACGAGGGCGGCCGTCATGTCCTGGGAGAAGTAGTTGTAGATCAGGAATGTCGCGACAGCCGCCAGTCCGATGCCCCCCATGATCCACTTGAAGGGGAGGTCCTGCTCCGTCCGGATGGCCGCCTGTTCGCCGCCGGCGGCCTTCCGCACGTCGCCCACCGAACGCCGCAGACCGGTCACCAGGTTTTTCCGCATCCGCCACAGGGTGAAGGCGGCGCTCACGAGCATGCCTCCAATCGCGATCGGCCGCACGATGAACTTCCAGGCGTTCTGCGCCAGGGCGCTCCAGTCCCCCTCCCCTCCCGAGACATGCCCTTCCAGAAGGCTCGGACCGATGAAGTAGGTCAGGATGGGGACGAAAAGCCCCCAGGCCAGGAGTCCCCCGCTGAAGTTCAGGGAGGCCAGCTTGGGTCCGATGATGTATCCCACCCCGATATAGGCCGGGCTCACCCCGGGGGAACTGAGGACGATGCCGCTCTTCCCCGCCACCTCCTGGGCGGCGACACCCGCCGCCGCATCTCCCTTGCGGAGCGTGATGACGGACCGGGCAAACGGCACGAAATGCTCCCAGGTGGTGGCAAAGAAGCGGAACTGCCCCAGCGCCTGGATCACGGCGCCGATCCCCATGGCGCTGAACAGGAACTTGGCCCCCGTTCCGCCGGAGCGGCCGGCCTTATGGATCTCCGAGGCCGCCAGCGATTCCGGAAAGGGAAGCTCCACATCCTCCACCATCACCCTCCGCAGCAGGGCCACGAACATGATTCCCAGCACCCCGCCCGCCATCATGATGGCGGTGGACTCCAGGTAGTGCTGCGGCGTGGCGAACTGGGGCCAGAGTCCGGCAATGAAGAAGGCGGGAAGAGTGAAGATGGCCCCTGCGGCCACCGACTCCCCGATGGAGCCCACCGTGCGGGCGAAGTTCTCTTCGAGGATCGAGCCCCGCACAATCCGCAGGAGCGCCATCCCGATCACCGCCGCCGGGTAGGTGGCCGCGATGGTCATCCCGGCCTTCAGTCCCAGATAGGCGTTGGCCGCGCCGAGGATGATGGACATGACCAGCCCGATCACAAGCGCCCGGATCGTGAATTCCTTCATATCCGACTCCGGGGGGACATACGGTTTGTAGCGCACCCCGGCCCCGGGGGATTGAGTCTCTGCCATGGCGGCTCCTCGCGTTGTGGTGTTGGTTGGTTGCGGGGCGTGGCCCCGCCCCGCTACCTGTTTCTCTGGAACAATGCCTTGAAGACGTACCCCGCGATCTCGGGGTTCTCCTTGAAGCGGCGCACGGAATACCCGTACCAGTGCTCCCCGAACGGCACGTAGAGCCGGACCCGGTGCCCCTCCTTCACCAGCTTCCGCCGGAGCTCGGGCCGCACACCCAGGAGCATCTGGAACTCATACTCCGTCCGGGAGAGTCCGCGCCGGCGGATCATCTCCCGGGCCCCGTCCACCAGGACGGTGTCGTGCGTGGCAATGCCCACATAGCATCCCGCTTCCAGCATCATGGCCAGGAGCTTCAGAAAATTCCGCTGCACCTCCTCCCTTCCCTGGAACGCGATGCCGGGCGGCTCCCTGTAGATGCCCTTGCAGAGCCGGAAGCTCGTCCGGACGGCGGCAAGCTCCCTGACATCCGCCTCCGTCCTGTGCAGGTACGCCTGGACGACAATGCCCGTCCCCGGGAACCCGGCGTGGAGCGCCCGGAACACGGCAATCGTGTCGGCCGTGCACGTCGAATCCTCCATGTCGAACCGGACAAAGATGTCCCGCCGCGCCGCCTCCACCAGAATCGCACGCACGTTCTCGATGCAGACCGGCAGGCCCAGCTTCAGGCCCAGGGAGGTGAGCTTGATGGAGAGATTCGAATCGAGCTTGTCCCGGGCAATAACGCGCAGGACCTCGATGGACTGATCCCGGCAGGAGCAGGCCTCCGTCGCGTTGGTGACGTCCTCGCCCAGCACGTCCAGCGTGGTGCAGACGCCGTCGGCGTTGAGCTGCCGGACCGTGCGGATTGCATCGTCCACCGTCTCTCCCGCGATATAGCGGGAGGCGAACCGGCGGACAAGCGCCCGTGGCACAAAGGGAACGGCGGCAACAACCGCCCTGTTGAGCAGGTTCATGGCAGGAAGTGAGCGGACAGGGAAACTCCCGCAGGCACCGCCCTCCGGCGGGACGGAACCCGGAAGGCGCGTGTCACGGAACGCACGCGCGGTGGCTTTTCATGGTTCTCGCATTGAAACAGCCCTCAGAACATACCCAACGAACCGGCGAAAAGCAAGCCTCAACCGAGCAGCGTCCGGACAATCCAGACCGAGAGCAGGAAACTCGTGAGATCCGCCACGAGCCCTGCGGGAACGGCATGGCGGGTCCGCACGATGGAGACGGACCCGAAATAGAGGGCAAGAACATAGAAGGTCGTCTCTCCGCTGCCCATCATGACCGACGCCATGCGGCCGATGAGCGAATCCGGTCCGTGGGTGTGAAGGAGATCCGAAAGAACCCCCAGGGCGCCGCTCCCCGAGAGGGGCCGCATCAGGGCCATGGGAAGCGTCTCCGGGGGAATCCCGAGGAAGTCCGTCACGGGGGCAAGCCCTGCGGCCAGAAGGTCCATGGCGCCCCCCGCGCGGAACACCCCGATGGCCACCAGCATGGCCACCAGGTAGGGGATAATGCGGACCCCCACCTGAAACCCCTCCCGGGCCCCCCGCACAAAAACCTCGTAGACACGCACTCCGCGCGCCGCCCCGTATGCCAGCACGAACAGCATCAGGGCCGGAATCGCCAGGATGGAGGCAACCTGGATGATGCGCGCGAGGGTGTCCATCACGGGTCGAGTTGTCTGCGGTACCGGGGAAGGCGTGCCAGCAGCTTGACCGCCGCCACCCCCACCAGCGTGGAGGCCGCCGTGGCAAGGATGGAGGCTCCCAGGATCCCCGCGGGATCCGCCGAGTCCGCCGACGCGCGGAGGGCGATGACGGTCGCCGGGATGATCTGGACATTGCTGGTATTGATGACCAGGAAGGTGCACATGGCATCTGTGGCCGTGCCGGCCTTCCGGTTGAGGGCGTTCAGATGTTCCATCGCCTTGAGGCCCAGGGGGGTGGCGGCGTTGGCCAGACCCAGCATGTTGGCCGCCATGTTCATGACCATCGCGCCCATGGCGGGATGATCGGGCGGAACGTCGGGGAAAAGCCTCTTCATGAGGGGGGCCAGGAGCCGGGCGAGGGCGCGGATCAGGCCCGATTCCTCGGCCACACGCATCACGCCCAGCCAGAGCGACATGATGCCGACAAGACCCAGGGCGAGCGTCACCCCGGTCCGGGAGGACTCCACAATCCCCTGGTTGGTCACCGCCGTGAGGCGGGGAAACGCCGCGCCCGCATCCCCCCCTCCGAGGAGGTCTCCTCCCGCGGCGGCCAGGATGCCGATGATGAGAAGAGCGAGCCAGATGACGTTCAGCACGCCGGCCTCAGAAGCTCACCTGCACGCGCAGACCGGACGGTGCCGCGGGGAGCAGGGCCAGCGAGAGATTCTCCCCCACGTCGAAGTCATAGAGGCTCGCATCCACGAAGGCATCGGCGAGGTTTACCGCGTAGAGAATCACCAGATACCAGGTGTACGTATCCCTCTGTTCCTTGTAGTATTCCCTCAGCCGGACCTGCAGCCCGTCCCCCGAGGGGATCGCCAGGAGGCTGGCGGCGTACCGCGCGCGGGCCTCCTCCGCGAGGCGGTCGTAGTACAGCCACCGTGACACAAAGTACGCCGTGCAGCCGGCAATCACCGGAACCTTCAGGTATGACTCGTTGTAGAGCTGCCCGGCGCCCGGCAGGAGGCCGGAAAACAGGAGGGCGAGTCCGGGGGATTTGGCGGCCTCGCAGAGAGGGGTCTCCACTGGGGCCGGGGCGGAGGTGTCCGCCCGAAGAGCACCGGGCTCCTGCGCCGCCAGCCCGGAAGCGAACACCAGCAGCAACACGATCACCGGTCTGAGGCGCTCCATGCGGAACTTCACTTCGGGGGGAGCGTGGCAACGGCCTCGATTTCCACCCGCACCTCCCGCGGGAGGCGGGATACCTCCACCGTGGTGCGGGCCGGGGGTGTCCCGGGGAAGAACTCGGCGTACACCTCGTTCATGGCGGAAAAATCGTTCATGTCCTTCAGGAAGACGGTGGTCTTGACGACCAGGCTGAGGCCGCTTCCCGCCCCTTCCAGCACGCCCTGCAGGTTCATCAGAACCCGGCGGGTCTGGGACCGTATGTCCGGTCCCTCCACGGTTCCGGAGGAGGGGTCCAGGGGAATCTGTCCCGCCGTGAACACCAGCGTCCCCCCGGCGATGATACCCTGGCTGTAGGGTCCGATGGCCGCAGGGGCCCTGTCGGTCCGTATCGGTCTGTTCATGGGAGGCCTCCTCAGGATGACGGTTCGCCTGCCGTGGAGAGGAGCTCCAGGATGCGTTCCAGGTCGTCGGCAGAGTAGTACTCCAGCACGACCTGTCCCTTGCCGTCCTGGAGCGGCCGGACCTCCACCTTGGTGCCGAATTGCCGGCGAAGGCGGTCTTCGATGCCTGCAAGGGCGCTGTCCGGAAGCGGGCGGGGTGGGACGGCACGGGGGGCCCGCCGCCGCGCCTTGTAGCGGACCAGCCGCTCCACCTCGCGCACCGAGAGCTCGTCATCGATCGTCCGCCGGAAGATGTCCATCTGGAGGACGGGATCCTCGATGGATATCAGGGCGCGGGCATGGCCGTTGGTCAGCTGTCCCTTGCGCAGGGCGGTCTGGACCGGAACGGGGAGCTTCAGGAGCCGGAGGATGTTGGCCACCGTGGAGCGGTCCTTTCCGATCCGGTCGGCAAGCTGCTCCTGGGTATAGTGGCACTCGTCAATCAGCCGCTTGTACGAGATGGAGATCTCGATGGGGTTGAGATGCTCCCTCTGGAGGTTCTCGATGAGGGCAAGCTCCAGCATCTCCTCGTTGGATGCGACGGCGATGATGTAGGCAGGAATGGCCGCAAGCCCCGCCTCGCGCGCGGCGCGCACGCGCCGCTCCCCCGAGATCAGCTGGTAACCCTGCTCCAGACGCCGCACGGTGACGGGCTGGATGACCCCCTTTTCCTGGATGGATCTCCGGAGCTCCTCCAGGGTCACCGGATCGAAATCGGCCCGCGGCTGGTAGGGATTCGGCTGGACCATGGCCAGCTCAATGTGGGCGATCACCCCTGTCGAGACGCCGTCGTCGGCCCGGGCGGAGGACCGCTCCGGAATGACCTCCCTCTCCGCGGCCGGGATCAGGGAAGCCAGACCGCGCCCGAGCACCGGTTTCACCTTGGACATATCCCCTTCTCCCATGCTACGCAGTCAGCACCCGATGGTTGTTGCGCACCAGGAACTCCTGCGCGAGTTCCATGTAATTCCGCGTTCCCGCGGACATCGCGTCGTAAAGGATGATCGGCTTCCCGAAACTGGGCGCCTCGCTGAGACGCACATTCCGCGCCACCACGGCCTTGAAGACCTTCTCCCCGAAGTACTTCCGGACGTCTTCGGCGATCTGGTGCGACAGACGCAGGCGGCTGTCGTACATGGTCAGCAGCACCCCTTCGATGTCCAGGGTGCGGTTCAGGCCTTTCTTGACCATCGTGATCGTGTTCAGGAGCTGGCCCAGCCCCTCCAGGGCGTAGTACTCGCACTGCACCGGGATAAGGACGGCATCGCACGCGGTCAGGGCGTTCAGGGTGAGGAATCCCAGGGAGGGAGGGCAGTCGATGAAGATAAACTCGAAGCGGTCGCGGACGGAATCCAGCGCGGCCCGCAGCCGCGTTTCCCTCTCCTGGGCACCCACCAGCTCAACCTCGGCCCCCACCAGGTTGATGTGGGCCGGAATCATGGAAAGGAAGGGCATGGAGGTGGCGGCAAGGAGATCCTCCGCGCGGGCCTCTCCCATGATCAGTTCATAGGTGGAGCGGCCCTCCCGGGTCCGCAGACCGCATCCGCTGGTGGCGTTTCCCTGTGGATCGGCATCCACCAGGAGAGTCCTCTTCTCCGCGGCGGCGACGCACGCGGCCAGATTGACGGCGGTGGTGGTCTTGCCCACCCCCCCCTTCTGGTTCGCTATGGTGATGGTCTTCCCCACGAGAGGATCCGCGATCGACTCCCGGACGAGGAGGCCCGATCCGCGCGCCCCGGGAGGGAGGATGCCGGCTCACCGTGGAACGGCTGTGAAACGACTCCCCGCCAAAGATACCGCTTTCGGTCCTGCCATGCAATGAGGCAACAGGTGAGGCGACCCCCCCGGAGGGCCCGTCAGGAGGCCCGGCCGGCGGAACCCATGCCGTGCTTCACGACCATGGCTTCCGTCATGAAGATCACGTCCTCCGCGATGTTCGTGGCAAGATCGGCGACCCGCTCCAGGTTCCGGCTGACCCGCATCAGCTCCAGCGCATAGTCCAGGGTCGAGGGATCGCTCCGGATCTGCTCCACCAGGCCCTTGATCACCCCCTTGTGCATGTCGTCTATCAGGTCGTCGCCGCGGAGCACGGCGCGGCACGTTTCGGGAGCGCGTTGGATGAACCCGTCGATGGAATCCTTGAGCATTCTCTTGGTAGTCTCCGCCAGGGCCGCGATATCCACCCCGGGGGAGATGGGCGGGAGCGAGGCGCAGAGGAGGGCGGATTCGGCGATGTTGACGGCGTGGTCTCCGATCCGCTCCAGGTCGCCGTTGATCTTGGAAGCCGCCAGGATGAAGCGGAGGTCGGTCGCCACCGGCTGTTGCAGTGCAAGGAGATCCACGACAAGGTCGTCCACCTCGACCTCGAAGGCGTTGATACGGGCCTCGCGTTCCAGGACCTGCCTGGCGAGCTCTGCGTCGCGCTGGAGCAGGGAGCGCACGGCATGGGCCACACCCTCCTCGGCCAGGCTCCCCATGCGTATCAGCGTGGTCTTGAGAACCTCAAGTTCCTGGAAGAAATGCCGCTCCATCTCCTGTCCGGGTCGTCAGCCGGCGGTTTCGGAAAAGATAGCGATTCACGCGGGGAACCGCAAACGGAAGCTTCCGAACAGCGGGACCCGGAGCGGGAGCACCGGCCGGGAGAAACATCTTCCCGGGGTTATCCGAATCGTCCGGTGATGTACTCTTCCGTGCGCTTCTCGCGGGGGGTCGTGAAGAGAGCCCGTGTCGGGCCCATTTCCACCAGCTCCCCGAGATAGAAGAAGGCCGTCTCGTCGCTCACGCGCGCGGCCTGCTGCATGTTATGGGTCACGATCACGATGGTATAGCGCTCCTTCAGCTCGTACATGAGTTCCTCGATCCTGGATGTGGCAAGGGGGTCAAGGGCGCTCGCCGGCTCGTCCATCAGGAGGATCTCGGGGTCCACGGCAAGGGCGCGGGCTATGCAGAGCCGCTGCTGCTGGCCTCCTGACAGGGCCAGTCCGCTCTTGCGGAGATCATCCCGCACCTCGTCCCAGAGGGCGGCGCGGCGGAGGCTCGTTTCCACGATCTCATCCAGGCGCACCCTGTCCCGGATGCCGTTGATGCGGGGCCCATAGGCCACGTTGTCGTAGATCGACTTGGGGAAGGGGTTGGATTTCTGGAAGATCATGCCCACCCGCTTCCGGAGCTCCACCACGTCCACCTCCCGGGCATAGATGTTCGTCTCGTCCACATATACCTCTCCCCCGGTCCGGACACCGTCGATGAGCTCGTTCATCCGGTTGAGGGAACGGAGAAAGGTGGACTTCCCGCACCCCGAGGGTCCGATAAGGGCGGTGACACGGTAGGGACGGATATCCATGGTGATGTCCCGGAGCGCAATCTGCCTGCCGTACTGCACTGCGAGCCGGCGTATCCTGATTTTCGGGAGCTCGGTGCTCATGCCCGGCGCACCCTCCGTCCACCCCCGCGCAAGCGGGAGCGCAGGACGATAGCGGACAAGTTGAGAAGAAGCGTCAGGACCAGCAGCACCAGCGTCGTGGCATACTGAATCCCCTGCGTTGCCTCCACATCCGTAGATTGCGTTGACATGATGTAGACGTGGTACCCCAGGTGCATGAACTGGTCCGAGAGCGCGCCGGGAAGATGAGGCAGGTAGTAGGCAACGCCGGTGAACAGGATCGGCGCCACCTCCCCTGCCCCCCTGCTGACCGCCAGGATGGTCCCGGTCAGGATGCCGCTCATGGAGTTGGGGATCACAACCCTCCGGACCGTCTGCCATCGCGTGGCGCCCAGGGCAAGGCTCGCCTCCCGGAGGTCCTGCGGGACGGTCCTGAGCGCCTCCTCCACCGAGACAATCACCACGGGCAGCGTCAGAAGCGCCATGGTCAGGCTCGCCCACAGGAGGTTGGGCTGGCCCCAGCGGAGCTGGGCCCCGCCTGTCAGCAGACGGTCCATCCCCGATCCCACAAACTGCACGAAGAACCCCAGACCAAAGAGGCCGAACACGATGGAGGGGACTCCCGCGAGGGTCTGGACGGCGAACCGGATGGACCGCGCCGGGACGGACCGCCTGCCGGCATACTCGCTCAGGTACAGGGCCGTGACGACCCCTGCAGGTACGCCGGCCAGGGACATCAGGAGAACGAGGAGGACGGTCCCCAGAATGGCCGGGAAGATCCCCCCCGACGTCATGCCCTCCCTGGGGGGGGCAGTCAGAAACTCCCAGGTCAACGTCTCCGCTCCCCCCAGGAGGATGGTCGTCGAGACCAGAAGGAGCATCGCAACAACCAGAAGGACCGCGAAACCGGAAAGCAGGATCACCGACGGACCGAGAAGTCCTCTCCGCATCAGGGTTCTCCCCGGAAGCGGCGCAGCAAACGCTGGCGTATCCACCCCTCGGCCACGGCATGCACTCCGAAGGTGAAGAGAAAGAGCAGGGCACCGAGGAGGAAGAGAACGTGATAGTGCGTGTCGCCGAAGATCACCTCGGCCATCTCCGCGCCGATCGAGGCGGACATGGTGCGCACGGGTTCCAGAAGTCCGGGACCCGCGAGCGGGGCGTTTCCCGTGGCCATGAGCACAATCATGGTCTCTCCAAAAGCGCGGCCGAACCCGAGCAGAACGGCGGCGAAGATCCCCGGCGTCGCCGCGGGGAGCGTGACGAAGAGGGCGGTCTGCCAGCGGCTTGCGCCCAGGGCGAGGCTTCCCTCCCCCAGGGGCCGGGGCACGGCTGCCAGGGAATCCTCGGCGACAGTATAGACAATCGGGATGACGGCCAGGGACATGGCCATGCCTCCCACCAGAGCGTTCAGGCGATACTGAAAGCCGAATATCCCCTGCAGGACGGAGGCCAGAGTCACGAGGGCGAAGAAACCTATCACAACAGAGGGGAAGGCGGCGAGCAGCTCGATGGCGGGTTTGATGACCTCCTTCAGCTTCCGCGGGGCGAAGGAGGCGGTGAAAAGAGCGGAGAGGATGGCAAGGGGGGAAGCGATGAGTACGGCCAGGAGGGTCACTTTGAGCGTGCCCAGCACCAGAGGCAGAAGCCCGAAGCGCGGATGCCCCGATACCGGCTGCCAATCGACGGAGAGAAGAGTCGCCAGAGCCCCTTCCCCCTCCGCCGCCGGGGTCTTCTCCCCGGGCGCCTGCGCCTTCTCCGCCTCGAGAGCCCGGCTTCCCCCACCCAGGTACTCTTCTCCGTAGGACTCCTCGACTTGGGGGACAACCGAACGGGGGGGGGAGGACCCCGTTGTGCCGAAGAGCGGAATGGCCTCCCGGAACACGAACAGGAAGATCAGAACGATGGCGGCAAGAGATGTGAAGGCAACGCCGGTGATCAGAGCCTCGGCGATCCGCTCCGAGAGCCGGAACCGGCGGCGAAGGCCCGGACCGGCATCCGGCCCGCGAGCGCCGCCGTGCTTCCGGAGGCCGGACGCGGAGGCAGCCATTCTCACCGGATCGGGAAGTAACCCACGGAGCTCACAATGGCCTGCCCCTCATCCCCCAGGATCCAGTCTACGTACTGCCGGAGGGCGCCGGCCGGACGCCGGAGGGTGTACAGGTAGAGGAAGCGGCTGATCGGGTAGGCGCCCGACCGGATGTGTTCCTGCGCGGGCGGAAAAGCGGGTGATCCCGGCTCCCTCCGGATGCTCATCTCCCTGATTCCCTTCCCGTAGGCGGCCCCGCCGTACCCTATGCCCCAGGGATCCCTGGCCACGGCATGCACAACGGCGGCGGTGCCGGGCATGTGTTGAGCATGCGGGGCGAAATCCGCTCCTCCCAGAACCTCGTCCTTGAAGTAGACATATGTCCCCGAGTTGTTCTCCCGGCTGTAGAGTATGATGCGCCGGTCGGGACCGCCCAGCGCCTTCCAGTTGGTTGTGGAGCCGGTGAAGATATCCCGCAACTGCCTCAGGGAGAGATCCCTTACCGGATTGCCCGCATGGACATACACGGCAAGACCATCCAGCGCGCACTTGATCTCCACCCCGCGTGACCCGTATTTCTCGCGCAACCTGGCCCGCTCGGCCTCCTTCATGGGACGGGATGAGTTGCAGATATCCGTGGTTCCGTTGATGAGGGCGGAGATCCCCGTCCCGGACCCCCCTCCCGTCACCTGAATCCGGATCTGAGGGTGAGCCGCCATGTATCGCTCCGCCCATCGCTGGCCCAGAATCACCATCGTGTCGGAGCCCTTGACCGTGATCTTCTCACCCCCGGCGAGGGGCAGCGCCCCTGCAAGAAGGAGAAGCAGAATGACCGTCTTGTTCGTGGACATGGCCTCCCTTGGTTGTCTTCACTCAGCCCGCGGGCATCCTCCCCCCGAAACCGCCCGGCGGCGGGCCCGACCTGAGGGGCGTTCCGGAAGCTTCGGAGAGAAGGCGCGGAGCGGGCACCGGGTCGCCCGCGCACGGCCGCGAAAGCGGACCATGCCGCTCGATGGTACCGAATTCCCGCCTCATGTGCGTTAAGCAAGTGTTAAGAAATCGTTAAATCTCGGGGGCGGCGGAAGAAAAGGGAAGCCTCGCGTGCACGGGTCAGGATCCGGGAGGGAGGCCCTTCTTCGTGCCCGGCGAGAAGGCGCAGGAGGAAGCAGCCCGCGCGGGCGTTCTCGCCCGGAAGAGCAGGAGCATGTGACGGGAGGACGGGGGAGGTTCTGCCTCTGCACAGAACCCCTCCGGTCTTCAGGAAAACCGCAGGCCGGGGCCCAGGCGGGCGCCGCGGATGAACCTGGGGGCAGTCATGCGCTTCCGCCCCTCCTGCTGAAGCTCCTGGATCTCCAGCACCCTGTCGGAGCAGGCAACCTCCAGCATGTCCTCTTCAACGCGCAGGGCGCCGGGTGCCCCGAAGGGGGGGAGCTCCGTCACGCGGGAACGGAACAGCTTGACAAGGCCTCCCTCCAGAAGCGAGAACGCGCCCGGCGCGGGGGCCAGACCCCGGATGCGATCGTGCAGCCGGGCGGCGGGGGCATCCCACCGGAGCCGGCAGTCCTCCCTGAAGATGCGGGGAGCAGGGGTGGCCTGCGCGTCGTCCTGCGGAAGCGGAGCGGCCTTCCCCCCCAGGAGCATCCCCACCGTTTCCACGACGAGCCGGGCGCCGAGCAGGGACAGGCGGTCATGCAGGGAACCGGCATCCTCCTCGGGGGCGATGTCCGTGCGCGCCTGCAGCAGCACCGCTCCCGTATCCACCTTCTCCTGCAGCAGGAAGGTCGTCACTCCCGTTTCGCGCTCCCCGTTGATGAGGGCCCACTGGATGGGGGCCGCCCCCCGGTAGCGGGGAAGAAGCGAAGCATGGAGATTGAAGGAGCCGAGGCGCGCCATGGAGTACACCTCTACCGGCAGGATCCGGAAGGCCGCCACCACCATGATGTCGGGCCGCAGCTCCCTCACAGAGGACAGAAACGCGGGCTCCCGCAGGCTCTCGGGCTGGAGAACCGGAAGCCCGTGCCGGAGGGCGGCCAGCTTCACGGGCACGGGACGGGGATGCAGGCCACGCCCCCGCGGTCTGTCGGGGGCTGTGACGACAACCGAGGGCCTGAACCCTGCCTGCACGAGCAGATCCAGACCGGGCACCGCAAAGTCGGGTGTGCCCAGGAACACCAGGGAGGGACCGCCGGAGGTTCCGCCCGCAGGGACCGGGGGGGAGTTCACAGTACCGCCTCTTCCCGGATGAGTCCCCCGGACCCGAGAACCGCAACCGGGTAGGCCGTGTCCGTCTCCCCGCGGCGGATCTTGTTCAGGCGGCCCCGGAGCAGCCTCTGCCTCACGGTGCCGAGATGGTCCAGGAAGAGGACCCCGTTCAGGTGGTCGATCTCATGGAGGATCACCCGCGCCAGCAGCCCGTCCGCTGCAAGCTGCAGGGACCTGAACTCCAGATCCCTGTATTCCACGCGGATCGATTCCTCCCGCTCGACCTCGTCCCGGATGTCGGGAATGCTCAGACACCCCTCCTCCATGATCCACATCCCCTCCGATGCAACCACGGCCGGGTTCACCATCACAAGCGGCGGAAGGTTCCGGTATTCCTCCCCTGCATCGGATATGTCCACGACGATCACCCGGCGCAGATCCCCCACCTGGTTGGCGGCAAGGCCGATGCCGCGGGCCCCCCGCATGGTCTCGAGCATGTCCCCGGCGAAGCGCACAAGCTCGGGGCTCGGAGCGCGGACCGGTTTCGCCTTCTTTCTCAGGACGGGTTGTCCGTACAGATAGATCGGCAGAACGGGCACAGTGACCTCTCCTGGCTGGTGGGCTCATCCATAATATACCCGGCGTCATCCTGAAGTTCAACGGGAAGGGGGGCCGCTCCCCTCCATGCACCCGGCGGGGACTTGCTTCTTCCCCGGGTCATCCCTATGTTCCCGGAGGGGGCAGTCCGCCCGCCCCGCCCAGGATGCTGCCGGCGGGGCCCTCTCCGGAAACATGAACGGAGGTAGACATGAACAGACACATGGTGTTTGCCGGAGCCGCCGTCATGGCTCTGCTCTTCCAGGCCTGCGGCGATCGGGGGGCCGAGGTGGCAATCCCCGGCCCTTCTGCCGGGCCGGGTGCCGTCAGCATATCGCTCGGGAGTCCCCCTCCCGAGGTGGTGCGCGTGCTTGCGTATCTCAGCCGCCCGGGGTTCGCAACACGCATGCTGGAGCTTGTCCCGGCGGACTCCATCCCCGCGGCCGCCGGCGCTTTTGAGGATGTCCCGGCGGGAATCTGGCACCTGTCGGTGGACGCCCTGGATCTCCAGGGCGTCATACGCTATTCCGGCCGGATCGATGTGGAGGTTCGCCCCCAGCAGATCGCACAGGTCTCCCTGCACCTCCTCCCCTCCACCGGAGGCATCCAGGTATCCGTCACCTGGGGACCCGCACCTCCCGGGGCGGGACTGATGGCCCACTACCCCTTCGACGGCAACACCCTGGATGTGAGCGGCAACGGAAACCACGGGACGGCCGTCGGAACCGTCCCTGTCCCCGACAGGCACGGGAACCCTGCGGGAGCGATCTGGTTCGACGGCGTGGATGACAGAGTCACCGTGCCTTCGTCGCCCTCCCTCCATCCGGTGAACCGGATGACGATCACCTGCTGGGTGCGCGTGGACACCATGCACAACAACTACCTCCCGGTCCTTCACAAGGGCGGACCCGAGCGATGGGTGCCCTTTTTGGCGAACAGGGAATACGCCCTGTACTGCAAGGACAACCTGGACCAGCTCTACTTCCAGCTCTACGCTGCGGGGGATTCATCCGGACAGCACTTTGTCCCGTCGCACGGCTGTCCGGAGGACCGGTGGGTTTTTCTGGCCGCCGTGATTGACAGGGTGGAGCACTACATGCAGATCACCGTGAACGGCGTTCCGCTCCGGGCGTTCGATTCCTACTCGGGGTTCACGCCGAATGACGACCCGCTGACCATCGGGGCGGAGGCGGAGACAAGCTGGCCGGACCACTCCCCCTTCCGGGGAGCGCTGGACGACCTCCGGCTCCACCATCGGGCCCTTTCGGAGGCGGAGATCCAGGCGCTCGCGGGCACCCCCTGATCACCTCTCCAGCCGCCGGGCACCGAGAAACCGGTCCCGGTACCACGGGCGCTCCAGGGAGGAGATGACGACCCCCTCGGAGGCGCTCGCGTGCGCGAACAGATCGTCCTCGATGTAGATGCCCACGTGCGAGGGGGGGGAGCCGGGGGACCCGAAGAAGACGAGGTCGGCGAACTGGAGTTCTCCGCGCGCGACATCCCGGCCGGAGCCGAATTGCTCCCGCGCCGAGCGGGGGAGCGGACGGTCCAGCGCACGCTCGTACACGAGAGCGGCGAACCCCGAACAATCCAGCCCCCCGGGGGTTCTGCCCCCGAAGGCATAGGGAACCCCCAGGAGGTCCAGCACCTCCAGCAGAACCCTGTCCCTGTCGATGCCCGCCGGCGTGAGGTTGCTGTAGCTTGTGGAATCCCGCCTGGGCTCGATCCTGTGCCGGAGTGATTCCGTGGGGAGGGGGACGCGGGAGAATCCGCCCGCCGGAGCGGCCCCCTCGGAGGACCCGGGCCGCACCCCTTTCCCCGGCAGGGAGCTTCCGCACCCGGGACTCAGGAGACACGCCAGCACGAGGGGGAGCGCGGCGGCCCCCCGGAGGGAGGCGGCGTGCGGCAGGAAGGAACCCCCCACCGGTCAGCCCAGATAGGCCCGGAGCTGCTTGCTGCGGGAAGCGTGCCGGAGCCGTCTGATCGCCTTTTCCTTGATCTGCCGGACCCGTTCCCGCGTCAGCTTGAACTTCTCTCCGATCTCCTCCAGGGTCAGGGAATGCTCCCTCCCCAGCCCGAAGTAGAGCCGGATGACCTCGGCTTCCCTCCCGCTGAGGGTCGAGAGAGCCCGCTCCACCTCCTTGCTGAGCGACTCCTTCAGGAGTTCCGAATCGGGGGAGGGCTGCCGCTCATCCTGTATCACATCCAGCAGGCGGTTGTCCTCCCCCTGGGCAAAGGGGGCATCCATCGAGAGGTGCCTCCCCGAGATCTTCAGGGTGTCGGAGACCTCGTAGAGAGACATGTCCAGCTCTTCCGCAAGCTCGCTGGCACTCGGTTCCCGCTCGAATTCCTGCTCCAGCGTGCTGAAGGCCTTGCCGATCTTGTTCAGCGCCCCCACACGGTTCAGCGGAAGGCGGACAATGCGGGACTGCTCCGCCAGGGCCTGGAGAATCGACTGGCGGATCCACCAGACCGCATAGGAGATGAACTTGAATCCCCGCGTCTCATCGAAGCGCTTCGCGGCCTTGATCAGCCCCAGGTTTCCCTCGTTGATCAGGTCGCCCAGGGAGAGCCCCTGGTTCTGATACTGCTTCGCCACGCTGACCACAAACCGCAGGTTCGCCTTCGTGAGTTTCTCGAGAGCCCGCTGATCGCCTTTCTTGATCCGCCGCGCGAGCTCGATCTCCTCCTCGGGTTTCAGAAGGTCCACCCTTCCGATCTCCTGGAGGTACTTGTCGAGCGACTGGCTTTCGCGGTTCGTGTACTGCTTGGAGATCTTGACCATCCGCCTCTTCCGACTTATGCGTGTGTGGGCGTTTGTTCTCCCTCCCCTGCCCGGGCCGCCGCTCGGGGCGGCCTGCCTCCCGGACCCCCGCCTCAGGGCAACAGGCTCAGGAATCCGGTTCCGGCGAGACCACTTCCGTCCAAGCCGAAGAACTCGGCCACCGTCTTCCCAGCATCCGCGTAACTCCCCCGGACCCCCAGGGGCACCCCCGGACGTCCGCCGCCCCGGGTGCACAGGAGGGGCACGAATTCGCGGGAGTGATCCGTGCTCGGGGTCACCGGATCGTTCCCGTGGTCCGCCGTGATCAGGAGCAGGTCCGCCTCCCTGACCAGCGCCAGGAGGGAGGGGACTGCCGCATCGAACTCCTCCAGGGCCCGGGCAAGACCCCCGGGGTCATTTCTGTGTCCGTAGAGCGTGTCGAAATCCACCAGGTTGGCGAACACCATCCCCCCTGCCATGCGGGAGGCCGCCTCCCTCAACGCTTCCAGCCCCTCGGCATTCGAAGCCGTATGGACGGTGCGGGGGAGTCCCCGCCCCGCGAACAGATCGTCCACCTTGCCGATGCCCACGACGGGCCTCCCCTCGCCGGCCAGCAGATCCAGAACGGTCGGACCGGGGGGTTCCAGCGAGAAGTCCTTCCTCCCGGCGGTCCGCCGGAAGGATCCGGGGCTTCCCGTGAAGGGCCGGGCGATGACCCGTCCCACCGCCGCCTCCCCGGTGCACACCCCGCGCCGGGTTCTGCGGCACATGTCGTAGAGCTCCTCCAGGCCCATCACGTCCTCGTGTGCGGCCACCTGGAAGACCGAATCCGCCGACGTGTACACGATGGGGTACCCGGTCCGCAGGTGCTCTTCGCCCAGCTCCCCGATGATGGCCGTCCCGGATGCCGCCTTGTTGCCCAGACAGCCCCGGGCACCCGTCACATGCAGGAACCTCTCCAGCACCTCCCGCGGGAACCCCTCCGGAAAGACCGGGAAGGGCTCCTTCACCACCAGGCCGCACAGCTCCCAGTGCCCGGAGGTGCTGTCCTTGGCCGGGGAGAGCTCCGCCATCTTTCCCCACGAGGCCCCGGGCTTCTCCACGGGCCGGACGCCGGGAATCGGAAGGATGTTCCCCAGGCCGAGGGCCTCCAGGTGGGGAAGGCGGAGCCCCCCCACCGCGCGGGCGGTATTCCCGAGCGTGTTGCTTCCCCTGTCGCCGAAGGCCCCGGCATCGGGGAGCTCTCCGGCGCCCACCCCGTCCAGTATCAGGAAGAGAACCTTGCCTGGTTCCAGCACCCGTACCCTCAGAGACAAGAGAGGAATCTCATCCGAGATTCCTCCCGCAGAACGGTGCCCGCCGGGTGTCCGGCGGAGAACAGGGATGCCGGCGCAGGACTACGCGTAGACCTGTTTCTCGTTGCACTTGCAGATCTGGATGCGCCGTTCGTTGAACTTCCAGCTCCTGCTGCCCGGGGCGTATTCCGACGCAACCATCAGGACAGGCTGGAAGACCGTCCCGCACGTCGGGCACTTGGCCCCCTTGGCGGCGGCGCCCTTCATTGCCTTGTCCGCGAAAGATTGTTGTTTCGCCATGCCGCAACTGCTCCTTTCGTCTATCTCCCTACACCACCCGCACCGTGTTCCCGCCGTCTTCCCTGGCCCGGCGGAGAACCTCGGACGCCCCGGCGAGGAGCTGCGTGGCCGTCATGCCCTCCGCCAGACCGCTGACTCCCGCGCTCACCGTCACCGACAGACTCGTCCCCCCCGCCTGGATGACGGAACATGCAATCTGTTCCCGGACCTTCTCCGCCCAGAGATACCCGTCGCTTCCCGGTGTCTGGATGAGCAACATCCCGATGCTGTCGTCATCCCACCGCCCCCCCACATCGTAGTCCCGGGCGTTGCTCCGGACGATCCTGGCCACCTGCGCCACAATGGCGCCGGCTGCCTCCCGGCCGTAGCGTTCCCTGTGTCCCTGCATGTCGTCCACGGCGAGCGATACATGGGCAAGCTCGGCTCCGGAGTCTTCCGCCCGCCGCACTTCCTCCTCGGCCCTCTTCAGGAAGTGCTGCCGGGTCCACAGGCCCGTGAGCTGATCCACGGCCACAAGGTCCTTGATCATGTCATTCAGGTAGAGCACCTCCAGCGCGGAGGCGGCGTTCTCCACCAGGCGGTACATGGTCTCCACCTCCACAGGGGCGAAGTTCGAGCGGGATCCGCTCTCCAGGGTGAGGGCGCCGTAGCATCGCCCGATGGAGCTGATGGGGATGCAGAGAAACGAACCCCCCTGCGCCGGAGCTTCCCCCGGGGAGAAACGCGGCCCGGTCTCCGCCGCCAGGTCCTGGATACACCGGACCCGGTTGGACCGGATCACCTGCCCCACGATGCTGGCGTCGAAATCCACCGGGTCTCCCAGGCCGGGATAGGGAGCCCCGGCCCGGTTGCTCACCCGCTGGATCGCCCATCCCCGGCGGTCTTCCGCCCAGAGCGTGATGGACAGATAATCCCACTTCACCAGGCGGCCGGATTCCTCGGCAAGGGCATCCAGGACGGCCGCTTCCGACGGATCCGACTTGACCCGGTCCTGCATCCGGCGGATGGATGCGAGCAACTCCGACTCCAGCAGGAGGTCATACTTCTCGGTGTAGCTCCTGATCAGGGCGGAGACCAGCTTTGTGAAGTTCCCCAGCGCCCCCAGGGTCTCGGGACCGAACGCATCCTCCGCCCTGCTGTCCGCGGCCAGGATGCCCACGGGCGGACCCTCTTTGCTTCCACGCAGAAAGAACACCGGCACGCATACCAGGGACCGCACCT
The DNA here is from genome assembly GCA_049587715.1 of Bacteroidota bacterium. Classification (GTDB taxonomy): domain Bacteria; phylum Bacteroidota; class Ignavibacteria; order UBA10030; family UBA6906; genus JBAVEL01. The sequence goes on from JBAVEL010000116.1 coordinate 35,392, forward strand.
CCGCCGCCGCCTCGTAGTACCGGATCGTCTCGGTTTCCGATACCGGATTCACGCGCCCCAGCACGAGCGGGCGGCCTTCCCGCGCCACCTGGCTGAGGGGGTCCTCGCCGAACGGCAGCCGGCTGGACCGGGTGAAGGCCTGGCTCTCGCTGACTCCTCCTTCCAGGACGAGCTGTTCCTTCTCCCGGTTGGCCCAGAAGAAGACGACCGAGTGCGCCAGCAGCGCCTCCTTCACCGCCCGGAGCACCTTGTCCAGGAGACGATGAAACTCGCTCCGGGGTTCGGCGTCGGGCACGGGCGTGTCGGTCTCCAGGTCAAAGAAGTCCCCGATGGAAAACTCCCGGGGCTTCTCTTCCCGGCCCGTGACCGGCACCGGCTGGGCTGTTCGAGTGGAGGGCACAACTTTCTCCTCTTCGCCGATCTCCTTCACCACATACCGCGCTCCGGCGGACTGGAAATCATCAAAGAGCAGTTTCTTCATACATCCTTCGGGGGATTGTGAGCGCACTTCCTCGAAGTTCTCCTCCGCCGCGTGCCCCGCCTCGCCCCTCCTGCGGAGGGAGATGCGCGCGCAGCACCACACTGCGACAGCCGTGAGCGCCAGGCAGACGATTCGCCCCACCAGCGAACCGGCTGCACTCCACCATGCGAGGAGCGAAAGTGCGGCAAGAAACACACACGCCCACGCCCCTCTCCGCCGGGGATGCCGCGAGGGTGATCCCTCGGAGCCGTCCTCTCGAATTTCCCCGCGGCGCGCCGCCGCATGTCCACGTTGGAAAACGTCCAAATCTATGGAAATGCTTTTGGAATGTCAAGAAAATGAAGGGTTTGGGAGTCCCCCCTTCAGTAAAGGTGATACCGTGCAGCCCTCCTCCCAAACTCCCCGATGGACCGGGCTTCGGCCTCGGGCCCCATGGGCCTCCCCCGGGGGTCCATCCACTCCGCGGCGGGTCCTCCCGCCCCCACCCTCCTCCGAAGCCCATGGAGGTCCACCCGGAGGGAATCGGGATAGAGCCGGTGAAGCGTGCCGAGGATGTGGAGGCCCGTTTCCACGACCCGCGCGGTAAGGGGGTTGGCAACGGCCATTTCCGCGCCTCCGCAGAGCCGCCCGGCGTGTTTGGAGCCCGAGGGGGTGAACCGGACGGGCCGGAACCCGATCCCGGGCAGTCCGAGGGCACTCAGGGAGCAGGCCAGCGCCTCCCCGTCCACCCAGGGGGCGCCGAACCATTCGAACGGGCGGGGGGTTCCGCGTCCCTCCGAGACGTTGGTGGCCTCCAGGAGACAGGTGGCGGGATAGACCATCGCAGACTGAAAGCCCGGCAGGTTCGGCGACGGGGGACGCCACGGGAGACCCGTCCCGGGCCAGAGCATGGACCGGGCCCAGCCCCGCAGGGGCACCACGGTCAGATCCGCCCTCCTCCCCCCCCGCAGCCACCCCTCTCCATTCGCCATCAGGGCCAGCTCCCCCGGGGTGAGTCCGTACAGCACGGGCACCGGGAGCATCCCCAGAAAGGACCTCAGGGAATCCTCCAGGAGGGGACCTTCCAGCCGCTTCCCCCCCTGCGGGTTTGGGCAGTCCAGCACCACGAAACGGACGCCCTGCTCTGCGCAGGCCTCCATCGCCAGGATCATGGTGCTCGTGTAGGTATAGAACCGCACGCCCGCATCCTGGATGCAGTAAACCATCACGTCCAGCCGGGAGAGGGCCGCGGGCGTGGGAGCCCGCGCCTTCCCGTGCAGGGAGATGACGGGAACGCCGGTGGACACATCCACCGTATCGGCCACCTGCGCGCCCGCAGGCGCGTCCCCCCGGATGCCGTGTTCGGGCGAGAAGAGCGCGCACACATCCACCTTGTTGTCCAGGAGCGCGTCCACAAGCCGCACCCCCGACGTGAGCCGGCCCGTCTGGTTGGTGATGAGACCCACGCGCGCTCCCCGGACCAGATCCAGCCGCTCACAGAGAAGGACGTCCGCCCCCGTCTGCACGACCGAGGCGGCGGACGTGGGAACCAGGACAAGGAGGATGCCCGCACGCACGCCGGCCTTCACGCGGAGGAGTCTCATGGACATGCGGGATCGAGGAGATGCCGGACCAGGTGCCAGGCCGCGATGGTCATACCGTCCCACACCATGCCGCTCCGGATTTTCTCCTCCAGGGAGTGGGGCGCCAGGGGAACCAGCTCGAATTCCTCCGTGGGATCCGGCTCCCCACCGGTTTTCCGGAGATCGTGGGCAAGGTACACCCGGCAGATCTCATCGGTCACCCCGTTGTAGGGGTTGAAGGATCCGGCACTCTGGAGTCTTCCCGCCCGGTAGCCGGTTTCCTCGGCCAGCTCCTGGACCGCGGTGTCTTCGTATCCCGCCCCCTCTTTCACGCTCCCGCAGGGAAACTCCAGGCTCTCCCTGGCTCTCAGATACCGGTACTGGTTCACAAGAAGCAGGGAGCCGTCGGCCAGGACCGGAACAACCATCGCGGAGCCGTTGGTGTGGACGTAGTGATACTCGCCCCGCGCCCCGGAGGGGAGCCGGCACTCATCGCGCAGGTAGGTCCACCACGGGTTTCTGTGAACCACCCTCGTGGAAAGCTTCAGCCAGATCCGGAGTCCCATCGGGCAGGATGGCCGGGTTCCCCGAGGGGCATCCCGGCAAGTCGGGTGCTCATTCCGGGGTCAGAATGTCCCTCTCCGAAAAGAAGAAGGCCACCTCCGTCCGGCCGTTGGCCGGGGAATCGGAGCCGTGAACGATGTTCTCCCCCTTGTTGTCCGCGAACAGGCGGCGGATCGTTCCCGGCGCGGCCTTTGCCGGATCGGTGTCCCCGATCAGCACGCGGAAATCGGCCACCGCGTTCTCCTTCTCCAGGGCCACGGGCATGCAGGGGCCGCTCGTCATGAAGCCGACGAGTCCTTCGTAGAAGGGGCGGTCTCTGTGGACCGCATAGAACGCACCCGCCTCCGCCGGGGTGAGGCGCACCTGCCGGACGGAGAGGATGCGGAAGCCCGCCTTCTGGATGCGGGCGAGGATCTCCCCCTGCAGGCCCTTCCGGATGCAGTCGGGTTTGAGGATTGCCAGCGTACGTTCCCGCATCTCACGATTCCTTTCGTGTCGGCTTCCCCCCGGGCATGAAGCGGGGTATCCGCAGGGGGGGGGTGCGGATCCGTCGCTGCGGAGCCGTCTACGCGCGGCGGCCCGCTCTCTTGCGGGTCGTGCTCGTACGCCGCGCTCCCCCCTTTGTCCGCGAAGGTTTCGCCCTCCGCCGGCGGGCGAGGATCCGCTCGGTGGCCGCGCCCAGTTCCGCGGGGCTCTCCACCACGTGGATCCCGGCCGCCCGCATCGCCTTCATTTTCTCGGCCGCCGTCCCCTTGCCCCCGGCAATAATGGCCCCGGCATGTCCCATCCGGCGTCCCGGCGGCGCCGTCCTGCCGGCGATGAAACCGACCACCGGCTTCCGCACATTCCGCCGCACGAACGCGGCCGCCTCCTCTTCCGCCGTCCCCCCGATTTCCCCGATCATGACGATGGCGTCGGTGTCCTTGTCTTCTTCAAACAGCCGGATGGCGTCCACAAAGCGGGTTCCCACCACCGGGTCTCCGCCGATGCCGATGCAGGTGGACTGGCCGATCCCCCTCTCCGTCAGCTGCCAGACCGCTTCATAGGTGAGGGTTCCGCTGCGGGAGACCACTCCCACCCGGCCCTTCCTGTGAATGAAGCCCGGCATGATGCCCACCTTGCACGCACCGGGAGAGATGATTCCGGGGCAGTTGGGCCCGATGAGGGTCGCTCCTTTTCTTCCCACCGCATCGTACACCCGGACCATGTCGCGCGCGGGGATGCCCTCGGTGATGCACACGATCACCCTGATCCCCGCGTCCGCCGCCTCCAGCACGGCGTCTGCGGCCGCATGGGCGGGGACGAAGATCACGGTGGTGTCGGCCCGCACGGCCCGCACGGCCTCCGCCACGGTATGGAAGACGGGCACCGGACGCGGGAAGGAGTCCTGGTCGTTCCCCCGGTAGAGGGTCCCCCCTTTGCCGGGCGTCACTCCGCCCACGATCTTGGTTCCGTAGGCCATCATCTGCGCCGTATGGAAGGTCCCCTCCCCCCCCGTCATGCCCTGCACCAGAACGCGGCTTCTCCGGTTCACCAGGATGCTCATGGCTTCTTGCGGCTCCCTCTGTGTGTGTCCGTGGTCCGGTCGGGGGCGGATTCCTGCACGCCCGCCACCGTCCGGTTGTCCCCCTCCCCCCTTTGCGGGGGCGCAGGGGTCTCCCACCCGGCCCGGGCGCTCCCGAGGATCCTCCTGCATTGGTGCACTCCGCGGCCGAGGCTTCTTCCCAGCTCGGGAAGAGCGCGCGGCCCGAAGAAGAGGAACGTCACCAGCAGGACAAGAAGAATCTCGGAGCCGCCGATGTTCTCCAGCATGACGGGCCTACGGTTTCCTGTCTCCCGGCTCCTCCCCCTTCCGGCCGGCTTCCCCCTTTCCCTCTTCCTCGATCTCGCGGGCGGCCTTCCGGAACTCCCGCAGCCCTTTTCCGATGCCCTGGGCAAGCTCGGGAATCTTCTTGGCGCCGAAAAGGAGGAGGACGACGAAGACAATCAGGATGATTTCCAGGGGGCCCAGGTTCGGCATGGCTTATCTCCTTCCGCATGATGCGGGAATGGGCGGCTCTTCCGCCGCGTGTGTGACAACACTCCGGATCAGGGATGCCAAGATCTTCCTCCCGTCGGTCATGTGCAGAAGCGGATCGCACGCCCGCTCCGGGTGCGGCATCATGCCGCAGACATTCCCCCCGGGATTCGTGATGCCGGCGATGTTGCCGGCGGAACCATTCGGGTTCGCCGCCGGAGCGGGCCGGCCGTCCGCATCGCAGTACCGGAACAGCACCCGTCCTTCCGCTTCCAGGGAAGCCAGGATCTCCGGGCCGGCAAAGTAGTTTCCCTCCCCGTGCGCGACCGGCATCGCAAGCACCTCCCCCTCCCCGCATGCGCGTGTAAAGGGGGTTCCGGCGTGTTCGACGCGCAGGCGTACCTGCCGGCACACGAACCGGAGACTGGCGTTCCGGAGGAGGACACCGGGCAGCAGACCCGCTTCCGTCAGAATCTGGAAACCGTTGCAGATCCCGAAGACCAGCCCCCCGTCGCGTGCAAACGCCACCACCTCCTGCATCAGGGGGGAAAAGCGGGCGATCGCCCCGCACCGCAGATAGTCGCCGTAGGAGAACCCCCCCGGAAGCACCACCACATCCGATCCCTTCAAATCCCGCTCCTTGTGCCAGAGGAACACGGCTTCCTGGCCCATCATCCGCTTGCAGGCGTCGTATGCGTCATGGTCGCAGTTGGACCCGGGGAACACCACGATGCCGAATCGGGCTTTCCCCCCCCTCACGGCACCCTCTCCGTTTCCACGCGGAAGTCCTCCATGACGGGGTTTGCCAGAAGGCGCCGGGCAGCCTCCTCGCCGATGCGCCGCGCCTCCTCCTCCGAACGGGCCTCCACCCGCAGCTCCACTTCCTTCCCCATGCGGACCCCCTGCACGGCTGAAAAACCCAGCGCCGAGAGCGCGGCTCCCACGGCCTTTCCCTGCGGATCCAGAATCGAGGGACGCAGCATGACGTGCACCCGGACCAGGAAGGGGGAGCCCGACGCCGCGTTCATTCGACCTCCGAGGGCTCGGCCGCGCGGGCCGGCTTGCCGCCCCCGCGGAGCAGATGACGAAGCGCGCCGAAGGAGGAACGGATCACGCCGAGAAGGATGAACAGGGCCAGCAGAGGGAGGATGGCTCCCCCCCCGGTCACGAACACGACGACCACGGCCAGCCCCAGGAAGAGGAACTTCCACGGCTCTCTCCGGAACGAGCGGCGGGAAATGCGGGGGAGGGTGTCATACTGCACCTTGCTGACCATGAGGGCCGCCAGGAGAATGGGAACCCACGGAAGCGCCCAGGTCGCGGACGGATCCAGCCCCCCTTCCGGGCTGCGGAATGTAAGGACAAAAGAGGCCGCCGCCAGGGCGCTCACCGGCGTCGGCAGGCCGGTGAAGTGATCCTTGTCGAATCCGACGAGCTGGGTGTTGAACCGGGCCAGCCGCAGACCCGCAAACACCATCAGCAGGGAGCTCAGCAGAACTCCTCCGACCCCCAGATGGACCAACCCCGCCTGGTACACCAGATACGCGGGCGCCGCCCCGAACGAGATCACATCGGACAGGGAGTCAATCTGGACTCCGAACTCGGAAGAGGACCGGGTGATGCGGGCCATCACACCGTCCAGCGCGTCGAACCCGGCGGCCAGCATGATGAACCAGGAGGCGGCCACCACGTCCCCCCGGCCGGCGTCTATCAGGGAGAGGAACCCGCAGAGCATGTTGAGGACGGTGAAGAGACTCGGCACCACCGCGCGTGTGATCTTCATACGGTTCCGAGAATGTTTCTCCACACAGGCGCGTTCAGGACACCACTCCCAGAATCGTCTCTCCCGCCACCGTTCTGTCCCCAACCCGGACCTGCACGGCCACCCCCGGGGGGAGCAGGACATCCACCCGGGAACCAAACTTGATCATGCCGAACCGTTCGCCCGCACGTGCATGGTCTCCCGGGGAGACCTCCGCCACGATGCGGCGCGCAATGAAGCCCGCCACCTGCCGGAAGAGCACCTTCACCCGCGGGTTCTCGATCCCGATATGTGTCCGCTCGTTCCGCGCGGATGCCTTCGGCTCCGAGGCGATCAGATATTCCCCCTCATCATGGCGGAAGTAGCGGACAACGCCCGAGATCGGGAACCGGTTGACGTGCACATCCAGGACAGACATGAAGATGCTCACCTGGACCGCCTCTCCCCCCAGGAACTCCGGATCGGACGTCCGCACGATCTCAATGATCCGGCCGTCCGCCGGCGCGAGCACCAGATTCTCCCCGGAGGGCACCACACGGTCGGGATCCCGGAAGAAGAAGAGGGTAAAGAGAAACACCAGCCCCATCAGGCCGGCGCACACAATCCGGGGAGTCCGCCCCTCCAGCAGGAAGAAGCCCGCCGCGGTGCCGAGCACCGCCAGGCCCGTCACGGCGGCCACAACGTCGTACCCGTACCTGGTCACCATGTGCATGCGCTCCCCCCCCGGCCCGCCGGGAGAAGCCGGAGGCCGGACCCGGCCGGCAACGCGGCCGGCCGCGCACCTTCTCTGCGCATCGGAATCGTCATGCGGGGCTTTTCCTGAACAATAAAGTTAGTCATCCCTTGTCTGAAAGTCAACGAACGCATTCCGCCTCCTTTTGCTTTTTGGAGGCCTTCTCGGTATCATCCCCTGCCCGCATCTGCACTCTCCGGCTGCCGAAAGGACGGATGGACATGTCTGATAACGGGGATCTCGCCCGCGCGCGCTCTCTCTTTCCCCACACGGCGCAGGGAAAGGTCTATCTGAACCATGCAGGCACAGGCCCCCTCAGCACCGCGGTGGTGGGGGCCGTCGGCGGATACCTGCGCGAGAGATCGGAGGGCAGGATCGAGACCTACGGCGAGGATCTGCGCATGCTGGCGGAGGTCAAGAACCTCGTCGCGCGGTTGATCGGCGCCGAATCCCCCGGGCGGATCGCCCTTACCCCCAGCACTTCCGACGCCCTCAACATCGTGGCCGCCGGCATCCCGTGGCGCGAGGGAGACACCGTGCTGGTGAACACGGCCGAGTTTCCCGCAAACGTGTGGCCCTGGCTCAACCTGGGGCGGCTCGGAGTCCGGGCGGTCTTTCTCCCCTGCCCCGACGGACGCATCACCATTGACCGTGTTCTGGACTCCCTGACCCCGCGCACCCGGGTGGTGGCCCTGAGTGCCGTGCAGTACCTCTCCGGATACCGGGCGGATCTGGCAACCATCGGAGAGATCTGCCGCTCGAGGGGAATCATTTTCGTGGTGGATGCCATCCAGGCCGTGGGGGCCGTCTGCCTCCACGTCCAGAGGATGAAGATCGACGCCCTGGCCGCCGGCGGCCAGAAATGGCAGATGGCCCCCCACGGGACGGGCTTCCTCTATATTACGGAGGAACTGCAGTCCATCCTGCAGCAGAAGTCCGTCGGCTGGCTGGGGGTGCAGGACCCCTGGGATTTCCACAACTTTGCCCAGGATCTGGCCCCGGATGCCCGCCGGTACGAAGGAGGAAGTCCGTCGATTCCGGCTCTCTGGGGAATGCGCGCGGCGCTGACGACCCTGCTGGAGTTCGGCCCGGACCGGGTCGAGCGGAGGGTCCTGGATCTGGCGGGAACCCTGCGGGGACACCTTTCGGGCCTGGGGGGGGTGACGGTCGCAACACCCGCCGAGGCGGCGGAACGGGCGGGGATCGTCACCGTCCGCCTCCCCGGGCGCACGGACCTCGCGTCCGTGTTCAAGGACCTCGTCCACGACCGGATCCTGCCGGCCATGCGCGACGAGATGCTCCGCTTCTCGCCTCATTTCTACTGCACGGAAGAGGAGATGCACTCGGCGGCGGAGGCGCTCCGGCAGGCTCTCCTCCGCCACACGCATGAGGGCCCCCGCCCCTTCATCCCTTCATGACGGCAAGCGGAACCAGCCGGGCCACCTTCCGGGCAATGCCCGCCCCCTGAACGGCTTCCACCACCCTGTCCACGTCTTTGTAGGCGTCCGGTTTTTCCTCCAGCAGGCCCGCCTTCGTTTCTCCACGCACGAGGATTCCCTTCTGCTTCATCTCTGCCAGCAGGCGGTCCGGGGAAGCCCCCCTCCGGGCCTGTGTCCGGCTGAGGGACCTGCCGGCGCCGTGACAGCAGGAACCGAACGTCTGGTGCATGGCCTCCGGGGTCCCGACCAGAACGTAGGAGGCGCTCCCCATGCTCCCGGGGATCAACACCGGATGGCCCACCGTACGGTAGTCCGCGGGGAGAAGAGGATGGCCGGCGGGCAGGGCCCGCGTGGCCCCTTTCCGGTGCACGAGGACGGTCCGCCGCGATCCCCCCCACTCGTGTTCTTCCCGCTTGGCGATATTGTGGCACACGTCGTACACGACCCGGAGTCCGGCAAGCCCGGCCACGCTCCGGAATGCCTCCCGCACCCGGAAGGTCATGATCTGCCGGTTGGCAAAGGCAAAATTGGCCGCGGCCGCCATGGCCCCGAGGTATGCCTCGCCTTCCTTCGAACCGACGGGGACGCAGGCAAGCTGCCTGTCCACAACGGTGATTCCGTGCCTCCGCATCCCCTCCTGCATGAGCTCCAGGTGGTCCGTGCACACCTGATGTCCGAGCCCGCGGGAACCGCTGTGCAGAAGGACGACCACCTGATCCGGTCTCAGGCCGAACGCCTCCGCCGCAGGCCGATCGTACGTGGTCTCGACACGCTGGAACTCAAGGAAATGGTTCCCGGACCCCAGCGTTCCGATCTGATGACGGCCCCGGTCCAGGGCCCGCGCGCTCAACGTGCCGGGATCCGCTCCCTCCATCCGCCCGTTCTCCTCCGTCCGATCCAGGTCCTCCGGCTCCCCGTGGCCGCGCTCCACAGCCCAGCGGGCGCCCCCCCGGAGCACTTCCCCCAGTTCCCGGGAAGTGACTTCCAGCGGGCTCTTTCTCCCGGCCCCGCACGGGATCTCCCTGAAGAGCCGGTCGAGGAGTCTTCCGATCAGATCCGCAGAGCCGGACGCCCCGAGGGGGGTCCCGATGAGGCGGACCCCGCAGTTGATGTCGAACCCCACCCCCCCCGCACAGACCACCCCGCGGTGGATGTCCGCGGCGGCCACCCCTCCGATGCAGAACCCGTACCCCTGATGGGCATCGGGCATGGCCAGGGAGGGTCCCACCAGACCGGGGAGTGTCGCCACGTTCGCCACCTGCTCCAGGGTCTTGTCGTTGCGGATCTGGAGGATCAGGTGTTCATCCGCAAACACGAGCCCCTCCGTGCGCATGCCCGCGCGGCTGCTCCGCGGAAGCAGGTACCGGTAGGCATCGAGCTGTTGAAGCGAAGAAGCGAGATCCTGTCCCATTCATACATCCAGAAAGACGCGCACCCGGGTGGCTTCCGGCATCCGTTCCACCGAAAGCTGATGATAGGTCACCGCCTTGACGTCCCGGCGGGTCCGGTGGCGGCGCCGGTCCAAGGGCTCCCCCCCGGTCCAACCCGTGAGGCGCGTGGGGGTCATCTCATCCACCCCGAAGGTCCCGCACACGAAGCCCTTCCCGTCGAAGAGATAGAGAATCTCGGAGAGCCAGCGGACGAGAAGCTGGGGAAGATCCGCGCCCGTGAGATGTATCTCCCTCCGTTCACGCCCCCGCACGCCGGATGGGTCCACCAGCACGCTCATGAGTCCCTCGGCGGCCCGGCAGAAGGCGTCTCCCGGCGTCGGACCCTGCGCCTCAATGCCCAGATCCGCGGGATGCTCCAGGAGCATGAAGCTTCCCCTCACCTGTTGAGAGCGCTGCTGAAGTCCCGTCTCTTCCTCCGTGTCAGCTCATGCTCCTCCCCCAGGAGCCGGAAGACGGCAATGCAGGCACGGCGGGCCCCCTCCCCGTCATACGAGCGCTGCGTGCGGATCACCTCCAGGAACCCCTCCAGGGCGGCTTCGTACCTGCCCGCCACGAGGTCCCCGATGGCCGCCAGGTAGAGCCCCCGGACGGGGTGGGGGGGAAGGTCCTCGGGACGGGCCCCCTTCCGTGCAAGGTCCCTCACCGTCCGCACGGCCTCCGCCCCGGCATGGTGGGGGGAGTCCTCCTCCACTCCCTCCACCAGTGCGGCCGCTTCCTCGGGATTCCCCTCCAGGAGCAGGCGTGCACGGAGTACCCGGGCCTGTTCGTTCCCCCCGTCGTCCCGGAGCACTTCCTCCAGGATGCGCCCCGCGGGGTCCCGTTCCCCCTTCTCCAGGAAACGGGCCGCCTCCGCCAGCCGGGCGCGGTGCGGGTCGGGGAGCGCTCTCCGGAGCCATCTCTCCAGGGCGGCCTCGGGCATGGCCCCCGTGAACTCATCCGTCACGGCCCCGTCCACAAAGAGCTTGACCGCCGGGATGCCGCGGATGCCGTACTGCCGGGCGGTCTCCTGGTGGAGGTCGGTATTGACCTTGGCCAGCACCCACCTGCCTCCGCTGGCGGAAGCCAGCCGCTCCAGCACGGGACCGAGCACTCTGCAGGGCCCGCACCACTCCGCCCAGAAGTCCACAAGAACCGGTATCGTGCGGCTGCGCTCCAGCACGTCCCTGTCGAAATCAGCACCCTCCACGCTCATATCCCTCCCGTGCGATCCCTTCCGGAGGGGAATATACGCACTCCCCCCGAGCCCTGCAACGGCGGGCCGATGCCGGCTTGCATCTGGACCACCCCGACCCGTATATTCAGAGGGAGGCGCATCTCCCTCCCAACGCACTCCCCTTCTTCAGGAGCCCCCATGAGACGACGCACCGCCGCACGTGCACACCCGAAGATGGAGATCACCTGGTGGGGTCATTCCGCGTTCAGCATCCGGACCCCGGGGGGGCGGGTTGTCCTTGTGGATCCCTGGCTCGGAAACCCCCGCGCCCCCGAAGGGGCGGCGGATATCGCGCCCGTGCACCTGATTCTGGTGACACACGGACATGCGGACCATGTGGGCGACACCGTGGCCATCGCGCGCAGAACGGGGGCACGCGTCGTGGCCATTCATGAGGTGTCCCTGTATCTCCAGTCCGCGGGACTCCCGAACGTGACGGGCATGAACAAGGGGGGGACCCTGGAGGCGGAGGATGTCGCAATCACCATGGTGGATGCGCGGCACAGCGGGGAGATCGATGCCGGCGGGAAGCTTCTTCCCGGAGGAGAACCGGCGGGCTTCGTCATCAGACTCCGGGACGGGAGATCCGTCTACCACGCCGGCGACACATCCCTGTTCGGGGACATGCGGCTCATCGCCCGGCTCTACACACCGACTGTGGCCATGCTGCCCATCGGGGACCTGTACACCATGGGCCCCCGGGAGGCGGCGGAGGCCTGCACCATGCTCCAGCCGCGTCACATCATCGGCATGCACTACGGCACCTTCCCCGCCCTGACGGGGACCCCGGACGCCCTGCGGGCCCGGCTCCCCGCCCGGTTGCGGTCGCGTGTCCGTGAGCTGAGCCCCGGAATCCCCGTCCTCCTGTAGGGAAAACCTCACTCGGGAAAGGAACCGATCCCATGCGCGCCCTTCTGCTCCTTTTTGCCCTGGCCGGGGCGGTGCTCCCTGCGGCGTCCGCCGCGGACCCCTCCGACCCTGTGTACCTCGACAGCGTCATCGCCGTGGTGGGCATCTCCATCCACCCGGATTCCCTGGCGGCGATCCTGGACCCGGCAAACGCCGAGAGCGATCACGAGTACCCCGCCCATTTCACATTTCAGAACGGGGTGCTGCGGGATTCCTTCCCCAATGTGGGATTCCGCCTCCGCGGGAACACCTCCCGGTTCTCCCGCAAGAAGTCCTTCAAGGTCTCGCTGAACACCTTCTACTCCGGGCGGAACTACCGGGGTCTGGAGAAGCTGAACCTGAACGGAGAGCACAACGATCCCACGATCCTGCGCGCCAAGCTGAGCTGGGACCTCTTTGCGGCCCACGGAACCGCCGCCTCGCGGGCTTCCCATGCCCGGCTCTTCATCAACGGTGTCTACTACGGCCTGTATACGAGCGTGGAACACGTGGACGAGAACTTCGTGTTGCGGCGCTTCGGCAACAACGGGGGGAACCTCTACAAGTGCCTCTGGCCCGCCGATCTCGTCTATCTGGGCGACGACCCGAGTCTGTACAAGCTCACATCGGGGAACAGGCGCGTGTACGAGCTCAAGACGAACGAGTCCCAGGACGACTACAGCGACCTGGCGCGCCTCATCGGGGTGCTGCACCGGACTCCCCCCGGCGACTTCCCCCTGGAGATCCAGAGGGTCTTCAACGTCAACGGATTCCTGCGGTCTCTGGCCGTGGATATCGCCACGGGAAGCTGGGATGACTACTGGTATCTGAAGAACAACTACTACCTGTATCACAATACGGCTTCGGACAGGTTCGAGTTCATCCCCTATGACTTCGACAACACCTTCGGCATCTGGTGGGACGGCATCGCCCCCGGCATGGACTGGGGAACGCGCCACATCTACAACTGGGGTCACCCCACCGAACCCCGGCCCCTGACCGCGAGGATCCTGGAGATCCCCACATTCCGCAACCGGCTCAGTTTCTACATCCGGCGACTGCTCCAGCGCCACTTCCGGGAAGACCTCCTGTTCCCGAGAATCGACGCCCTGCACACCCTCATCACGCCGGCCGCCGAGGCGGACAGCTTCAGAACCCTGGACTACGGCTACACGGTGGCCGACTTTCACCGGTCCTTCACCGAACCCCTGGGGGGGCACGTCCCGTACGGACTGAAACCCTTCATCGTGACCCGGAGGGCGAGCGCCCTGACGCAGCTCGTGAGCCCCAATGTGGCTCCTCTCCTCTCGGACCTGGAGCATGTCCCCCGCGCACCCGCTCCGGGCCGGCCGGTGACCGTGCGGGTACGCGTGGAGGACGAAGAGACCCCCTCGGCCCTCCTTCACTGGAGGGCGGGGGGCGCCTGGCAGACACCCCTCCCCCTGCGGGATGACGGCCTCAACGGAGACGGCGAGGCGGGCGACGAGGTCTACGGGGCGGTCCTGGCGGGTTTCCCCGCGGGATCCCTTGTGGACTACTGGGTGGCCGCACAGGATTCCCAGTTGATGCAGTCCGCGGAGCCGGCCGACGCTCCCTCGGGGTACCGCAGCTTCCGCGTGGGGGGCACACCCCCCCGTCTTTTCATCAACGAGTTCATGGCCGCCAACGACACCACGATCGCGGATCCCTTCGGCGAATATGAAGACTGGATCGAGATCTTCAACGGAGACACGGCCGCGGTGTGGCTCGGAAACACCTATCTGACGGACAACTTCTCCAATCCCGGCAAGTGGCGATTCCCCGACACCACAATCGAGGGGGGCGCCTTTCTTCTTGTCTGGGCCGATGAGGACGCGCAGCAGGGACCCCTCCACGCCGGTTTCAAGCTGAACCGGGACGGGGAGAGGATCGGCCTCTACCGGGGAGACAGCCTGGGGATGGGAGTGGTGGACTCTGTCTCCTTCGGCTACCAGCAGGACGACGTCTCCTTCGGCCGTCTGCCCGACGGCGGCACCTGGCAGGTGATGGGCGCGGCCACTCCCGGATTCTCCAACACGGCGACCGCCGCGGGGGAGCATCCCCCGCTCCCGCCGCAGAGGGCCTCGCTCTCCCCCCCTTACCCGAACCCCTTCAACGCCTCCACGGTGATCACCTACAGCCTGCCCCGCCGCGCACACGTGCACCTGGCCATTTACGACATTCTGGGCCGGGTGGTGGAGACCCTCAGGGAAGGAGAGGAGGAAGGGGGCAGGGGGCGCGCCGTGTGGAACGTCCCCCATGCGGCGGGGGGGATCTACTTCTGCCGCCTCCAGGCGGGAGGAGAGCTCAGGACGGCGAAGCTGGTTCTCGTGCGGTAGGAGCGGACCGCTCGTTCCTCTCCAGGAGCCACTCCGCCAGTCCATGGAGCGACTCCCACGACACATTCACCCCGTGGTGCGGCTCCACATGCACGTCTCCCCGGAAGGGGATGTCCCGCACCAGGGATTCGTTCAGGGCGCCCAGCTTCCCCGCCAGGGCGAAGACGGCCGACTGATGCGTGGAGCAGGAGACGGGGGGATTGGTCCGTCCATGGACAAAGTAGCCGGCCGGCAGAGCGGCCCGGTCCAGATCCCCGTGCCAGTGGGCGATGGCCATGCCCGAGCGCTCGAAGGCCTCCACGAAGGGAGCGCCCGGACGAAGCTGCTTCAGCACCGAGGCGGCCAGGGCGTTGCCGGCGGCATGGGCCAGAATCGCCGCGGTGTCGTAGGAAGGACGGCAGTCCACCCTGGCGCTCATGCCCCGCGGGGTCTTGAAAACAACCGTGCCCCGCACCAGCCCGGTCAGAACAAGGTCCCGCGCAATGTCGATCCGGGTCTTGTCGCAACCGGATCGGGTGGAGAGTATCCACACGGGGGGTACTTCCGCCACGAGAGGCCCCGCGTGGAAATCCAGCCGGACCCAGAGCCGGTCATCCCTCCTCCACACGCCCTCCTGTGCCCGTCCGTCCGCTTCCCCCCGCAGGAACTCCTCCAGGGTCTCGGCGGGACGCACAGGGCCGGCGAGCTGACGGGCAAGAAACCCGTAGCTCATCCCGGAACGGTGGTCCAGGTAGGCCGCCGCAATCCGCCTGTAGTAGCGGTTCCGGAACTTCAGGGAATCAAGGGATGTGTGGAAGAGCATGAGGCCCGTGCGCTGCCACAGGGGACTGCTGGATGCGAAATCCCGCGCATACGGGGCGATCCCGGGCGCCGCCACGTCCAGATCCCCCTCCCGCAGGTCGTAGTCCGAGGTGTGCGGGGGAACCACCGGCGCGGCAAGCTTGGGAATCAGCGTGGCCAGCACGTCCCCGTCCAGGGTCTCCCCGTGCGGGCACCGGATGATGGCGCCGTTCATTGTGCAGATGGTCCACGCATCCTCCTGCACGTAGATGACCACCTGAACGATGCTCCAGGAAAGGTCCCTCACAATGCTGTTCAGACGCTCCTGCGGGTGGTGGGAGTCCTCCACGGGAAGCGGCCGGTCCAGGAGCCCCACAATGGTCACCCTCCGCAGGTTCGCCGCGTAGTCCACGGGAAGATCCCCCGTCCCGAGTTCCCCCGGGGCGATCACCACGATCCCGTCCCGGAGCTTCCCCGTCCGGGGGTCGACGGCATCGGGAAAATCCAGGAGGGCGGCCCCCGACCGGCGGAGCGCCGCGGCCAGTTTCACCGTGAACGCATCCAGCCGGGGAGTGGACTTCCCCCGGGGAAAGATGGCCACACGCAGCCGGGCCGCCATCTCCTCCCGCGTGGTGGGCACCTCCGCCCCGATGCCCAGGACGGCATCCAGGGCTGCACTCCCCAGGACGGGGGACTCTTGCTCGAGCATCGTGCTCACTGTCGTTCGTGCTTCATATGCCGGGATGGAGGAAGCCAGTCTGTTTCCCCCTCCAGGCGAAACATTCTCACAAGCGCGTCTCCCAGGGAGGCCCGAAATGCGGAAGCCGTCAGAAGGAGCTTCGGCCCGACCCAAGGCACCAGGACCTCGCCTCCGAATCGTCGGTCCAGGGCCCGGAGCGCCGCCCGCGCCACCCGCCCGGGACGGATCTTGGCGGACACCCGGGGGACCCTCAGTCCGGCAATCATGGGCGTATCCACCCTCCCCGGCAGAAGAGTCACCACCCGGATTCCCGTTGGGCGGAGTTCCTGGCGAAGGACCTCCAGGAAGCCCGTGAGGGCAAACTTGGAAGCCGCATACGGGGCATCCAGCGGGAGCCCTTTTCTCCCGTCCACGGAGGAGACCGCCGCCACGGCCCCCGCACCCCTGGCCAGCATCCCGGGCAGAAGTCCCAGAACCAGCTCCACACAGGGCCGGAAGTTGATGTCCATCGCCTCCGTGAAATCCGCCGGAGTCAGCCCCCGCACAGGCCCCCGCACATACCGTCCGGCGGCATAGAAAAGGAGATCCACTCCGCCCGGGCATTCCCCGACACGCTCCAGGAGCATCTGCACATCCTCTGCTCGCGACAGATCGGCCGGAACCGCGAAGGTCTCCACCCCGTGCGGAAGAAGCTCCTGCCGGAGGTCATCCAGGGCATCGGAGGATGTGGCGGAGAGGACCAGGGTGGTACCCCGGCCTGCGAGGGCGTGAGCCATGGCCCTCCCGATACCCCCCGTGGCGCCGGTGATGAGCGCCGTCCGGGGGCCGCGTCTGCCGGTGTGTCGCATGTCAGCGCCGTTCGGGGCCGTTCATGAAGCCGGGCGATGGGGGGGGACGCAAAAGGAAAGGTGCAGCGCGGCGCTGCACCTTCTCGTGGACAGGGACGGAATCGAACCGCCGACACATGGATTTTCAGTCCATTGCTCTACCAACTGAGCTACCTGTCCGGAGTGCCCCCTTCCTTATCAAGGTACCCAAAAACGGAGAGACATTCAACCGCCGGGGGCCGTCAGCCGAGCCGCCCCAGCCGCTTGAGAACCTCGCGGGCGATGACCACACGCTGGATCTCGTTTGTCCCCTCGAAGATCCTGTTGATGCGGGAGTCCCTGTAGAAGCGCTCGATGGGAAGCTCCCGGGAATAGCCCATGCCCCCGTGAACCTGCACCGCCATATCCACCACATCGTGCAGGCCGTCCGAACAGAAGAGCTTGACCATGGCCGACTGGCGGGAAATGGGCTTCCCCGCGTCGTAGTCCGATGCGGTCCGGTAGACGATGGACTCCATGGCGAACACCCTCGTGGCCATATCCGCGAGCATGAACTGGATGGCCTGGAACTGGGCGATGGGCACGTCGAACTGCTTCCGCTCCCGGGCGAATCTGGTGGAAAGCTCCAGCATCTCCTTGGCTGCGCCCAGGCAGGCGGCCCCGAGCCCCAGCCGGCCGGCGTCCAGCGTCCGCATCGCCACCAGGAATCCCCGTCCATCCTCCCCGATGATGTTCTCGTGGGGGACCCGCACGTTTTCCAGCGTGATTGCGGATGTGTGGCTCCCCCGGATGCCCATCTTCTTCTCGGGAGGTCCGGCATGGTAGCCGGGCGTCCGGGTCTCCACCACGAAGCCCGTGATGCCCCGCTCGGTGCGGGCGAAAAGCGACACCACGTCGGCGATGCCTCCATTGGTGATCCAGAGCTTCTCTCCGTTGATCACCCACTCGTTCCCCTCCCGGACTGCCCGTGTCCGGAGGTTGAAGGAGTCGGATCCGGCCAGAACCTCCGTCAGGGCAAACGCGCCGATCATTTTTCCCTCGGCCAGGGGGACCAGGTACTTGCGTTTCAGGGCCTCGCTTCCGCCCAGATAGATGGCGTTGGCCCCGATGGACTGATGGGCTCCGATGAACGTCGCCGTGGAAAGACACCCCCGCGCAATCTCCTCCTGCATCAGGCAGTATCCCACCTCCCCGAAGCCGCCTCCCCCGTACTCGGGGGGGAAAGCGGCGCCCAGGAGGCCCAGGTCCCTCAGTCTCGCAATGAATTCCGGCGGAATGCGCTCCTCCTCATCGATCCGGTGCGCGATCGGCTTCAGCTCGGCCTGGACGAAATCCCGGACCGTGCTGCGGAGCATCTGGTGCTCTTCGCTGAACTCAAAGGGAGACATGGTGTGCGCTCCGTTGGGTTTCTTGCCCCAGGACACCCTGCGGCATCACTCGCGGTGGGTCTTCTGGCCTACATAGTTCACGATATCCTCGCCCCCGTCCACCCCGATCACGTTCCCCGACACCCAGTATGCATTGTCGTCGGCAAGCAGGACCAGGGCGCGCGCCACGTCCTCCGCCGCGGTGACGGTCCCGTGAGGGTTCTTGGCCCGGGCGATCTCCAGCATTCTGGCCGCGCCCGGGATCTTCCGGAGGGCCGGGGTGTCCGTCACGCCCGCCATGATCGCGTTGGCCGTGATGCCCAGGGGACCCAGCTCCATGGCCAGCTGGCGGATGTGCGACTCCAGGGCGGCCTTGGCGGCGGACACCGCCCCGTAGTTCGGAAGAACGGAATGCCCGCCCGAGCTTGTCATGCCGAAGATGCGCCCGCCCTTCCGCATGAGACCCCGCTGGAGGAGGCCCTGCACCCAGTACACCAGGCTGTTGGCCATCACATCCAGGGTCATCTCCATCTGCGCCTGGCTCACCACATCCTCGGGCTGCTTTCCCACAAAGGGCTTGAGCGTGCCGAAGGCAAGGGAATGAAGGAGGACCTTGACGGTCTGCCCGTGCATCCGGGCGAAGCGCTCCCGCACATCATCCAGCACCTCGCTCCGCTTGATCGCGTCGGCCGCGTTGATATTATGGAAGATGGCTTCCCGGCCGGCATGCCGGATCTCCCGGGTGCACTGGACCACGTTGTGCATCGTGGCCTGGCGGTCCAGATGCACGCCGATGATGTTGAGCCCGTGCCGGGCGAACTCCACGGCCGCGGCCCCCCCGAAGCCGCTGGAGGCCCCCAGGATGAGGGCCCACTCGTGATGCTTGAACCTCTGCTCTGCTTTCATGCGACCCGTTCCCCGAAACTGGGAGACATCATTCCACGGTCACGCTCTTAGCCAGGTTGCGTGGCTGGTCCACGTCGGTTCCGCGGGCCACGGCCATATGATACGCCAGGAGCTGGAGGGGGATGACGTTCAGGATCGGCCCGAAGAAGCCGTATGTCCGCGGGACGGGTATCACGAATTCCGCCATCGGCCCGATCTCGGAGTCATCCTCGTTGGCGATGGCGATGATGCGGCCCCGCCGCGCCCGCACCTCCTGCAGGTTGCTGATGACCTTGTCGTAGATCGCATCCCGGGGCACGATGAACACCACCGGCATGTCCCTGTCGATGAGGGCGATGGGCCCGTGTTTCATCTCCGCCGCGGGATAGCCCTCAGCATGGATGTACGAGATCTCCTTCAGCTTCAGGGCTCCCTCCAGGGCCACGGGGAAGTTGGCCCCCCTGCCCAGGTAGAGGAAGTTCCGTGACTCCCTGAACTCGAGGGCCACCCGCCGGATCTCATCCTCCCGGCTCAGGATCCGCTCCACCTTGGAGGGAATCGCCGCCAGCTCCTTCGTCAGGACCAGGGCCTCCTCCCGGGGCATGCCGCGCCCCCGCGCCAGCATGAGGGAGAGGAGGGCCAGGACGCTCAACTGCGACGTGAAGGCCTTGGTGGATGCCACCCCGATTTCGGGACCCGCGTGGATGTAGACCCCGCCGTCGGACTCCCGGGCAATGCTGCTCCCCACGACGTTCACGATACCGAGCACCGCGGCCCCGCGCCGCTTCGCCTCCCGGAGGGCCGCCAGGGTGTCGGCCGTCTCCCCGCTCTGGCTGATGAGCAGCACCACATCCTCCCCGCCGAGAACGGGATTCCGGTAGCGGAACTCGGAGGCATACTCCACCTCCACGGGGATCCGGGCAATCGCCTCCAGCATGTACTCCCCCACCAGCGCCGCATGCCAGGATGTGCCGCAGGCGGTGATGATGATGCGGCGGGCCTCCAGCAGGCGATCCTTCACTTCCGCCAGCCCCCCCAGCTTCACGTCTCCGTCGTCCACCAGGAGGCGCCCCCGCAGGGCATTGCGGATGGTCTCGGGCTGCTCGTGAATCTCCTTCAGCATGAAGTGTTCGTACCCGGCCCGCTCGATCTGCGCCAGCTCCATGGAGATCTCGTGGATCTCCTTCGGGGCTGCCACGTCTGCGATCGTGATGATCCGGTACCCCTCCGCCGTGATGTCCGCGATTTCCCCGTCATCCAGGTACACCACCCGCCGGGTGTGTTCCACGAGGGCGGCCGCGTCCGAGGCCACCAGGTTCTCCCCCTCCCCCACCCCCAGGATCATCGGGCTCCCCTTCCGCGCCGCCACGATGCGGTCGGGCTCCCGGCGCGAGATCACCACCAGCCCGTAGGCCCCCTCCACCTCGGCAAGGGCGAGCCGGACCCCCTGCACCAGCGACCCCGTGTGCCGGACCAGGGTCCCGATCAGATGGGCCAGCACCTCCGTGTCCGTATCGCTCCGGAATTGGTGCCCGTCCCGTTCCAGCTTGGTCCGGAGGGCACGGTAGTTCTCGATGATGCCGTTGTGAATGATGGCTGTTTCCATCAGGGCATCCCAGTGCGGATGCGCGTTGGCATCGTTGGGTTCCCCGTGGGTGGCCCATCGGGTGTGCCCCATGCCGACGCGGCCGGCCGGAGGTGTGGGCATCTCCCCCAGGTGCCGCACCAGGTCGGCCACCTTCCCGGCCCGCTTCTCCACGAGGAACGACCCGCCGTCCAGGACGGCGATACCCGCAGAGTCATACCCCCGGTACTCCATCCTGCGGAGGCCCTCCAGCAACAGAGGGACACAGTCTCTATGGCCTATGTAGGCAACAATACCGCACATGGTAAACGGTCCGGGGTGGCGGAGAGGATAAGCAAAAAACTAACGAAATCCCCCCTGAGAATCAACGAACGGGGGAGAGGGCAATCACCGCAGCCATCCGTCCGGCGCGCGGCCCGTCCCTCCGGTATGAGCACAGGAGATCGGGCCGGCAGATGGTGCACAGAGGAGAGATCTCGATCCGGTCCGGCGGTACTCCCGCCCCGAGGAGCACCGCCGCGTTGGCCCCTTTGAGGTCCAGAAAGTGCCGTCCCCCCCGTTCCCTGCGGAACGCCGGCTCGAACCGTTCCGCAACCTCCCCCCCCACCTCGTAGCAGCAGGCGCCCGCCGAAGGGCCGATGAAGACCGCGAGATCCCCGCATTGCGTCCCGAACCACTCCTGCATCATCCGCACGGCCGCACGCGTCACGCCCGCATCCGTCCCCCGCCACCCCGCATGAACAGCTCCCACGGCGGGGGTCCGCGGATCATAGAAGAGGACCGGCACACAGTCCGCCGCCCGGACCACCAGAGGGAGCCCCCTCCCGAGGGTCACCAGTGCGTCGCAGGCCGGATAGGTTCCGCCCTGGGCCACCAGGCGCACCCGCGAGCCGTGGACCTGCTGCATGAGGGCGGCACCCTCCGGATCCAGGCCGAGGGCGGAGAGCACCGTCCGGTGTTCCGCCCCATCCGGATCAGGCGGGATCCCCCCCCCGGAGGATCCCCCCGTCATCCTGCCGCTCATGCCGGCCCGGACACCGGCCGAGGAGTCCAGGAGGGCAGACCGGAAGATCGGCGGCTCACACACCGGGGGAGGCACCCGGGAGGGTGATGGAGGCGAGCATTCCGCCGCCTGGGGGGTTTTCCAGGAGGATTGTTCCGTGCAGGTCGTCCACCGTCCGCTTGACGATCGCAAGCCCCAGACCCATCCCGTCGGTCTTTGTGGAGAAATTCGGCTCGAAGAGCTTCGCCCGCGCCTCGGGGGACATGCCGGGCCCGGAGTCCCGGATGCGGATGCACACGCCGTCCGCTTCCCGATCCGTGGAGACCGTCATGCGGCCGGCGTTGTTCATCGCCTGTATTCCGTTCCGGATGATGTTGATGAAGGCGCGGCGGAGTTCCTCGGGATCCGCTTCCACGGGGGGGAGCCCCTCCGCCAGACGGAGATCGAACAAGACCTCTCCCTCCTGCTCGAAGAGGTGCACCGAGGCCTTCAGCGCTTCGTTGACATCGCAGAGCCCCGGGCGCCGCGCGGGCATCCGGGCGAAGTGCGAGAACTCCGAGGCGATCCTGCCGAGCGCCTCGATCTGCCCGATCATAAGATCGCTCACCTCCTCCAGCACCCGGGCGAAATCCGCAGCCCCGTCCCGGTACACCTGGCGGAGGTGCTGCACCGAGAGCTTCATGGGGGTGAGAGGGTTCTTGATCTCATGCGCCACCTGCCTGGCCATCTCCTTCCAGGCCAGCTCCCTCTCGGCCCGCCGGAGCTCCTCCCTGCCCCGTTTCAGCTCCCTCGTCATCGTCTCGAAGGATTCCGCCAGCTCGCCGATCTCCGCCTCCTTCCGCGGGATATCCATACGGATATCCAGGTTCCCCCCGGCCACGGCACGGGTCGCCAGGGTAAGGCGGCGGATCGGAGAGGCGATCCGGTTCGCAAATGTCGTGGCAATCCCCACGGTGGCAAGCACCACAAGGCCGTACACGCCGAACAGCAGGGCGTGCTGCTGCGAGACTTCCCGGTCGATTTCCTCCTGGCGGTACAGCGTGGGAACGGACACCACCCCCAGGAGGCGGTTCCCCGGCCCCGCCAGCGGAGCGTATCCCACCGCATAGCGGAACATCCCCGCTTGCTCGGTCTCCAGGTGGAAGCGGCGTCCCTCAATCACAATGGCGTTGTAGGCGCTTCCCGGCATGCGGGTATCCAGGATCCCCGTGGCATAGAGCTCGGGGCGGCTTCCCGCCAGCAGACGCCCGCCGGTGAAGACACCGAAATCCGTCCCCAGTTCTCCGGCCATCTTCTCGGCGAGCGGTCCCGAGATGCGGCTTTCCAGCGGGGGAAGTTCCTCCTCCCCCGGCGGGACGAGCCAGGAAGCAATGACCGCCGCCTCCCGCTGGAGGCGGTCCGCCATGGCCTCGAGGGAGCGATCCCGGACGGCGGCGCGCCCGTGGATCGCCAGGATGACCACCGGCACGAGCGCCGTGAAGAGCAGGGCCCCGAGAAGCCTGTCCCGGAATGAGAGGCGGTAGGGGATGCGCGCCAGATGCCGCCACACAAGCCACCCCGCCAGAAGGAGAAGGACGGCCATCAGGTAATAGACCGCCGTCCGGACCACGCCGAACAGTGTCCACCCGCAGCCGGAGGCCGCCATGCTCAGGACAAGAACCTGGTCGCGCGACTCGGGGCGCCTCAGATAGAGGGTCTCGCGGGGATCCCCCCCCACGGTTTCCGTCCTCCACACGGAGCCCTCCGGCGAGGCATCCAGCTCCCGGGGGAGCCCCTCAGGAAGAACCCGGCGGAGGGACAGCGCGGGGTCGTCGGTGGCAAACAGCCGCCCCTCGCGGAACTCCGAGACCGTGACGGTTCGGGAAACGGGCTCCAGGTCCCGACCGGCCACGCTCCGGAGCACGGCGGGAACATCCCCGCGGAACAGAGACCTCTGGCCGGCGGCAACCACCACCACGCCCCACCCCACGAGCCCCCCGGCCGCACCCCTGATCGGCACGCACCCCGAGTAGAGCCGGGCCGCCCCGATACCCGCACCGATCTCGTGGATGCGGACGGGTTCCGGTTGCGGGGGAACACGGGCCAGCAGGGGGTGGTCCCGGAAGTACCCTTCCGGTCCGAGGGCGAAGGAGCTGAGCACGGCCCCGTCCGGGTCCCGGACCAGAAACCGGCAGTCGTATCCCTCACTCCCCGCCACGCTTTTCGCCCACCGGGAGAAGGCGAGCTGGGTGATCTCCCCCGCTCTCCCCTGCTCAAGAATCCGGACGGCATCCTCCTCGCCGAACCGGCGGAGGGCTTCGGTCACAACCGAAGAAAGCCAGCCGTCCACCGGACGCGTCAGCTTGACGGCAAGGAGTTCCACCCGGTCCCGGTCCCGCTGGATCCCGTGCCGTTCAAGGAGCGGATAGAGAAAGAGACCCGAGAGGCCGAGCGCCAGCAGGAAGCGGCCGGGTGTGGCGAGCGGGCGCCGGGCCCGCCCCTGGGTGTGAAGGCGCAGGGTGAACAGGAGCACCGCGCATCCGAACAGAATCCGGTAGGCGGTGCTCATCAGGGGCTCCGACCCGGCGAGGTCGAACGCACCCCCCGTCAGCACAAAGAGCGGAAGGGCGGTGAGCCACTCCCTTCGGGTGCGGGGGCCCCCCCGCACCCCTCCCGAGAGCAGCGTGACGATGTACGAGGCGAGCCCCGCACAGACAACGAAGAGGCAGAAGCTCAGGGCACACAGGTTCACCGCCATGACGGCAAGCGCAAAGGAGGGAACCACGGCCGCCGGATCGGTGTACGAGAGGGTCGAATCGAAGACCGCGCTCCGGATGGC
>JBAVEL010000117.1:0-4227 GCA_049587715.1 Bacteroidota bacterium
AGCAAAGAGGGAAGATCAACGGCAGCATGGAGGGGCCCTCGGGGGCTCCTCCATGGCAGGGCCTCGGGAGGCACTCCGGGGGGGCGTGTTCCCTTCGGGATACGAAGTCCATCATGTGATGAGGGACTCATATGGCGGCATGATGCGGGGGCGGTCTGAGGCAGGGATCGCCCCCGTGTCTTTGAAGACAGGATCCGTGGCGGCGTGAAGAACGGGATGCAGGGGGGGAATGTCGGGCGGCGAAGTCGCACAACGCACGGGCCGCCGGAAGGGAGTGGCGCCGGGTGCGGGCAAGGCGGCGTGAGCAGCAGGAAGGGCCGGGGGGGCCGAAGAGTCAGAGACACGAAGTTCACCACACACTCAGGGAGGATGCCATGAAGCGTCTGTTATCGGTTGTTGTCGTCATGCTGGCGGTCCTGGCGCTGCAGGAGGCGCTTGCCGCAGGCGAGCGCACCGCGCGCGTGCCGGGGGCCAGGATACAGCCCCTTGTGACCCGGGGCCCCGCCCTGGAGTGTGTGCTGGCGGGCTTCACGGAGTCATTCGAGGGGACCACATTCCCCCCCGCCGGCTGGAGCAAGATAAGCCCCGACGGCGGCACGGGCTGGAACAGGCAGACGGCGGGGACCAGCCCCGTCCCCGGATGGACGGGAGGCGCCATCACGGTTCCCGCAGGCGGCGGAACCGCGGTGGCCTTCGCCACATGGAACACGGGGGGGGCCAGCTCCAACGATCAGTGGCTGGTGACACCGCAGATCACCAACGTTGCGGCCAGCGACTCCCTGAAGTTCTGGGTCCGCTACTGGCCGAACTCCTTTGCGGACACACTGGAGGTGCGCATCTCCACCACGGGTACCGCCGCGGGGGACTTCACCATCCTGGTGCAGGAACTCGGGTACGGGGGGCTCTCGACGGATGATACCAACTGGAACCAGTACCGGTACCGGCTGACGGACTACGTGTCCGCAGGGGCGAACATCTACATCGCCTTCCGGGAACGGGTGGCCGACAACTTCAATGACGGGTCGTCCTTTTCGCTGGACGTGGTGGAAGTGGGCACGCCGGCAGCCGAGGACATCCAGGTGAGCTCTGTGCTGCTCACGCCCGCCTCCCCGAACGCGGGGCAGCCGGTGACGGTGAGCGCCGTCATCGCCAACGTGGGAACGGGGACGAACCCCGGCTCGGTGCCCGTGACATACAAGGTGGGGTCCGTGCCCGCAAGCTCGGGTGACGGGACGGCCGAGACCTTCACCCCCACCTGGACGGGGAACGTGGATACGGTGACGTTTGCCGTCACTTACACCCCCCCCTCGGCCGGGTTCCTGACCATCGGGGTGCGCTCGTTCTACGGGCCTGACCTCAACGGGGTGAACGACTCCGCCCTTACGACCATCGAGGTGAACCCGGCGGGCACCATCCTGGCCGAGTCGTTCACGGGTGCGGCATTTCCGCCCGCAGGATGGAGCGCCACGGCCTCCTGCACGGGGACCTACTGGGGCCGGCTCACGGCTGTGCAGCCGAACGGAGCGAGCGGACCCGCGGCGCGGCTGAACTTCTACAACAGGACCACCGGCTGTCTGGACACCCTGCGGCTGCCGCCCTTGAACCTCTCGGCCCTGGATCCCGTGCCCAAGATCCTGAAATTCGACCACGCCTACCGGAGCTATAATACGGAGACGGATTCGGTGCGGGTGATCATCTCATCGGACGGCGGGGCGACGTGGGGCCTGCTCTTCAACGACGGGGGAAGCTCGCTTGCCACGCTTCCCCCCGCCACCAGCAGCTTCACGCCTTCGGCGGCTTCGGACTGGAGGGGCAACATCATTCCTATTCCCTCCGCGTATCTGGTCCCCGTGTGTGACATTGCCTTCGTGGGCCTGAGCGACTTCGGGAACAACTTCTGGCTGGACAACGTGAGGGTGGAGCAGGAGTTCCTGATGACGTACGTTTCGGGCACCGTCACGCAGAACACCGCGAAGGTTCTCCAGGGGAGCACGGAAGCGCAGGTGATCGGGATCGAGGTGGTCACCTCGGGCACGGCATCGCCCATTGCGGCCACGCGGTTTCTGGTCTCGGCGGCGGGCACCACCACCCCGGCGGACATCAGCAACGCCAAGCTGTTCTACACGGGAACGAGCAGCACGTTTTCCACGGCCACTCCGTTCGGATCGCCGGTGCCTGTTCCCGGAGCGACCCCCTTCTGGATGACGGGGTCGCAGACACTCGCCACGGGTACCAACTACTTCTGGCTCACCTTCGATGTCTCGGGCACGGCCACCCCGGGCCAGGTGGTGGACGCCACCTGCGACTCGGCCACCGTGAACGGATCGGACTACGAGCTGTGGGTGCGGGCTCCGGCGGGAAGCAGGGAGATCGTGGCCCCCATGGCGGCGGGAGACTATGCGGTGGGTCTTGCCCCCTTCAATGAGGCAACAGGGCGCCGTCTGTATCACCAGCGCTTCACGCGAAAGATCATGCGGCCCGTGGATGTCGCCGAGCCGGGGGCGAAATCCATCCTTCCCGAGACGGAGGCATCCACCTCTGGGCCGCACACCGTGCGGATGACGGAGGCGGAGGAGGAGTACTTTGTGCTCATGGAGGAGGGCGCGCCCTACACGGGGCCGCGGTCGGCCGTGCGCCAGGGTGGAGCCGGAGAATCGGCGCTGGGCGTGTACGCCACCATCACGGACGCCCTTGCGGATCTCAACCTCCGCGGGGTGGCGGGCCACGTGCGGTTCCTGCTGACGGACGCCACGTACCCATCGGAGACCTATCCCCTTACCATCCGGGTGACAAGCCCGTTCCCGCCGGGACCATCGGCCACGGTCACCATCAAACCCTCCGGGGGCGTGGCGCCCGCCGTGACGGGAGGGCCCGCTTCGGGGCCGCTCTTCAGGATTCTGGGGACGAACCACATCACGATGGACGGGTCCAACACCGTGGGGGGGACCACACGCGACCTCACGCTCACGAGCACGACGGCAACCCTCCCCAACGTGCTGCATGTCGGGTCTCTGGGGGCCGTGCCCATCACCAACATCACGGTGAAGAACTGTGTGCTGATCAACGGGGCCCAGACCTCTTCGGGCGTGGTCATCTCGGACGGCTCCACACTCGGAAACGGCGGGCTCTTCTCGGACATCACCGTGGAGAACAACTCCATCCAGAAGGCATATATCGGGGTGTACGCCACAGGCGGGACCGTCCCGCAGGGGGGGACCAACCTCTCCTACATCGGGAACGACCTGGAGACAGCGGGAGCGAATGCCGTCCGGTACATCGGCCTCTATATGCAGGGTGTGAACGGGGCGACGGTGCGGGGGAACAGAATAGGGAACTTCGAGCAGGCATCGGGGGAGATCGACCGGGGGATGTGGCTCGCGACGGGAACCATCAACGCCCTTGTGGAGAAAAACCTGATCCACGATCTGGTGTACGGCGGCGCCTCCGGGTACGGAGGGAAGGGCATCTACATCAGCACGGCACAGAGCCCTGCGGACATCACGGTACGGAATAACTTCATCTACAACATCGCGGGAGACGGGGACAGCTATTCCTCGTCGCTGAACGTGTACAATCCCTCGGGCATCTATGCCTTCACGGCCCAGACGGGTGTGAGCATCTACTTCAACTCCATCCATCTCTACGGGAACATGCTCAACTACGCGGGGGCCCTGTCCCAGGGGATCACGGTGGACACCCCCACGGTGGCGGACATCCGGAACAACGTCATCGTGAACAACCTGGGTCTTGCGGGCGCCACGGGGTACGGATCGGCGGGGGTGTTCCTGCGGCTTCCCTCCGCACTCGGGACGATCGACTACAACAACTACTTCGTAAACCCGACGGGAAGCGGCGTGAAGGCGGTGGGACAGCTCGGGGCGGCCGCCTCGCTGACGCTGGGGGCCTGGCAGACCGCGACGGGACAGGAGGCGGGAGGGGTGTACGGGGATCCGCTCTTCACGGGTCCGACGGACCTGCACATCACGAGCGGAAGCTCGCCTGCGAGCGGAGCGGGGGCGACCATCGGGACTGTGGGGGATGATTACGACGGGGACGTGCGGCTGTCGCCCCCCGACATCGGTGCGGATGAGTTCACGGGCACGACGGTGAACGTGTCTGTGCCGCTGATTGCGGGGTGGAACATGGTGTCGAACCCCGTGACGCGGGCTGCGGGGACGGATTCCATGAAGCAGGTGTTCACGCAGTCTCTGTTTGCCTACGGGTTCT
>JBAVEL010000118.1:0-28191 GCA_049587715.1 Bacteroidota bacterium
GGCCAGACCTGGACCCGCCTGGGGGGGGGGCTGCCGGCCCCGGCTGCGAACCTGGGGCGCCCGGCGGTGGCCTTCGCCCCCTCGCATCCCGATGTCGTGTATGCCGCCTTCGCGGACGATCCCGGGAATTTCCTGGGCTCCTGGAAGAGCACGGACGGGGGCGACACCTGGACCCGCATGAACGATGCCGCCCTGGCCGGTCTCTACAGCAACTTCGGCTGGTACTTCGGGAAGGTGTTTGTGCACCCCCAGGATCCCGGGAAGGTCTTCATCTTCGGGGTCTCGGCGGGGCGCAGCACCAACGGGGGCGCTTCCTGGTCCACCCTGGTGGCCGGTCACGTGGACCATCACGCCATGGTCTTCGATCCGGACCCGGCTCTGATGCACATCGGGACCGACGGGGGATTTGCCACCAGCACCAACGGGGGGGTGTCCTGGACGCGCCGGAGCGATCAGGGCCTGTGGATCACCCAGTTCTACGCGGGGGCCATCGACCGGCAGAACCCCGCCCGCTCCATGGGAGGAACGCAGGACAACGGGACTCCCCGCACCCTCACGGGGAACGCATGGGACTGGTCCGACATCAACGGGGGGGACGGCTTCTACTGCCCCATCGACTATGTGAACCCCCAGTATCAGTATGCCGAGTCGCAGTACGGGGTCATCCGCCGCACGACGGACAACTGGTCCACCAGCGCCGGGGGGACCACGGGCATCAGCGCGACGGACCGGAAGAACTGGTCCACCCCTCTTATCCTGGACCCCGTGAACCCCGCGGTGCTCTACACGGGCACGCAGAGGCTGTACCGGAGCACCAACCGGGCCGCGAACTGGGGGGCCGTGAGCGGAGACCTGACGGGCGGGCTGGTGCCCGGCTTCACCTCCTACGCCACCATCACCACGATCGATGTGGCCCCCACGGACACCAACGCCATCATCGCGGGCACGGACGACGCGCGGGTGTGGGTGAGCAGCAACAGGGGGGGAACCTGGACGAACGTCTCGGCCGGGCTTCCCGAGAGATGGGTCACGCGGGTGCGCTTCGACCCCGCCGACAGCCGCTCCGCCTACGTGACGCTCTCGGGCTACCGCTACGACACGAAGCTCCCGCACGTGTTCCGGACCACCAACAGCGGCGGCGAGTGGCTGGACATCAGCGGCAACCTGCCCGAGACCCCCGTGAACGTGATCGCGGCGGATCCGGCGTTTCCCAACCGGCTGTATGTGGGCACCGATGTGGGCTGCTTCTTCAGCACCGACCGGGGGGGACAGTGGCATGCCATGGGCACGGGGCTGCCCAACGTCGTGGTGAGCGACCTGGTGATCCACGCCCCCACGCGCATCGCCCGGGCGTTCACCCACGGACGGTCCATGTGGGAAATCCCCCTGGACGGCCTGGTGCTGGCGGCGGAGGATCGCGGGGCCGTTCCCCCCACGTGGTGCGAGCTTCTTCCCGCCTATCCGAACCCCTTCAATCCGGCCGCAACGGTGCGGTACCGGCTGGCGGATGCCGCGCATGTGCTGCTCGAAGTGACGGATCCGGCGGGGAGGCGCGTGCGGGTGCTGGAGGAGGGGGAGAGGGAAGGGGGAGAGCATCGCGCCCTCTGGGACGGACGGGATGAGCGGGGAGGGCAGACTGCTTCGGGTGTGTACTTCTGCCGCCTGCAGGCGTCGGGGGAACGGGGGAGGGTCCTTGCCGTCCGGAAACTCGTGCTCCTCAGGTAGACCGCCTCCCCCACACGCGGGAGCGGCGGGGCCGGACCGCTCCCGCGTTGCATTTCGGACCCCTTTTGTGTTCCTTTTTCCGGGTCCCAGACACCACTACCGGCTTCGTGTCCACTCCTCTCATGAAGCAGTACGCGCAGGTGAAGGCGCGCTATCCGGGGGCAATCCTGCTCTTCCGGATGGGGGATTTCTACGAGACCTTCGACGAGGACGCCCGGGTGGCCGCACGGGTGCTCGGCATCACCCTCACCCGGCGGGGGAACGGAGCCGCCGGCGAGGTGCCCCTGGCCGGTTTTCCCCACCATGCCCTGGAATCCTACCTTCCCCGCCTCCTGAAGGCGGGGCACCGGGTGGCCGTCTGCGAGCAGACGGAGGATCCCCGGTTTGCCCGGGGCCTCGTGAAGCGGGAGGTGATCGAGGTGGTGACCCCCGGGGTGGCCTATTCGGAGAAGGTGCTGGACGGCAGGCGGAACAACTACCTGGCGGCCGCGGCCCTTCCCAGCGCCGTGGCTTCCGCCTCCGACACGGTGGGTTTCGCCTGGGCGGACGTCTCCACGGCCGAGTTCCGGGTGACGGAGTTCCCCCTGGCACGGCTGCGGGAACAGGCCGCTTCCATCCAGAGCGCGGAGATCCTTGTGCAGCGCCGGGACGCCGCGGCCGTGCAACGCCTGCTGGAGGGAATTCCCTGCGGGCTGTTCACCCTGCTGGAGGACTGGATCTTCCACGAGGAAGCGGCACGCGAGCTTCTCCTTGCCCACTTCCAGACACGCTCCCTGAAGGGATTCGGCATGGAGGACATGGGCCCGGGCACGGCCGCTGCGGGGGCCATCCTCCATTACCTTCAGGAGACACAGAAAGCCAACCTGCTCCACATCCGGCGGATCTCCCGGGTGGACACGGGGGAGACCATGACCCTGGATCCCTCCACGAAGCGGAACCTGGAGATCGGCTCCACGCTCTCGGGGGAATCGGAGGGGAGTCTCTTCTCGGTCCTGGACCGGACGCGCACCCCCATGGGGGGGCGGCTTCTCAATCGCTGGGTGCACCAGCCCCTCCGGCGGGCGGCCGGAATCACGGCCCGCCTGGACGCGGTGGAGGAACTGAAGGGAAAGCAGGATGTCCGGAGCAGGGTCCAGGAGGTGCTGGAGAGGATCGGAGACCTGGAGCGGCTCATGACCCGGGTCTGCACCGGGCGCGCAAACCCCCGCGAGATGCTGGCCCTGAAGTCGGTACTGGAGGATGTGGCGGCGGCGGCAGGCGCGACGGCGGACCTCACGGCAGCGCTCCCGGCAGAGCTGCACGGGCGGCTCCACCCCCTTCCCCACCTGGTGAAGCTCATCGGGGAGGCCATGGCGGATGACCCTCCCGCAACACTCGCGGAAGGGGGGGTGATCCGGACAGGGTACAGCCGGGAGCTGGACGGCCTGCGGGAATCGGCCCGCGGGGGGAAGACCTGGATCGCGGAGCTGCAGAGGAAGGAGAGGGAACGCACCGGGATCCCCTCCCTGAAGGTGGGGTTCAACAACGTCTTCGGGTACTATATTGAGATCACCCATACGCACCGGGAGCGCATCCCTCCCGACTACATCCGCAAGCAGACCCTCACGGGCGCTGAACGGTATGTGACTCCGGAGCTGAAGGAGGAGGAGGAGCGGATCCTGCACGCGGAGGAACGGATCGCGGCCCTGGAGGCGGAGCTGTACAACGGGCTCCGTCTTTCGGCGGGGGCCGAGGCGGAGGCGGTGCAGGAGAACGCCGCGGCGCTCGCCACGCTGGACTGCCTCGCCTCGCTGGCGGAGGACGCCCAGGAGTACGGCTACGTGCGCCCGGAGGTGGATGAGGGGACGGTCCTGGAGATAGAGGACGGCCGCCACCCGGTGATCGAGCGGTTCCTTCCGCCGGGCCAGACCTACACTCCCAACTCCCTCCGCCTGGACACCTCCCGGGAGCAGGTGGTCATCCTGACGGGCCCCAACATGAGCGGGAAGTCCAGCTATCTGAGACAGGCGGGGCTGATTACGCTCCTGGCGCAGGTGGGAAGCTTCGTGAGCGCCGCGCGCGCGCGTGTGGGACTGGTGGACAACATCTTCACGCGGGTGGGGGCCAGCGACAACATTACCTCGGGAGAGAGCACATTCCTGGTGGAGATGCACGAGGCGGCCCACATCCTGAACACCGCCACCTCCCGGAGCCTGATCCTCCTGGACGAGGTGGGGCGGGGGACGAGCACCTTCGACGGCATCAGCATCGCCTGGGCCCTGACCGAGTACATCCACCAGCGCCTCGGAGCCCGAACCCTCTTTGCCACCCACTACCACGAGTTGAACGAGCTGGCCGACCGGCTTCCCCGGGTCAGGAACTTCAAGGTGGAGGTGCGGGAGTACGGAGAGACGGTGATCTTCCTGCACAGGGTGAGCCCGGGGTTTGCGGATCACTCCTACGGGATCCATGTGGCCCGGATGGCCGGCCTCCCCCGGGAAGTGACGGACCGGGCGCAGGAGATCCTGGGGAATCTGGAGGGGAGCGGGCTGACCCTGCAGGAGGCGGGCGCGCGGACGGGAGGGCGGACCGGCCTTCAGCTCACGCTCTTCGAGCCGGGGGAGCAGAAGCTCCGCGCCGAGCTGGAGGCGATGGACATCGAGCGGATGACCCCCCTGGAGGCCCTGGCGAAGCTGGCGGAGCTGAAGAAACTCCCGCGCGGGTAAGCGGGCGGGAGCTACTCGTCCCCGTGGACCTCAATCAGGATGATCCGGTACGAGCGGGCGATCTCGAGGCCGGAGTAGACGACCCCCACCAGGACCCCGATCATCCCCCCCACGAACAGAACCAGAGGAATGCGCCGGAGGGTCTCGGAGACCACGAAGAGGTTCAGAGCGATCATCGTGGAGGTGGCCACGAACAGCCCGACCGCCGAGAGGTGGGCCATGATGGCGTTCCGCACATAGCGGCTCCGCAGGAGGAGTTCTCTGGTCTGGTTGGTCACGCTCATGAAGCGGGTCTTCTCGGCGTATCCCAGCTCCACGCTGTCCGCAAGCTGCCTGAAATAGCGGCGCTTTTCGTCGTTCAGCAGGCGGATCCGGTTGATGATGCTGGAATAGCGGTTGTTCAGCCCCAGCAGAAGAAGGCCCACGGCGGAGATACCCAGGGCGGGGGCCAGGATTGCCTGTATTGCCTCGAGGGCGGTGACGGGTGTTTCCATCGTCGGATCGGTTTCTCCATTGCTGTGGAACAGGAAAAGATACGCTTTTTCCCCCTCAGGAAGAATCCCGGGTTGCTTCCCGGGCCGCTCTTTTATACCATAGGCGCATCGGACACACACGGAGGAATCATGACCCTGGGTGAAATCAAGATGCTGCACGCCTACAATGCCTGGGCCGACAACCGGCTTCTGGATGCGCTGGAGGGGCTCCCGCCCGGGGAGTACAACCGGGAGAGGGGAGGAAGCTTCGGGAGCATCCACGCCACCCTCATGCACCTCGTGGGGGCGCAGGCGCTCTGGCTTGCCCGATGGCGGGGAGAGAAGGACGCCCGCATGAGCGAGGCGTCCTCCGCCGGCACGCCGGCGGAGGCGAGGGAGTTGTGGCAGAAGACGGGACACGGGATTGCCCAGTGGATCGGACTCCTGACGGATAGGAAGCTCGGGGAGACGTTCGTTTCGACGAACGCGAAGGGGGAGACCTTCCGGGACACCTGCGCGGGCGCCTTCCAGCACATGGTGAACCACTCCACCTACCACCGCGGGCAGATCGCGGTCCTGATGAGGCAGGCGGGCGCGGCTCCCCCTCCCACGGACCTCATCCGCTTCCTGCGGGAAGCGGGGGGATAGGGGGGGATGCGCCACGGGAAGCTCCTCTTCCGCCTGGGGGTCTTCCTCTGGGCGGGATATCTGACCTGGTTCCTGGCCACGGGGTACCGCCCCGCGGACGCAGGGTTTCATCCCCCTTTCCTCATCCGGGTTCTGGACCTCCTGAACCTCTTCATCCATGAGGCCGGACACCTCTTCCTGAAACCGTTCGGCATGTGGGTCCACATCATCGGGGGGTCCCTCTTCCAGGTACTCGCCCCCGCCGCCCTCGCCGCAGCGGCATGGAGGCGGAGCAGCGCGAGTCTTCCCCTCCCGGTCTTCTGGCTGGGGGAGAGCCTGGTGAACGTGAGCGTGTACATCCAGGACGCCCCCACCAGGAAGCTGAAGCTGATCGCCAAAGGACTCATACACGACTGGGGATGGCTCCTTGCCGGGAAGGTGCATCTGGCGGGTCCGATTGCGGACGGGGTGCTCGTGGCCGGTCTGGCGGCCTGCACGGCGGCTGCGGGGTGGGGCATATTCACGGCGGTGCGGGACTGGCAGAGGGAGGGGCAGCCGGCCGGTCTTGGAAATCCCCCCTCCCTTCCGTAGATTGACGGGCGGGCGCGCCCGGGCTCGCCTCCGTTTCGATCCCTTTCAGTCTTTGCAGCATGGGTCTCTACCCCCAACCCAACAACTGGCAGTGCGGACCCTTCGCCCTGAAACATGCCCTCATCATGCTGGGGCAGATCGTGGACGAGCGTGAGGTCTCGCGCATCGCCCGGACCCACTGGTGGTCCGGGACCGACGAAATCAAGCTGGGACGCGCAGCGCATCGCTACGGCTGCGAGCTCAAGCTGATCCGCCGGAAGAACCCCCTCCGGGCGAGGCGGGAGCTCCTGGTGGCCCTGAAGAGGGGCTCCCCCGCCCTCCTGTGCGTGGACGGCTGGAACCACTGGATCACGGTGGTGGGGGCGGAGCGGGGCAAGTTCATCTCCATCGACAGCCGGAAGCAGCCCGTGGTCTGCGTGGACACCTGGCGGGCGCTGAAGCACCGCTGGGTGTACCGGGAGGTGGACGAGGACGATCCCACCAACACCGAGGAGCTCTACGACCTGCACCTGGTGATTCCCCGCACCAGGGCGCGGAGCAAAGCGCGGTTCTCGCTCCGGGCGGCGCGCTATCTGCGGCGGCCGGAAAACCGCATCTTTGCCTCCCACTGGGACGAGTATTTCACCGACCTGCTCCGCATCTGCACTCCCCGTACCCCGCGCAGTGAGCGGATCCTGCGGATGGGAGAGCTGCTCCGGCGCCACGGGGCCGTCATCCGGAACCAGGTGGCCTACTGGCACGGCGTGGTGAAGCCGCGGGCGGTGGAGCGGCAGCTCCGGAATCTCCGCTTCGTGGCGGATACATACGACCTGGTGGTGCGGCAGGACGACGAAAAACGGGCCATCGTGGCCATCACGGCCAACCTGAGTCTCTGGGCGGCCAGCAAGTTCGGCGTGGATGAAGTGTACGGCAACAGCTAAGCCGGGAGGGGCGGGATGAGATCCGCTTCCCTGTTCCGCCGCCACGCGGGCCTGCTGCTGGTGGGAGGAGGGGTGCACGCCCTGACAGCCCTTCCCTGCCTTGCCGTGGCGCCGGGTTCCTTCGACCTGGCGGGCGCCCTCGGGGTGGCGGCCGTGGGAGGGGGAATCAGCGCCGCCGTCCTGGCGGAGCTCGCCGTGCTCCGGTTCCTGTATGCCCCCCTCCGCCGGATGGACGGCCTCGGGAGCGACCGGTTGTACGCCCAGAACCCCGACCTCAACAGGGGGATCGTGCGGCTCGTGAACCTCCCCCTGGTCTCCGCCTTCCGGGCCGTGCTGGTGCGGGGCGGCGTGTTCGCCCTCACGGCCCAGCAGGTGCTCGCGCACGGGGATCCTGCCTGGGCCGAGGTCTTCACACCCCCCATGGCCGGGGCCTTCTGGCTCCTGCACCTTCTGGTGGCGCCCCTTCCCGGGGCGGTCCTGGAGCTCTACGGGCTCCCCTCCCTCATCGAGGAGGCCTATGAGGAACTCCTCCCGTACCGGACGAGTCTCCTGCTCCGGTGGAAGAAGCGTGTGCTGAGCGTTCCCACTCCCATGCGGACCCTCTACTTCATCCTGGCTCTCGGCGTCGGTCCCCTCGCGGCGGTGGCGCTCATCCGCTCGGTGATTTCCCCCTCGGCCGTTGCGATCCTGCTGGCCGGCACGGGATCGGCGGCGGCAGCCGTCTGCTTCATCATGCTCCGGAGCACCCTCCAGGGGGTGGAGTCGCTGGAAGAGGTGATGCGCCGGATCGGCGCGCACCGCCCTCCGGGCAACACCCCCCTGGTGGGCGGGGACGAGTTCACCCGGATGGCGGACGGGCTGGAACGGACGGCGGCGGCGCTGAAGGAGAGGGCGTTCATCCAGGAGACCTTCGGCAAGTCTGTTCCGCGGGCGGTGGTGGATGCCGCGCTGCGGAGCGGGGTGCAGTTGCGGGGGGAGCGGCGCCAGGTGGCGGTGATGCTGACGGACATCCATGACTTCCGGTCCCGGCTGGAAGCGGATGCCCCGGCGGAGGTCATCGGGCTGCTGAACCGGTACCTGCAGGCGGTTATCGCCTCCTCCCAGCACTTCACCGGGACCATCGACAAGGTGGTGGGGGACAGGGTCCTTGTCGTCTTCGGGGCGCCGGTCACGCTGGACGCGCCGGTGGACCGGGCCCTGTTCGCCGCCTCCGAGATCCGGCGCGATCTGGGGAAGCTGAACCGCCGCCTGCAGAAGACCGGGGGCACCCCCCTCCAGGTGAGCATCAGCATCCACTACGGGGGTGTGGTGGCGGGGCACATCGGCACGCCGGAGAGGTGGGAATACTCCGTGGTTGGAGATGCCGTGACGGAAATCCACCTCCTGGCCCAGGCGGCGCGGCGGCGGGGGCCGGGCACCATGGTCAGCGCCCCCGCTCGCGAGAGGGCAAGTGCCACCTTCGTCTTCGGAGATCCCCTTCCCGAGGAGGTGGAAACCCGGGGCCGCTCCATCGCCCTGTTCCCCCTGGAGGAAGCCGAGCCCGCCCCGTGAGAGTCCTGCTGACCAATGCAACCGATATCTTCGCCGGGGGGGAGGACTATGTGCTGATCCTGGCGCGGCAGCTCGGGATCCGGGGGCACGATGTGTGTGTGTCGGCGCTCCCGGGGCACCTGCTCCTGGAGAAGTGCACCGCCGCGGGAATCCCCGTCCTGCCCCTCCACTACCGGGGCATGCACAGGGTTTTCGGGGTGGGGGCGGAGCTGCGCCGGGAGATGCGCCGGCGCGGGACGGAGATCGTGCACAGCAATGCCAACTACGACAGGACCGCGGCGGCCATCGCCGCATGGGGAGGGAGGGCCCGCCATGTGGCGGGGGTGCACAGCGCCCATTCCATACGGCACAATCTGACGCACGCCGTGCGGAACCGGTGGGGGGTGGATGCCTTCATCGCGGATGCGGAGGCCGTCCGGAACGTGCTGGTGCAACAGGACGGCATCGCCCCGGCGCGCGTGGAGGTGATACCCATCGGCGTGGAGGAGGAGCCCGCCGGGGAACACGACAGGGCCGAGGCGCGGGCCTCCTGGGGCGCGGGGCCTCGGACCATTGTGGTGGGGAACGTGGCCCGTCTGGTGCCTTTCAAGGGACACCGGTACCTGCTGGATGCCGCATCCCGTGTGCTCCGGGTCCGGAAAGACGTCCTGTTCGTCATCGTGGGGGACGGGGAGCTGGAGGAGGCGCTCCGGGCTCAGGCCCTGGCTCTGGGGGTGGAGGGATCCGTGCGCTTTCTGGGATTCCGGGACAACCTGCACACGCTCTATCCCGGCTTCGACATCTACGCGCATTCCTCCCTGGAGCTGGCGGCCGAGGCCTTTCCGATCGCGATTCTGCGGGCGCTCGCGTCCTCCCTGCCGGTGGTGGCCACCGACGCGGGGGGCATCGGACTCATGGTGCGGCAGGGTGTGAACGGGGAGCTGGTGCGGCCCGAGGACCCGGGGGCGCTCGCCGAGTCCCTCCTGGGGGCCGCGGCTGATCCCGGCCGGCGGCGGATGTGGGGGGCGGCCTCGGGACGGCTCTTTCACTCCGAGTTCCATGCCGCCGTCATGGCTGACCGGGTGGAGGCGCTCTACAGGAGGGTGGCGGAGGGGGGGAGGCCGTGAGGATCCCCTTCCATCGCCCCTTCTATGACGCCGCAGACGAGCAGGCGCTCGTCTCGGCCATCCGCTCGGGGCGCATCGTGGGAGACGGGCTCTCGACCGAGCAGGCCTCCCGGGAGCTGGAGCGCCTTCTGGGAGCGCGGCACGTGCTCCTCACCCCCTCGTGCACCCACGCCCTGGAGCTGGCCCTCCTGGCGCTGGGTGTGGGGGGCGGGGACGAGGTGATCGTCCCCAGCTTCACCTTTGTCTCCAGCACCAACTGCATCATGCTGCGGGGGGCCAGGCCGGTCTTTGCGGACGTCTCCCCCGATACCCTCACCATCCGGCCGGAGGAGGTGGAGCGCCGGTGGACGCCCCGCACGCGGGCCGTCATGCCCGTGGCGTATGCGGGGGTGGCCCCGCCCATGGACGAGATCACCGAAGCGGCCCGGCTCCGGGGGGGAAGGGTGGTGGAAGATGCCGCCCAGGGCATCGGGGCCTTCTACCGGGGCCGCGCCCTCGGAAGTGTGGGGGACGCGGGGGCGATCAGCTTCCATGAGACCAAGAACATCTCCACGGGGGAAGGGGGGGCCT
The DNA here is from genome assembly GCA_049587715.1 of Bacteroidota bacterium. GTDB lineage: Bacteria > Bacteroidota > Ignavibacteria > UBA10030 > UBA6906 > JBAVEL01. Next base: position 10,269 of record JBAVEL010000118.1, read on the forward strand.
TCATCACCCAGGACGAGGAAATCGCCGCGGCCGCCGAGATCATCCGGGAGAAGGGGACGAACAGGAAGCAGTTCCTGGTGGGGCTGACGGACAAGTACACCTGGGTGGGGGTGGGGAGCAGCTACCTGGCGCCCGATCTGACGGCGGCTCTCCTTCTGAGCCAGCTTGCCAAGCTCCCGGGGATCATCGCCAGGAGAAGAGAGCTCTTTGGCCGGTATCGTGCGGCTCTGGAGCCCCTGGCAACGGAGGGGAAACTGGCCCTCCCCGTCATCCCCGCGGGGGTGGAGTCGAACTACCACATCTTCCATGTCCTGGTGGAAAACGAAGAGACGCGGAACAAAGGGATCGCCTTCTTCCGTGCCCGGGGGATCGGAACGGCGTTTCACTATCTGCCCCTGCATCTCTCTCCCGTCGGTCGCTCCCTGGGCTACGGTCCGGGGGACTTCCCCGTGACGGAGTCGGTGAGCGGCCGGCTCCTGCGGCTCCCCCTCTATCCCTCCCTCACGGACGCCGAGCAGGAAGAGGTCATCGGAACAATGAAGGAGTTCCTGCGATGAGACCGGCCCGGCCGTGGTTGCCCTGTGCGGCGCTTGCGGCCGCCCTGATGCTCGGCTCCTGTTCCCGGCCTGCGCGCATCCAGCCCCTTTCGGGTGCCGACAGCGCCCGGGTGACGGAGGAGAACCTGAAGCACCGCGCCATGACGGCGGACTTCTTCCGGGACGACCCCGGGTCCCCGTTCCGGCGGGACAGCTCCATACGGTTCGACGGACTCCGGTGGTTTCCCGTGAACCCGCTCTTCCGTGTGCAGTCCCGCCTGCACAGGTACGAGAATCCCGAGACCGTGAACGTCCAGGGGACCCGCGGCGAGATCCGGAGGCAGCTCCGGTACGGCCATTTCACGTTCACGCTTCCGGACCCGGAGGGGAATGCGGTGACACTGCGCCTGAACGCCTACAAGTTCACCCCCTCCGACGGACAGCGCTTTCTCCTCTTCCCTCACCACCTGAGCGTCTGGTTCACGGACCTCACGACGGGAAAGGAGACCTACCACGTGGGGCGATACGTGGACGTGGGGGAGGAGCTCCCGGGGGATTCCCTCTACACCCTGGACTTCAACAAGGCCTACAATCCCTACTGCGCCTACAGCGCGCTCTATTCCTGCGCCGTACCGCGCGAGGAGGACCGGCTGGAGATCGAAGTGCGCGCGGGGGAGATGATCTACGGGGGGAGCGCCCACTGATCCCCCTCAGGCATCCGGCTGGAGCGGATGCCGGGAGACGGCTTCATAGGGACCGCATGCGTACAGGATGCTCCGGCCGGGCCGGCCGGGCTCGTACAGAACCGTAAGCTCCGCCCCCCCGGGGATCCGGTCCCACTGGTCTTTCCCCACCCGCATGGATGCCCGCCGGAGCAGGGAGGGAGTCTCCAGGGGGGTGAATGTGTAGCCGAGGGTATAGGTGCGGGCTTCGGTCCCCGAACCACGCTCCCGCTCGATCACGCGCCCGGGTACCGCCTGCCCGCGGACGACAAGGCGCCGCATCCGGAGCGGCCGGATCCAGACCTGCCACACAAAGACCGAGAGGATGAGGTTCCAGAACAGCGTGAAGAACCAGGGGAGGACCCCGAACTTCCAGAGGTCCCCCGCACCCGGGATGCGGGCGCCCTGCCCGGGAAGAACGCCAAGGAACCGGACGGGTACCGGGCTCCCCCGGGGCGAGGCATCGAAGGTCTCTTTGTCCACGGAGCAGGAACCCTCGTACACCTCCCCGAGTGCCGCATACCGGAAGGCGACCTGCCAGGACGGTCCGTCGTCCCCCCCGGCGGTGGAGGTCCGTGCCGTGACCACACCCTCCGCCGTCTCGCCGGCAAGGAGCATCAGCAGGTGGAAGACGGCGTAGAGGAGCGAGGCGGCGCCCACCAGAGAGTGGGGGATCGGGAACAGGCGGAGCAGAAGCCGCGGCTTGCGGCGGGGCTCGCGTTCCCGGACGGCGCGGGGAGGGGGAAGAAAAAGCTCGGTCTCGATACCGGACACCATGTGCTCCGCAAGAGTGCTGAAAGATAGAGCTTCCGGGGGAGGGGGTCAAGCCTTCGGTCCGGAAGAAGGAGGATGACGGCATGAAACGCCGAAGTGCAGCGGACAGCCGGGTCTGGATCACGGAGCGGGACCGCTCCCGGATTCCCGTGGAGTACACCTGGGATCTCGGGCCGCTCTTCGGGAATGATGCGGCCTGGGCTGCGGCGAAGGAGTCCCTCATGGGGGAGATTCCGCGCCTGGGTGCGTATGCGGGGACGCTTGGAAGCTCGGCTGCGCGCCTCAGGGAGTGCCTGGAGCTGGCGGACAGCCTCGGGAAGGAATACGAGCGGCTCTCCGCCTACGCAGGCATGAAGTCGGACCAGGACACACGGGATGAAGCCGCCGCGGCCGCAGAGCGCGCAATGCAGCGGATCGGGACCGATCTGGCGGCCCGGGCCGCCTTTCTGGAACCGGAGATCATCGCCCTGGGGGAGGAGACGGCGGCTTCGTTCCTGGGGCGGGACCCGGCTCTGGGGGTCTTCCGCCACGGCCTGGAGGACATTCTGCGGAGGAAGGCCCATACGGGAAGCCCCGGGGAGGAGCGGATCATCGCGGATGCGGCCCTGATGGGGGATGCGCCCAGGAACATCTACGGGGTCTTCGCCGACGCGGACTTTCCGTTTCCCGAGACGGAGCTGGAAGACGGGACGCGGGTGCGTCTGGACAAGGCGGCATTCATGCTCCACCGGGCCTCCCCCCGCCGGGAGACCAGGCGGAGGGTGATGGGGGATTTCTTCCGGGCCCTCGGCGCCTACCGGCGCACCTTCGGAACCCAGCTCGAGGCGGAGGTGCGGAAGAACATCTTCTACGCCAAGGCCCGCCGGTACGGGTCCTGCCTGGAGAGCGCCCTCCACGGTGACAACATCCCGAGTGGGGTCTACCACGCGCTGATCGAAGGCGTGCGGGAACACCGCGATGCGTTCCACAGGTACCTGAAACTCCGGAAGCGGATGCTGGGGGTGGAGGAACTGCACTATTTCGACCTCTATGCGCCCCTGGTTCCCGCATCCGAGAGGGTGTACCCGTACGAGGATGCGGTGGAGCTGGTGACAGGATCCCTCGCCCCCCTGGGGGAGGAATACGCTGCGGCGGCCCGGGAGATGCTTTCCGGGCGGCGGGTGGATGTGTTTCCGTCGGAGGGGAAGCGCTCGGGGGCTTATGCCAACGGCTCGGCCTATGACGTGCATCCCTATATCCTCCTCAACTACAACGGGAGGCTTGACGACGTGAGCACGCTGGCCCACGAGCTGGGGCACGCGATGCACAGCCGCGAAGCCAACCGGTGCCAGCCCCACCCCACCGCCCGGCCCTCCATCTTCGTGGCGGAGGTGGCCTCCACGCTGAACGAGGCGCTCCTGCTGGATCATATGCTGCAGGCGGCGGGACCGGGGGAAACGCGCCGTGCGCTCCTGGGGTCGCTCCTGGAGGGGATGCGGGCAACGGTGTTCCGCCAGGCGCAGTTTGCCGAATTCGAGCTGGCCGTTCATGAAAAGGCGGAGAGGGGAGAGCCGCTCACGGGAGAATCCCTGGGGGAGATGTACCTCTCTCTGGCACGCCGGGTCTGCGGGCACGACGAAGGGGTCTGTCTGGTGGACGACGAGGCGGCCCATGAATGGGCCTTCATCCCGCACTTCTACTACAACTTCTACGTGTACCAGTATGCCACCTCCTACACGGCCTCCGCAGCCCTGGCCGAGGCCCTGCTCACCGGAGAAGGCGGGGCACGGGAGCGCGTGCTGGAATTGCTGCGGGCGGGGGGTGCGGACTATCCCATGGACCTCCTGCGGAGGGCGGGTCTGGACATGGCATCCCGCCGGCCCCTGGGGCGTGCGGTCGAGAGAATGCACCGGGTGATGGACGAGCTGGAGGCGGGTCCGGGCCCCTGAAGGGGTCTCAGCGCCCGGCCAGGGCGTAGTTCATGATCTTGTAGGCCAGGCGGGCGGCCGTCAGGTCGGCGTGGGGGGCGCTCCCTGCGGGCGCCAGCTCCACGATGTCCGCCCCCACAATGGTCCGCCGGAGGCCGATCTGTCTCAGGAGCTCCGTGGTTTCGCTCCAGAGAAGGCCGTTGGGTTCCGGCGTGCCCGTGCTGGGCATGATGGAAGGGTCTAGGCCGTCCACGTCGAACGTGACGTAGACATGGCGCGTCAGCATCTTCAGGGCCGCCCGCTGCCACCTGGCGCGCGGAATGCTCCGGATCCTGTGCGCGTAAAGCGTGGTGACGCCCTTCTCCCTGATCCACCGGGCTTCCTCCACGCACTGGGCGCGGATTCCCACCTGCACGAGGCGGCGCGGGTCCAGGACCTCGCAGACCCGGGCCATGACGCTGGCATGGCTGTAACGGTTCCCCCGGTAGCGGTCCCGCAGGTCCGAATGGGCGTCGAACTGAATCACCGAGAGATCCGGGTATTTCTCCAGATGCGCACGGATGGGAGCCAGACTCACGGTGTGTTCCCCCCCCAGGGTCACCACGAACTTCTTCCTCTCCAGGAGCCCGCGCACCGCGGATTCCAGGACCTCCAGGGCGGCGGCGTTTCTCTTCCCTCCCCAGGCGGGCGGGCCAACGGTGGCGATGCCCTTCTCGAAGCAGAGCTCGCGGCGGAGCTCCTCGTCGTAGAACTCCACGTAGCGGGAGGCCTTCAGGATCGCCGCGGGTCCCCGGCCGGCTCCGCCCCCGTAGCTCACCGTATGCTCATAGGGGGCGGGGAGCACGGCAATCCGGGACCGCTCGAGGGACGAGAACTTCCGGGGAAGGCCCAGGAAGTTGGAGGAGGGACCGAGTGAGGAGAAGCGCACGGAACGGGAACCCGGGTGGTGGAAGGATCGCGCAGAGCGAATATAGGCCCGTCCCGCGCCAAAAGCAAGGTCTTGACAATCCCCTCTTTTTGGGGTACGTTGCACGCGCCGTGGCGCGTACGACCTCCCGCCTCACATACGCCCTGATCCTCTCGGGAACCCTGCTCTGGTGCGGCGCCATACTGGCGGCGCCCCTCGCGGCGGCGGACCCCGGGATGGGCGGCAGTGCCTCTTTCCTCCGGGGAGTTTTCCACGCCGTTTGCCATCAGGCCCCGTCACGGAGCTTCACCCTGGGCGGGGAGCCGCTGGCCGTCTGCCACCGCTGCACGGCCATCTACTTCTCGTTCCTGGGGGGGGTTCTGGCGCTTCCGCTTCTCTCCAGGTTCGCCGGGGGTGACAGGGCGCGGCGGCGGCTTGCGCTCGGAGCCGCTCTTCCCATGGCGGCGGACGCGGCTCTCGGCCTGGCGGGCCTCCACGAGGTGTCCACCGCGACACGCCTCGTCTCGGGCGGCATCTTCGGTTTCTGCATCGCCCTGGTGGTGGTGCCGGGGGCGTGCGCCGCCGCCGCGGATCTGCTCTCCTGGTTCTCATCCTTCCCACATCCAAAAGGAACCATCCATGCCAGAGAAACCCGGTAAGCTGCTTCCGGCGCTCTACGGCGGAATCGTCATCGGCGTCATCGCCGGCATTCCCATGCTGAACTTCCTCAACTGCTTCTGCTGCGCGGGGGTGCTCCTGGGAGGGTTTCTGAGCGTGTTCTTCTTCAGCAGGGACTTCGGACCCGGGATGCCCCCCATGACGAACGGGGATGCCGTCGGTCTGGGCGCACTGGCGGGACTGTTCGGGGCTCTCATCGATGCGGCAATCGCCCTCGCGGTGTACTTCGCCTTCGGAAACGTGGCGGGGGAGATGATGTATGACTTCATCGTCGGGCTGTACGACTCGATGGGGATTCTGGACAAGATTCCCCCCGATGCCCTGGAGCAGATGGAGCAGATGAAGTACGCGGGCCTCCAGGCCTGGCAACTGCTCATCGGGTTCGTGGTGTATCCCCTTTTCGGCCTGCTGGGAGGGCTGATCGGGTATGCGGTCTTCAAGCCCAAGACCTCCCGCATGCAGACTCCTGGGGGAGGAGCGGCGGGCGTCTGAGGGCGGTCGGGCGGAGGCGGGGGGCGGCGCGTGCGCAGGGAGATACACACATGGTGGAGCCCCCGCACGGGGATGGAGATGAGCACCGCCGTGTACGGCCACTGGGGCTTCGCCCTGCTCCTGTTTCCCACCGCCGGATCCGGCTTCCTGGAGTGCGAGGAACACTCCCTCATCGGGGCGGTGGAGCACTTCATCGAGGCGGGCAGGATGAAGGTGTTCACCGTGGGGACGCTCAACAACGAGAGCTGGCTGAACGAGGAGGCGGACCCCGCCCGGATGGGGGCCCGCCAGCAGGACTACAACGGCTACCTGGAGGAGGAGGCGGTCCCCTTCATCGCCCGCATGACAAGCTCCTCCACTCCCGTCATTGCCGCGGGGGCAAGCCTGGGGGGATACCAGGCCGCCAACGCCTTCTTCCGCCGCCCGGACCTCTTCGGTGGAATGATCGCCATGAGCGGCACATTCGACATGAAGCTCTACACCGGGGGGGCATGCGAGGCCGACTGCTACTGCAACAGTCCCGTGGATTTCCTTCCCGACCTGGAGGAGGGCCACAGGCTCCGGCTTCTCCGCTCCCGGGAGCAGATCCACATCCTGGCAGGCCGGGGTCCCCATGAGTGCCCTGAGCACTCCATCGAGCTGGCGGGAATCCTCTCGGCCAAGGGCATTCCCCACCACCTGGACCTCTGGGGGGAGGATATGCCGCATGACTGGCCCACCTGGAAAGCCATGCTTCCCCATGTGATCGGAACCCGGCTGTGACGGGGGCGCGCCGGGATGCCTGGAGGCGCCTGGAGAGAGAGCTCATCCGGTGCCGGCGCTGTCCCCGGCTTGCGGCCTGGAGGGAGGAGACGGCCCTCCGCAAGGTCCCCCGCTTCCGCACGGAGGAGTACTGGGGAAAGCCGGTGCCGGGATTCGGGGACCCGGAGGCCCGCCTTCTGGTGGTGGGACTTGCCCCGGCGGCGCACGGGGCCAACAGGACGGGACGCATGTTCACGGGGGACAGAAGCGGCCAGTGGCTCTGGCGCGCCCTCCACAAGGCCGGCTTTGCCGACAACCCCGCATCCCTGCACCGGGAGGACGGCCTTCGCGCTCTGGACTGCTTTGTGAGCGCAGCCCTCCGGTGCGCCCCGCCTGCCAACAAGCCGCTTCATGCGGAGCTGGCGGCCTGCCGGAAGTGGCTTCTGGCCGAGTATTCCCTCCTGGGGAACCTGCGGGCGGTGGTGGGTCTCGGGCGTGTGGGGTTCGAGGCCGCCTGCGATGCGGCGCGGGCCTCCGGCCTGGCAGACTGGAGCACGAGGCCGCATTTCGGCCACGGGCTCTGCCACAGGTGGGAACGGATCACCATCTTCTCCTCCTATCACCCGAGCCAGCAGAATACCTTCACGGGGCGGCTCACCGAGCCGATGCTGGACGGCGTGTTTGCGGCGGTCCGGAGGGAGATCGGCCGCCGGCGGAGGCGCATCAGTGCGGGAGCCGTATCCTGAAGGTGGTGCCCGCGCCGGGCCCGCTCCGGTGGACGGCGAGGCGGCCCCGGTGGTACTCCTGGATGATGCGGCGGGAAAGACTGAGTCCCAGACCCCAACCCCTCTTCTTGGTGCTGAAGCCGGGGCGGAAGATCTCCCGGTGCAGCTTCGGATCGATCCCGCGGCCGGTGTCGCTGATGTCGATGACGGTGTGCCCCTTGCTCCGTCCCAGGGCGAAGCCGATCCTTCCGGAAGGACCTTCCATGGCGTCCAGGGCGTTCTTCATGATGTTCTCAATGACCCACTCGAAGAGCTCCCGGTTGATGCGGGCGGGAAAAATCCCCGGGGTTTCCATGACGAGCTCCACGGTTCTTCCGGAGCGGGGGAGGCGGCGCTCCATGTAGCGCATGACGCCCCGGATCACCTGGGCCAGATCCTCCTCCCGCAGGTCGGGCACGGAGCCGATCTTGGAGAAGCGGGCGGCCACCTTGTTGAGACGGTCCAGGTCCTGCTCCATCTCGGCGGCGGTCTGGAGAACCTGCTCGTTTCCCGCGGCATGGGTCTTGACAAGCTCCATCCATCCCATCATGCTGGAGAGGGGGGTCCCGAGCTGGTGGGCCGTTTCCCTGGCCATTCCCACCCAGATGCTGCTCTGCTCGCTCTGCTTGATGTAGCTGAACCCCAGGTACCCGATCAGGATGAAGAGCCCGGCAAGGGAAATCTCCACCCACGGAACCCACCGGAGCTGGCGGACAAGGTCCGATTCCCCGTAGTGGGCGTAGTTCAGCACCACTGAATCCCCCAGGCTGACGCGGATGGGCGTATTCCGTTCATCCAGCCGGGAGATGATGTCGCGCAGGACGGCCTCCTGCCCGGCGTCGGTGAGCGTGGTGTCCAGGTCGATGTTGCGGACGTAGGCGCGAAAGGGCCGGAGGGGGTTATTCCCGGGGTCCGTCAGCACCAGGGGGAAGTCTATGGAGCGGATGATCTCGTCGAAGATGAAGCTGATGTCGCCGCCCGCGGGCCTGTCGCTGGCCAGGTATTCGAGGGAGCGGACATAGAGATCCACCACCTGGCGCTGCTCTTCCAGAAGGCGATCCACGATCCGCTGGGAATAGAGCAGGATGCCCACCACCAGGGCGAAGGCGGCCGCCAGAAGCACGAGCTTGAATGTGGCGGCGGACCGTGCGGGAAGCCGTGCGGGCGCCATCAGGGAACCTCCGTGGGATCAGGAAGGAACAACGGTCTGCTCCCGGCCCGGCCCCACCGAAACGAGGGCCAGCCGTGTGCCGGTGAGCTCCGCCAGGCCCTCGGCGTAGCGCCGGGCGGCGGCGGGCAGGTCCCCATACCGGGTCATGCCCCCCGTGGGAGCACACCAGCCCTCGAAGGTCCGGTAGCGGGGAACGGCCCCCGGGGGGGCGGGCGATCGCCAGGGGAAGGTCCCGGAGTCCTTCTCCTCCCCTTCATATCCGGTGCACACGGGGATCTCCTTCATGCCGTCCAGAACGTCCAGCTTGGTGAGGGCAATGGCGGAGATGCCGCTCACCCGGACGGCATGGCGCACCGCGGCCGCATCGAACCATCCGCAGCGTCGGGGCCGTCCCGTGGTGGCCCCGAATTCCCCTCCTGTCCTCCGGAGCTCCTCCGCCTGTGAGGGAGGAAGCTCGGTGGGGAAGGGGCCCTCCCCCACCCGGGTGGAGTAGGCCTTCACCACCCCCAGCACTTCCCGGATCGCCGTCGGAGGGATGCCCAGCCCGGTGCAGGCCCCGCCGGATGCGGTGCTGGAGGAGGTGACATAGGGGTACGTTCCGTGGTCCAGGTCCAGCAGTGCTCCCTGCGCTCCTTCGGCGATGATCTTCCGGTCCTGGCCGAGAGCCCGGTGCAGAAAGAGGGCGGTGTCGGCCACGAAGGGTTCCAGCAGGGGGCGAAGCTCGAGGCAGCGGGCGAGGAGGGCGCCGGCATCCAGAGGGGGCTCGCCGTAGAGAGCGGCCAGGAGGAGGTTCTTCTCCGCCACGGCACTCCGGAGCTTCCTCTCCAGGAGATCCGCATCCAGAAGGTCCGCCACGCGCAGGCCCGTCCGGGCCGCCTTGTCCATGTAGGCGGGGCCGATGCCCCTTCCCGTGGTGCCGATGCGCCCGGGGGTCCGCTCCCGCGCCGCATCCAGCATCCGGTGGTACGGGAGAATCAGGTGGGCGCTTCCGCTTATGAGGAGACGGCCCTCGGGGGGCACGCCCGCCCTCCGGAGGGTGTCCATCTCCTCCAGGAGCGCCTCCGGGTCGAGGACCACGCCGGTGCCGATGATGCAGGTGCAGCGGGGGTGGAAGATGCCCGAGGGAATGAGATGGAGGACGTGTGCGGAAGTGCCGATGCGAACGGTATGGCCGGCGTTGGCTCCCCCCCCATAGCGCGCCACCACATCGGCGTTCCCGGCCAGGAGGTCCACCACCTTCCCCTTTCCCTCGTCGCCCCACTGGGCGCCGACGATCACCTGCACGGCCATCTGCGGAGGATCCCCGTCAGGGGGGTCAGGTCCTGAGGGCGGAGGCGGCCGCGGCCACCGAGTCGTAGAGGCGGAAGAGGCCTCCCAGGCGTGTGACGGTAATGACCGTGGCGAGCTTCTCCGACGCGTTGGCGACGGCCAGGTCGCCCCCCGCCGAGCGGACGGCGTTGAGGGCCCCGATCATCATGGCAAGGCCCGAGCTGTTCATGAACTCCACCCGGGCCGCGTCCAGGACGATCTGGTTCTTTCCCGCTTCCAGGAGCTCGTCCACCTTCTTCCGGAGCCGCCCCGCATCCGGGCCGCCCAGAAGATTCCCATCCAGTGCGAGGATCGTGACGCCGGATCGCTGCGAAACCCTGAAGTTCATGGCTTCCTCCCGGCCGACGGCCTTATTTGATGAGGCGCGCCCCGCGCTGTGAGCGCTCCGACCATTCCACAACCACCGCGCTGGCGATGTAGATGGAGGAGTAGGTTCCGGTGATGATGCCGATGGTGAGCGCAAAGGCGAAGCCCCGGTTGACCTCCCCTCCGAACACCAGGAGCACCATCAGAACGATGAAAATGGTGCCCGAGGTGATGATGGTGCGGCTGAGGGTCTCGTTGATGCTCTTGTTGATGAGCTCGATGGTCCCCATGCTCCGGAAGATCTTCTGGTTTTCCCGGATGCGGTCGAAGATCACCACGGTGTCATTGATGGAGAGGCCCACGAGGGTGAGGAACGCGGCAATCATGTTCTGGGAGATCTCCAGGTTCAGCTCCTGGGTGAGCCCCGTGGCAATGGAGATGATGCCGAGGGTGATGAGGACGTCGTGGAACAGGGCGGCCACCGCCCCGAGGCCGTAGATGAACTTGAACCGGAAGGCCACATAGAGGCCGATGGCCAGGAGGGAGGCCACCACCGCGTACAGTGCGTCGCGGCGGAGCTCCGCCCCGATCTTGGGCCCGATCTTGTCTTCCTTCAGGACCGTGAAGGGGTTCCCCGAGAAACCGGCCGCCAGACCGTCGCGGATGCGGTCTCCCACCACCGTGCCGGCCGCCTGCTCGGAGGTCCGGATCAGGATGTCCCGGGGATTGCCGAAGGTCTTGATTTCCGCCCGCCCGAGCCCGATCCCGTCCATGGCGGAGCGCACCTGGCCGATTTCCACCGGACGCTCAAAACCCACCACCAGCTCGGTGCCCCCCAGGAAATCGATCCCCAGCTCCACACCCCGGAAGGCAAGGGAGACCAGCCCCGCCAGGATGAGGGTCCCGGAGATTGTGTACCAGGTCTTCCGTTTTCCCATGAAGTCGATGTTGGTCTTTCCGAACAGTCGCATGGAGCGAATCTCCTGATGGTTGCACGCAGGCGCGCGAGGCGGCTCCTCAGCCGAAGCTCACGGCCCCCGGGTTCTTCTCGGTGATGATGTTGAAGATGACCCGGGTGATGAAAATGGCGCTGAACATGCTGGCCACGATGCCGATCATGAGCGTGAGGGCGAAGCCCTGCACCGGGCCGCTCCCGAACTGGTAGAGGATGATGCCCGTGATGAAGGTGGTCAGGTTGGAGTCGAAGATGGCGGTCCAGGCCTTCTGGTATCCGCCGTCGATGGCCGCGCGCACGGTCTTCCCTCCGGCCAGCTCCTCCCGGACCCGCTCAAAGATGAGCACGTTGGCATCCACGGCCACCGCCAGGGTGAGGATGATGCCCGCGATGCCGGGGAGCGTGAGGGTGCCCTGGAAGCCGGCCAGCACCGCCAGGATGAAGAGCACGCAGAATACCAGAGCCCCGTCGGCCACGAAGCCGCTCGATCTGTAGTAGAGGGCCATGAAGAGGACCGTCAGGACTGTGGCCAGCACGGAGGAGATGATGCCGTTCCGGATGGAGTCCTCCCCCAGGGAGGGTCCGACGGACCGCTGCTCGATGATCTCCACCGGGGCGGGGAGGGCGCCGGCCTTGAGGACGATCTCCAGCAGCCGGGCCTCCTCGATGCTCTCCATGCCCTCGATCTGCGAGTTGCCCCCGATGATCTTGGTCCGCACCACGGGGGCGGAGAACACCCCGTTGTCCATGACGATGGCGATGCGCTTGTTCACGTTGGCGCCGGTAATGCGCGCCCACTCCCGGGCCCCCTCGCTGTTCATCTCCATGGAAACGATGGGCTGATTGAAGCCGGGGTCGATGTTGGCGCGGGCGCTCACCACCACCCCTCCCGTAAGCTCGGCGGTGGACTTGACGGCGTAGAGCGTGTGGATGCGCGCACCCTCGCCTCCCTGCCGCGTCTTGGCGCTCCAGAGGAACTGCATGTCCCTCGGGATAAGCCGCCGCACATCCTCGCGCTCCAGCAGCCGCCGGACCTTCTCCCGGTTCTCATCCAGCACGAAGGCCTCCCCGGGGGCATTCTGCGGGTCGATGATGGCGATGCCGAAGAAGGGGTGCTTGCGGGCGAACTCCTCGCGGGTGAGCTCCCCCTCGGGGGTGGCGATGCGGCCCGTGTCGGCGGCGGCCCGGGCCGTGTCGGATGTGTCCGTGCCCGCGGTGCCCGCCAGCATCTTGTCGATGGCGTCCATGACCCGGTAGGTCTGCTCGGGCTCCTTCAGGAGCTTGAACTCCAGAAGGGCCGTGCCCTGGAGCAACTGGCGCACCTCGGCCTCGTTGGTCACCCCGGGGAGCTCCACGATGATGCGGGATCCCCCCAGTTTCTGAATCGAGGGCTCCGAGACGCCGTACTGGTCCACCCGGTTCCGGACGATCTCCATGCCGCGGTCGATTGCCTTGACGGATTCGTCCTCCAGGAAAGCGGCCACCTCGTCATCGGTGGCCCGCAGGGTCATGTAGTAGCGGCTCATCCGGATCTGCCGCTCCTCAAAGCGCCTCCGCAGGATCGTCACGGGGCTCTCCTCGGAGGTCTGGGCCTCGGCGCGCACGCGGCGCATGATCTCTTCGAACGCTTCGTCCTTGTTGCGGGCCAAATCCTCCAGGAGCTTCAGGACGTTCACCTCCAGCACCACGCGCATGCCTCCCTGCAGGTCCAGTCCCAGCTTGATCCGGCGCAGGCGGGCATCCCGGATGGCCGTTTCGTTCTGCTCCACGTAGCTGAGGCTGTCTTCGCCCGCCAGGCCGCGCAGGGTGCGCGTGAAGCCGTAGTCCCTGTATGTGGGCCAGAGGAAATAGAGGGAGAGCAGCACCGCAATCACAATGAGGATGAGCCGGTTTCTGTTCTTGCGCACGGGAAAACCTCCGGGGTCCGAAACGTGTCGGGATTAAGGGGAGACGGGGAACTCGGTTCTGAGCCAACAAATATAACCCCCGCGGCCCTGAAAGTCAACCACGGGGCGCGTTGCATTTGCGGCGGGATTCGACTATATTGACGTTGCTTTTCCTTTGCCGGCCCGAGCGGCCCAATCAGTCACTACTCCAACCGGAGGCGGTTTTCCCATGCCCATCATGACCCGGATGCGGGACAGCATGCCCATCATCCTCTTCGGACTCCTTATCGCGTTCCTGATCACGATTGTGTTTGACTGGGGAATGGACTACTACGGCACCCGGAGCGGGAAGGCCGAGGTGATCGGGACCGTGAACGGCCACGAGATCACCTACCTGCGCTTCTCCGAGTTCCTCCGCACGGCCAGCGAGAACCAGAAGCAGCAGACGGGCAAGGAGCCGGACGAGACGACCCTCCGGCAGATGCGGGAGCAGGTGTGGCAGACGCTGGTGACCCAGCAGGTGGTGGAAGACGAGATACGCCGGCTCGGCCTGAACGTCACGGATCAGGAGATCGTGGACTGGGTGCGGGGGGACAACCCGCCCGAGGACCTGCGGCAGAACTTCGTGGACTCCACAGGCACGTTCCGGAAGGACATCTACGACCAGTTCCTGGCGAATCCCAACCAGTTCCTGAAGGACCCCGAGGGGTCCGACCCGAACTACGGAACGCGCTGGCTGGCCGACTATGAGAAGAACCTGAGGCAGCGCCGGGCGCAGGAGAAGCTCCAGAGCGTGGTGTTCGCCTCCGTGCGCGTGACCGAGGGGGAGCTCCGTGCCAGGTTCCTGGACCAGGGCCGCACCCTGGATGCGGCCTATGTGCTGTTCGATCCGGTCTCCCTCGTGAAGGACGAGGAAGCCGCCCTGACCGAGGAGGACATCCGGCGCTACTACAATGAGAACCTGGATCAGTACAAGGTGACGCCTGCACGGACCCTCTCCTATGTGCTCTTTGCGGAGCAGCCCTCTCCGGCCGATTCCCAGGCGGCCCTGGAGGAGATCCGGGACGTGGCAACCAAGGCGCGGGGAGGCGCCGACTTTTTGCAGCTTTCGGCCACCTATGCGGAGACCGCCGACAGCGGCGCGTGGTTCCGGCACGGAGAGCTGAGTCCGGATCTGGAGCGCGCGGCATTCGGAGCCCGGCCGGGCGGGATCGCCGGCCCCGTGCTGGATGCGCGCGGCTGGCAGGTTGTGAAGGTGCTGGAGGAACGGCGCTCCAGGGACGAGTTCGTGCACGCGAGCCACATCCTCCTCTCCTGGGAAGGAGGGAAAGACTCCGCCGAGGTGCTCCGGAGGGCGAGGGAGATCGCCGCCCAGGCCCGTGCGGGGGGAGATTTCGCCGCCCTGGCCCGCCGGCACTCCACGGACCAGACCAACGCCCAGAAGGGCGGAGACCTGGGATGGTTCGCCCGGGGGAGAATGGTGAAGTCGTTCGAGGAGGCCGCATTCGGCGTCCGGCCGGGGGAGATTGCAGGCCCCGTGCGCACGCAGTTCGGCATGCATATCCTGAAGGTCCATGCACGCGACGCGCGGGAGCTGAAGCTCTCCACCATCCGGATTCCGGTGACCATCAGCGGACAGACCAGGACCGATGTCTTCGAGCGGGCTCGTGACTTCTCCTACAACGCCGGACAGACGGACCTGGCCCGCGAGGCCGCCTCCCTCGGACTGCAGGTACGGGAAGCGCAGGTGCAGGAGAAGGGGGGGGTGGTGCCCGGCCTGGGCGTGAACGAGTCGGCGGTCCGCTGGGCCTTCCGCGGCGGGATGGGGGATGTGAGCGAGCCCTACAATTTCCCGGCCGGATACGCCGTGTTGAGCGTGACGAAGGTGCAGGAGGAGGGAGTGCGTCCTCTGGAAGAGGTGATGGAGACGGTGCGCCCCATGGCCCTGCGCGCGAAGAAGATCGAGCGGGTGATGCAGATGGCCGCCGAGGCGCGACGGACCCTCGCATCAGGCGACAGCCTGAGCGCCCTGGCTGCGCGCCGGCCGGAGCTGCGGGTCCAGCGGACGGGGTTCTTCACCACGGGAGCCAGCGTGCCGGGGATCGGACGGGATCCCGCCTTCATGGGAGCTGCGGGGGCTCTGGAGCCCGGCGTCATATCCCGGCCGGTCCAGTCGCAGCGGGGAGCGTTCCTGATTCAGGTGGTCACACGGGCGGCATTCGATTCCACCGCCTACGGCCTCCAGAAGGAGGGGCTGCGCGCCCAGATTCTCCAGGAAAAGCGCAACCGGCTCATGACCGAGTGGCTGGAGCAGTTGAAGGCGCAGGCCGACATTGAGGACAACAGGGACCTCTTCTTCCGGTAGAACGGGGGAGCGGGCCTGATGCGCCCGCCCCTTGCGGGGGTTCTCGTCGCGGCGGTGTGTCTCTCGGCCGGCGGGGCGCGCGGGGAGGAGACCTTCTCCGTGGTGCTCAAGGGAACCCTTACGACCGGCTCCCGCCTCTTTCCGCATCCCGCATCCGCCGACCCCGCCGAACGGGCTGCCTACCTTCCCATCGAGAACAGCCCCGGGGCGGGGGTGGAGGTGCGCTACCGGATTCCAGGAACCGACATTCTTGTGGGGCTCTCCGGGGAGTACCTGCGCGCCCGCCGGGAGGGAGTTCTCCCGGGTCTGTTCAGCGTCCCCGTGCCCGTGGAGGACGGATACCGGGCCTGGCCCGTGGAGCTGACCGGGTATTTCCGGATCCCCGTGGCGGGACCCGAGGTCCGCATCACCATGGGAGGGGGGGGAGGGGTGTACTTCGGTGAGAGGGTCTACCGCGTGGCCGGAACTGCGGCTCTGCCGGTGGACCGAACTCCCGGGTTCGGCATCCACGTGCTGGGAGGCGCGGGATACCGCCTTGCGGACTGGTGCACGGTGGAGGCCGAGATGAAGTTCCGGGATGTGCAGTTCGAGTCGGTGAACGCCTTCCGCGAGCCCGAGATCTTCTACGGCACCATGGTGGTGAACGTGGGGGGCGCGCCCGAGCGGGCGCGGATCGAAACAGACGGGGTCGTCTTCCAGATTGCCGTGCGCATCCACGTTCCCTGACCCCGCCGCGGCGCGGCGCCGACGGGCCCCGGGCACGACCATGCAACAGGCCATCCTCCCATCCTCCTCCTTCTCCACCCCCAGGGGGAGAATCTTCCTGACCGGCTTCATGGGGAGCGGCAAGAGCACCATCGGGCCCATCCTCGCCAACACCCTCGGCTACGACTTCGCCGACATCGACCGGGCGGTGGAGACCGCGGCGGGTCGGACCGTCAACGAGATATTCCTGGGGCCGGGGGAGGAGCACTTCCGCACACTGGAGAGGGCTGCACTGGCGGAGCTGGGGCGCCGGGACCGGATCGTCATCTCTCTGGGAGGGGGAACCCTGGCCGACGGGGAATCCTGCCGTCTCGTGACCGGCTCCGGGATCCTGGTGTACCTGCGCTCCTCCCCGGAGCACCTGTACCGCCGCGTCTACCGCCGGGAGGACCGTCCCCTGTTGATGGACCGGGAGGGCCGCCGCCTGAGCGACGAGGATCTGCGAAGGCGGATCGGGGAGCTCCATGAGCTGCGCGCCCCCCTGTATGAACGGGCCGACATCACGGTGGATACCGAGGGAAGGCCCGTGGGGATATCGGTGGATGAGATTGTCCGCCTGCTGGCTCCCTTCCTGCGCTCAGGCCGCGGGTTGCTTCCCCCTGCGTGAATGGGTATATTGACGCGCATGAGCACCTGTGCGTCCCGGCCTCCCCTCGTCGGTTTCACCGAAGAACGCCTGCACGAGCTGCTCGGCCGGTTCGCCGGCAGGCGGATCGCCGTGGTGGGAGACCTCATGGTGGACCGGTACTACTGGGGGGCGGTGCGGCGCATCTCCCCGGAAGCCCCCGTCCCGGTGGTGGAGGTGGAGTCTGAGAGCGTGCGCCTGGGAGGGGCGGCCAACGTAGCCAACAATGTCCAGGCCCTGGGGGGGCAGCCTCTTCTGATCGGGCTTGTGGGGAACGACCATCCCGGCGCCCAGCTTGCGGGCATACTCCGGGAACAGGGGCTCAGTGCCGACGGGCTGGTGACGGACGGGGCGCGCCCCACCACGGTCAAGACCAGGGTGATCGCGCACGGCCAGCATGTGGTCCGCATCGACAACGAATCCAGGGCCGACTGCCCGGACCATCTGCGCCACCGGATTGTGGACGCCGTCAAGTACAATATCCGCGCCCTGGATGCCGTGATCATCGAGGACTACAACAAGGGGGTGGTCACGCGGGAGATCATGGACGAGATCATCGCCATTGCCGGGAAGTACGGTGTTCCCACGGCGGTGGATCCCAAGTTCAACCACTTCCTGGATTTCCGGAACGTGACCGTCTTCAAACCCAACCGGCGGGAGGTGGAGGAGGTGCTGGGAGGGAGGCTGGACACGCAGGAGGAGGTGGAGAAGGCGGGGCATCGGCTCCTGGAGCTGCTGGGGGCGGCCAACGTGCTGCTCACGCGGGGAGAGGAGGGCATGTCCCTCTTCGAGGCGGGGGGAGGGGTGACGCACATCCCGACCACCGCCGGGCTGGTGAAGGATGTCTCGGGGGCGGGGGACACGGTGATCTCCACCCTCACCATGGCCGTGGCGGCGGGGGCCCGGATGCAGGAGGCGGCCGTCCTGGCCAACTGTGCGGGGGGCATCGTCGTGGGGGACGTGGGGATCGTGCCCGTGGAAACGGCCCGCCTGCGGGCGG
>JBAVEL010000119.1:0-13172 GCA_049587715.1 Bacteroidota bacterium
CCGATGGAGAGCCCCGACTCCACGCGGCCCGTCAGCTTGGCCGCCCCCAGGATGGTGGTGGATTGCGGATCCTCCTCCAGGGTCCCGCCGGGGGGGAGGGGCACCAGGCCGCTCCCTCCCGGACGCCGCCCCACCCGCCGTGAGAAATAGAGGGGAAGGGCGGTGTTGTCCATCGCGGAGCCGAAGGCGAACAGGGGCGAACCCTCGGTGAAGAAGGGACGCTTCTCGGGGAAGAGGGGCTCGAACACGCTCAGGTTGAGCACCGCCCGGTCCACCTCCACCTGTCCGAAGTCCGGGTTGACGGCGGCATCCAGTGTGAGGTTCTGGGAGACGCCGTATTTCACGTCGAGCCCCGCGGCCGCTTCCTGCCGGGATCCGGATCCCGAGCGCAGAAGCCCCGAGCGGATCGTGCCCGAGACATAGGGCAGAAGGTCCAGGTGGAGGGGGGGCTCGATGCCCGCGAGCCCCCGGAGCTCCCCCCAGCGGGAGATGGAGACCTGCTCGCTCCGGGGGATCATCACCCATTCCACCGTCTCCCGCTTCCGGGCGATGAACCGCCGGAAGTTCACGCCCCAGACCTGCTCCCCCTCTCCCATGGGGGTGAACCGGAGGGCGTGGAACGGAACGGCGAACTCGGCCGACCACCCCTCGGGGGTGACGGCCGGCTCCGCCTGCCAGACCCCATCCCAGGCCTGGTCGTAGACCACACCGTCCTGCGAGAGGATGCCGTCGCTCTGCACCCCCGCCGCGTTCACGGAGAAGACGAACGCGGTCTCATAGTCATGGTAGGAGTCTATCTGCACCGTGAACCGGTCGGACTCCGAGCTCCGGTCCCGGCGGGTGAGCCGGCGGGTGATGAGTCCGGGCTCCGCGTCGCGGCAGAGAACCCCCACATAGAGGGCCCGGTCATCGTAGAGCACCCGGACAAGGGTGGATTCGGTGGGGGCCGCCCCCTCCTCGGGGTCGTACTGGGTGAAATCCGCAGAGGGGGGGGCCGTGTGCCAGGCCGCTTCCTCCAGGCGCCCGTCCACCACGGGCGGATCGGGGGTCCGGACTGCGGTGATGATCCTGGGGGAAGGTCCCGCCGCACACACGAGGGGCGCCAGAAGCGCACACACGAGCCGGATGCTCACCCGCTGTTTCTCCCCGCCGTGTCCGTGCACCCGTTCATTGCTTCAAGATATCCGGCGCGGGCCTGAGAGTCAACGCGGCGGTCCTCCGCTCCAGCGCCGCCACGCTCTCGATGTGGAAGGTGTGGGGGAACATGTCCACCGGCTGGACCTCGGCAACGGCATACTCCCCGCCCCCGCAGATGATCTTCAGGTCCCTTGCCTGCGTGGCGGGGTTGCAGCTCACATACACGATCCGGCGCGCTCCCAGGGCCGCCAGCATCCCGGCCGCCTTCGGGTGCATGCCGCTCCGGGGGGGGTCCACGATCACCACGTCCGGCGGCCCCGCCGTACGCGGCCCCGGTCCCGAGAGCCACTCCTTCAGATCGCCCGCCGCGAAGCGGCAGTTCTCCACCCCGTTCATCCGCGCATTCCCCCGGGCGTCCTCCACGGCCGCCTCCGAGGACTCCACCCCCACCACCTCCCGCACATCCCCCGCCAGATGGAGGGCGATGGTGCCCGTGCCCGCATAGAGGTCGTACAGCAGGTCCCCCGCGTGCGGCCGGGCCATCTCCCGCACCCGGTCATAGAGCCGCTCTGCCTGGAGGGTGTTTGTCTGGAAGAAGGAGTTGGCGGAGATTCTGTAGGTGCGCGCTCCCAGACGTTCGGTGATGAACCCGCTCCCGTAGTAGACCCGTTCCTCCTCCCCCAGGGCCACCTGTGATTTCCGCGTTGTCACGTTGTTCACCACCGTCGACAGTTCCGGGAACTTCCCCACGAGCCGCTGCACCAGCGCGCCGAGAACCGGCGGGTCGTGCGCGGAGGTCACCAGGTTCACCATAAGGTCGGGGGTGTTCCGGCTTGCGCGTATCACAAGGTGGCGGAGATACCCCCGCTGGGTCCGGGTGGAGAACACTTCCAGGGACCTCTCCCGGCAGAAGTCCCGCACCTCGTTCAGCAGTGCGGAGGCCGGATCCCGCTGCAGGTGGCACTCCCGGATGTCCAGCACCCTGTCGAACCGGCGCGCCCTGTGAAGGCCCAGGCCGAACCGGTCCGCCCCCCCTGCCGCCATCTCCTCCTCGGTCAGCCACCTTTCTCCGAAGGAGAACTCCATCTTGTTCCGGTAATAGTAGGAATCGGGGGATCCCAGCGCGGGGTGCACCTCCACCCCCCGAAAACCCCCGATCCGCTCCAGGGCGTCCCGCACCTGCTGCGCCTTGAACGCAAGCTGGTGCGGGTAGGCCACATGCTGCCAGCGGCAGCCGCCGCAAAGACCAAAGTGCCGGCACCGGGGCTCGGTCCTGAGCGGGGAGGGGTCCAGCACGCTTCGCAGTTCCGCCTCCGCGTGCTGTTTCTTCACCTTCCGCACCTCGGCCCGCACCCTGTCGCCGGGGACGCCCCCCTCCACGAAGAAGACCAGCCCCTCCAGGCGGGCGACGCTCTTCCCCTCGGAGGCGAAGTCCTCCAGGAGCAGGGTGACTTCCTCCCCCCGCTTCACCTGCCGCCCTCCCCGGCGCCGCGATAGGGCTCCGCCTGAAGCCGCTCCAGCTCCTTCACCTGCCCGTTCCACCGGTGATATGCGTCATCCAGCTCCCGCCGGAGCGCCTCGTAGCGGGATGTGATCTCCCGGACCTGTTCTCCCAGCCGGTAGAATCCGGGATCGGCCATCCGCTCCTCCACCTCGGCCTTTTCCCGCTCCCTTGCTTCGATCAGGGCCTCCGTCCGGGCGATCTGCTCCGCCACGGGACGTGTGCGCCGGTAGCGCCACTGGCGCTCCTCCGCCTCCAGGCGCTTCCGGTCTCGGGCCTGGGACGGCTCGCCGGCGGGCTTCCCCATCCCGGGTGCGGGCCCAGGAGCGGCCTCGCGCTTCCGGAGGAGGTACTCCTCCAGCGAGCCCGGGTAGGCACGGAGAACCCCTCCGGCAAACTCCACCACCCTCGTCACGAGGGGCTCCAGGAAATCCCTGTCGTGGGAGACAATCACGAAGCTCCCGTCATACGCCTTGAGCGCCTCCTGCAGGACGGTCTTGGATCGAAGGTCCAGATGGTTGGTGGGCTCGTCCATCACCAGGAGGTTGGAGGGACGGAGCAGCATGCGGGCCAGGGCCAGCCGGCTCTTCTCCCCCCCCGAGAGAACTCCCACGTTCTTGAAGACGTCGTCCCCCCGGAACAGGAACGAGCCCAGAAGACTGCGCAGCCGCCGCCGGATCTCCCCCGTGGCGACCGCGTCCACGGTTCCCAGCACGTCCAGCGAGGGATCCAGGGCATCCGCCTGGTCCTGCGCGAAGTAGGCCAGCACCGCGTTGGGACCCTCCGTGCGGCGCCCGGCATCCGCCGGCTCCAGCCCCGCCAGAATGCGGGCCAGGGTGGATTTCCCCGCCCCGTTCACCCCCACGAAGGCGATCCGGTCCCCCCTCTCCACCGAGAAGTCCAGGTCCCGGAAGAGGGTGAGGGAACCGTAGCTCTTGCAGATGCCCGCAAGCTCCAGCACCGTGCGGCCGCTCCGGGGCGCAGGCGGGAACGTGAAGTGGATTTCCGACTCCTCATCCTCCACCTCCACCGGATCCATCTTCTCCAGCATCTTGATGCGGCTCTGCACCTGGCGCGCCTTGGTGGCCTTGTAGCGGAAGCGCTCGATGAACCGCTCCGTCTGCCGGATTTTCTCCTGCTGGTTCCTGAAGGCGGCCGCCTGCTGCTCGTGCCTGCGGGCCTTCTCTGCGAGGGAGGCGGAGAGGTTGCCTGCATAGTCCGTGAGCCGCCCCAGGCTCAGCTCCAGTGTCCGGACCGTCATGGTATCCAGGAACCTGCGGTCGTGGGAAACGATGATGACCGCCCCCTCGTACGAGGCAAGGTATTCCTCCAGCCACTGGAGGGAATCCAGGTCCAGGTGGTTCGTGGGCTCATCCAGCAACAGCAACGAGGGCTGGGTCAGGAGCAGCCGGGCCAGGGCGATGCGCATCTGCCATCCCCCGCTGAACTCTCCGGTCTGCCGGCGCATGTCGGCGGGGGAGAACCCCAGCCCCAGCAGTACCTTCTCTATCTTGGATTTCATGCGGAAGACATCCGCGTCCTCCAGCTTGTGCTGCAGCTCTCCGTAGATCTCAAGGAGCTCGCTGTGTTCACCCGACCCGACCTCCAGCTCCTCCAGACCGCGCCGCACCTCCTCCTGCCGGGTCTGCGTCTGGAGCACGTCCCCGAAGACCGACTCCGCCTCCGCATACAGGGTTCTCCCCTCCGTGCGGAGTCCCTCCTGGGGAAGGTATCCCGCACTCACCCCGCGCGCCCGGGCGATCTCCCCCCCGTCGGGCCGGATCTCCCCCAGAAGGATCCTCAGCAGGGTGGACTTCCCCGCCCCGTTCGAGCCCACCAGGCCGATCCTGTCGTGCGGGCCGATCCGGAAGGAAACCTCCCGGAAGAGCTCCTGCTCCCCGAACGCGAGGCTGATGTTCACCGCGGCTATCATGGAGGGGAAAATATACGGATTTCACCCGGCCTCTGAAAGGCGCATCTCCCCCGTCGGGACGCTCTCCCCCGTCACCCCGAGGGAGGAGATCCCGCCGGTTGCAGGGGGGGGGAAGGTTGCGCGGAAGGTGCCGGGGAGGCCCCGTTCAGCCGGAGGAAGGCCCGCACCGCCTGCTCCAGCTCCGCCGGCGCGTCCCGTTGCACCCAGTGACCCGCCTTCCGTATGGTCAGCACGGCGGCATGCGGGAAGATCCGCCGGATCCTCCCCCTCTCCCCGGAACCGATGTGGTCCGACATTCCCCCGCGCACGAAGAGGGCGGGCCTGAGGCACCGGGATCCGGGAGGGAGCCCCCCCAGCAATTCCTCATACGCACCCTGGAGGACCTTGAGATTGGGTCTCCACCCAAAGCCGCCCGCTTCGGTCCGTCCCACGTTCTTCAGGAGGAACTGCCGCACGGCCGGTTCGGGTATCCGCTCCGCCAGGGCCCGATCGATGGAGGCGCGCGTCGCACATCGCCCGAGGTCCAGGCCCGAGAGGGCATCCAGAAGGGGATCGTGCCTCCTCCCGTAGGAACCCGGGCCGATATCCACAACGATGAGGCGTCCCACCCTGTGAGGGCGCGTGACGGCAAACTGCATGGCGGTCTTTCCCCCCATGGAGTGCCCCAGGAGGTGCGCCCACGGAAGCCCGAAGCGGTCCAGGAGGATTTCCAGGTCCAGGGCCATCGCCCCGTAGTTCATGACCGCGGTGTGGGGGGAGCGCCCGTGGTTCCGGGCGTCGCAGGTGATGACCCGGTATGCATCGGCCAGGGCTCGCGCGAAGGAGGCCCAGTTGTCGCCGGAGCCCAGAAGACCGTGCAGGATGACAAGGGGGGGGCCCTGCCCCCGGGAAGAGGCGTGCAGTTCCACGCGGGGGGCCCTCAGGGACGCAGGGCCACCTTCACCACCGCTTTGTGGATCATCTCCGGGGAGGCCATGGGGGCATGGGCGTCTTCCGGGAAGAAGATCGCGAAGGTGCCGGGGACGGCGGGAAGCCAGACGGAGGGAGTGTCTGCGAACGTCATGAAGTCCTTCTCCGCATCGTACGGCGTGCGCACGGCGTGGCACGCCGCCAGCGGCCGCCACCCGATCCGCTCATGCCCCTGGATGCAGAGATGAATGTCGATGAATGCCCGGTGGGCTTCCAGCGGGAGTTCCGCCTCCGGCTTCCCCTGCGCGCGGGTGATGATGGCGAACAGATCCGGGGCCTCCAGCTCGTAGCGGCCCGGCGCCGTGTCGCCGACGTCCATCAGAAACTCGAAGGCCGCCGGGAAGAGCGGGTGCAGACAGAGATACCGTTCCGCGTGGGTGATGACATCCAGAATCATGGCTCTCTCAGCGCAGGTAGTATTTCAGGGGATTGGGGTCCACCCGGCATTCCTCGGCGACGCGGACCCTGTCGATGCGGCTCTCGTCCCGGAGGGTGTACAGGCGCGGCACCATCCTGTCCCGGAGCTCGATGGGGGTGATGGGATTGATGAAGATGCTGGTGCCCCCCTCGAATCCCGCGGGCACCGTCACCCGCCATTTGATGAGAACATGCCAGGGCATCTTGTACACCGCATCCACCGGCGTATAGTACCACTCCTCGTTGCACGAGATGAGGGGACCCATGGCCGCGTGGCAGGCGTGCACCAGGTTGCTCATCCCCCGGATCTCCTCGTCGGAGTGCTCGTAGGGCCGGCCCGCATGGGAGCGGGAGTAGATCTCGATGGTGGGGTAGCGGTGTCCGATGCCCGCGAACGCGATGGCATAGTCGTTCTCGGCGAAGATCAGGTTGTGGTGCGCCGCAAAGTTGGCCCCGAATTCGTTGAACACGTTCGGGTCCTTCCGGAGCATCGCGATCTGGTTCTCTATGGAAGCCCCCCATTCGTCCAGCGCCACAAGCTGCTTGTGCAGGTGGTCGAAGGAGGCCCCCGCCTGCCGGAGCCAGTTCTGAAACACGCTCACGTAGCGGACATACCTGTTGGTGGCGGCAATGTCCCCCATCGCCTCGACCGTGAACTTCACGTACCGGCAGTGCTCCTCCAGGGACATCTCCCCCGAAGAAAACAGTTCCCCCTCGTCCGTCGCGCCCGCCCGGTAGTGGCGGCGGGCGATCACCATCTCGTGGCTTCCGCCGAAGAAGGCGTCGGCCAGGGCCAGACGCTCCGATGTGGGCATCTTCTCGATCTGGTCCTCGGTCTTGCCCTCCTGCCGGAGCTTGTAGTGGATGATCTCGTTGACGTGCTTCAGGCCGGCGGGGTTGGCCAGGTAGTCCTCCTTCCACCGCTGCCTCTGGGCGGTCATCTTGTAGGCATAGTTCTTGCGCCAGTAGTCCAGCGTCACGATCTCGAACATGTTCCCCACCCGGCGGAACTCCGCCCCCGTGTTGTGGTACTTGTCGGGGGGGAGGAAATCCAGGCGCTCCCACTGGTGTTCCCCCTGGCGTATCAGGCGGGACTTCTCGGGGGCGGTCTCGAAGTAACGGGGCGGACAGAAGCTGCAGTAATCCTCGGGCTCCCGCACCGCCAGGGGCCGCGGGACAACCTGGACCTCGTTGACCAGGGGTTTCTTCCCCCGCCCCGAGACCGTCCAGACTTCCGTGCCCGTGAAGGGGTTCACCTGCTTCACGGTCCCGTCCGGCATGATGTTGTAGAACATGGTGGTCTGCATCGTTCCGCTCCGCTGGTGTGGGATGAGAACGGGACCGTTACACGGCGGCGGCCGCCCGGAGGAGCGCGTCGGCCTTTCGCCTGCCGTCGGCCTCGGCGTAGACCCGGACCAGGGGCTCGGTGCCGGAGGCCCGCACCAGGACCCAGCCCCCGTCCACAAAGAACTTGTGCCCGTCGGTGTCCTTCCGCCCCCGGACGGGGAAGGGCCCGATCCGCCGCACCGCGCCCCGGTACCGCTTCATGAACGCCTCTTTCTGCGCTCCCCCCAGATGCAGGTCCGCGCGCCCGAATTCGTGCACGCCGAACTCCTCCATCAGCTCCCGGACCAGCGCGCCCAGGGTCTTCCCGCGCACCGCCATCATTTCGGCCAGAAGCAGCCCCAGGTAGATGCCGTCCCTCTCGGGGATGTGCCCCTTCACCCCCAGCCCCCCGCTCTCCTCCCCCCCGATCAGGACATCCCGTTCGGTCATGAGGCGGCAGACATGCTTGAACCCGATGGGGGTCTCGGTCAGGCGAAGTCCGTACGCCCGGCACTGCGCGTCCACCATCTGCGTGACGGAAAAGGTCTTCACCACTTCCCCGCGCATCCCCTTCTCCTCCACCAGGTACTTCAGCAGAAGGGCGAAGATGCGGTGGGAATCCACGAACACCCCCTTTTCGTCCACCGCTCCGATCCGGTCGGCGTCCCCGTCGGTGGCGATCCCGAGATCGAACTTCTCGCGCCGGACCCGGCGGGCAAGCTCCGTCAGATTGTGGGCCATCGGCTCGGGGTTCATCCCCCCGAACGAGGGATTGAACTCCCCCCGCATCTGGACCGACCGGGGGAGGATCTCCCCCAGCACCCCCTGCCCCGCTCCGTACATGGCGTCGTACAGGATCCGGATCCCCGACCTCCGGATCAGGGGGATGTCGATCTTCCGGCCCAGGTGGCTCAGATACCGCCGGCGCATGTTGATGGGGCGGATGCGCCCCGCCTCGGCCAGGGCGGCAAAGGAGGGTTCTCTCCGGCGCGGACCCGCCCGGAGCACGGAGGCCAGTTCCCGCTCCACCCGGGCGATCATCTCGGGGTGCGCCGGACCCCCGAAATCGCCCTTGATCTTGAAGCCGTTGTACCGGGCCGGATTGTGGCTGGCCGTGATCACCACCCCCCCGGCCGCCCGTTCCAGCTTCGTCAGGAGCGAGATCATGGGAGTCGTGACGATGCTGTCGGCCAGCTTCACCCCGATTCCCTCGTCCGCGATGGCCGCGGCCGCCGTCTCCGCGAACTCCCGCGACATGAACCGGGCGTCGTATCCGATCACGATCCCCCCTTCCCGCCGGGGATGGCGCCGGAAGAAGCGCGCTGTTGCGCGCGCCACCAGGCGGAGGTTGGCAAACGTGAAATCATCCGCGATGACGGCGCGCCAGCCGTCCGTGCCGAACCGGATCCCCGCGCTCATTTCCCGCCCCCCTTCACCCGGAAGGCCGCCCGCCCCGCGTACTGTGCCGTGCTTCCCAGCTCCTCCTCGATGCGGAGCAACTGGTTGTACTTGGCGATCCGGTCGGTGCGGCTGGCGGAACCGGTCTTGATCTGCCCGGCGTTGGTGGCCACGGCAATGTCGGCAATGGTGGCGTCTTCCGTCTCTCCCGAGCGGTGGCTGATCACGCAGGTGTAGCCGCTCCCACGGGCCATGGCCATCGCGTCCAGGGTTTCGGTCAGCGTTCCGATCTGGTTCACCTTCACCAGGATGCTGTTGGCCACCCCGGCGGCGATCCCCCGGCTCAGGAACTCCGTGTTTGTCACAAAAACGTCGTCTCCCACGAGCTGCACCGCACCCCCCAGGGCGCTGGTGAGGAGCTTCCACCCCTCCCAGTCGTTCTCCGCCATCCCGTCCTCCAGGGAGAGGATGGGATACTGGCGCACCCAGTTCCGGTAGAACTCCACCATTGCCGCGGGCGACTTCTTCTCCTTCGTGGACTTGAAGAAGGAATATCCTCCCTCCTCCCACATCTCGCTCGCGGCCACATCCAGACCCAGGAAGATCTCCCGGCCCGCCTTGTAGCCGGCATCCTCCACGGCCTTCAGGATCACCTCCACGGCCTCGTCGTTGGATCGGAGATCCGGGGCGAAGCCCCCCTCGTCCCCCACGGCCGTGTTGGAGCCCTTCTTCCGCAGCACCCCCTTCAGGGCGTGGAAGATCTCCGCCCCCATGCGGAGGGCTTCGGCAAAGGAGGGGGCCTCCACCGGAATCACCATGAACTCCTGGAAGTCCACCGTGTTGTCGGCGTGCTTCCCTCCGTTCAGGATGTTCATCATGGGAACGGGCATCACGCGGGCGGCGGTGCCGCCGATGTAGCGGTAGAGGGGAAGCCCCGTGGACTGGGCGGCCGCCTTGGCAACGGCCAGGGAGACCCCCAGGATGGCGTTGGCCCCCAGCCGGGACTTGTTGGGCGTGCCGTCCAGCCGGATCATCATCCGGTCAATCCCCGCCTGGTCCAGTGCGTCGAAGCCGGTCAGCTCCCCCGCCAGGGTGTTGTTCACGTGCTCCACGGCGTTCAGGACTCCCTTCCCGAGGTAGCGGGCGGCGTCTCCGTCCCTCAGCTCCACCGCTTCGTGTTCTCCCGTGGAGGCGCCGCTGGGTACCGCAGCGCGCCCCGTGATGCCGCATTCCAGTTCCACATCCACCTCGACGGTGGGGTTGCCGCGCGAATCCAGGATCTCGCGCGCACGGATATCCGTGATCAGGGTGTTCATCGGGTGCTCCTCCGTGGTCAGACTGACAATGGCGGTCGTGGCGAGAACAGCTCAGACCTGCAAAGAAAGCCAAAACGGCCCTGAAAATCAACGAACCCCTTCAGCTCTCCCCCGCATGCACGCACCCAGTGCCGCCGCCACCTCTTCCACCGTGAGAAGCTTCATGCACTCCATGTGCGCGGCCCCTTCCCGCGTGCAGACATCCAGGTGGCAGGGGTGGCACGGCACCTCACGCCGGAGGGCCCGGTGCCCCTCCTCCGCACGGTACGGAAACCAGATGCGCTCCTCTCCGGGACCGAAGAGCCCCACGGTGGGCGTACCAACCGCGGCCGCCATGTGCATGGTCCCGTTATCGTTGGTCACATAGGCCCGGCACCGGGAGAGGAGGGCCGCCAGGCGCCGGAGCGGGAGCCCCTGGGCCACACGGATCCTGGTCCGGGTTCTCCGCAGCACCTCGCGCACGCAGTCCCCGTCGGAGGGTCCCGCAATGAGGAGGATGCCCGCCCCGTGGGCTTCGGCCGCCACATCCGCAAGGGCGGCAAAGCGTTCCGGCATCCAGTGCTTGGCGGGCCAGGTGGCGCCGGGATGGAGGGCGATCACCCCTCGGGAGGGAGCATCCTCTCGGAGAAACGCCTCCGCCTCTTCCACCTCCGCCGGGGTCAGGAAGATCCCCGTCCGGGAGCAGACGGGGGTGATGCCCGCCGCGCGGAGGGAGCAATCGTGGAACTCCACGGCGGTCCTCGGCCTCCCGTCGTCCCTCACCCGGATGGTGTAGAACCGGCCCCGTCCCCTCCTGTCGGGCCCCACCCGCACGCGGGCTCCCGAGAGACCTACGAGAAGAGCGCTGCGGGGGTTCCCGAAGAAATCTATCGCCAGGTCAAAACGGTGGCTGCGCAGAAGCCGTGCAACCCGGAGCTGTTCCGCCGGGGCGCTCCGCCCGTAGTCGTAGGGGATGATCTCGTTCAGGTGCGGGTTGTGCTCCAGAAGAGACACCGCCTCCTTTTCCCCCAGATACGCGATGTGCGCCCCCGGGAAGAACCGGCGGACGGAGCAGACGGCGGGCGTTGTGAGCACCACGTCTCCGATGAACCTCAGCCGGGTGAGCAGGATGCGGGGTTCCATGGGTTGATTCCTATTCCCCTTCCCGGGTCCGCGCGGTGTATGCGGCCATCCACTCGCACCGCTCCACCCAGTCTCTCACCGCCGCCTCCGCGTGGGGGGTGGCGTATCCGTTCAGCGACTCCCAGAAGGCCGACCGCGCTCTCTGGTAGTCTCCCGCGCGGTAGAGGGCCCCTGCGGCGATCCGGAGCCGGAGGGACTCCAGGCGGTCCGTCAGGGAGCCGCCCCCGATGGAGGCGGCCGCCTTCTCCGCCTCCCGGAAACGCCCCGCCCGGACCAGCATCTGCGCGCGAAGGAGCCCGAGAGGAGGAGAATCCTTCCCCCCCCCGAGGGAATCCAGCATCCGGAGACGCAGGGAATCCGCGCCCCCCGATGCGAACAGCCGGGTGATTCCCTCCGGGGGAAGCCCGGCCCTGAGCAGGGCGCGTCTCAGAAGAGCTCCCTCCGTATGGCCCTCCGAGAAGTCCGCCTCCGCCACCTTCCCGTACAGGGAGTCCGCCGCTTCCCGTCGTCCCGCCGCCCACAGGGCGTCCCCGAACAGGATGCCGAGGGGAAGGATCCTCCCGGGGAGCTCCCCTCCCGATGAGACCGAATCCAGGCTCCTCAGGATGATGTCCTGCCTTCCGGCGCCCGGAGCGGACCGGAGATATCCTCCGAAGGCCTCCATGCTCCCGGACCGCCGGAAGGAGGCCTCGAAGAGGGCCAGCGCCCTGGCGTGGTTCCCGTTCCCGAGATGCTCCTCCGCCTCCCGGTTCCATGCCGCCACCGCCCGTCCGCAGATGCTTGCCGCCAGGGGAGGGCGGCTGAAGAGCGCCGCCACCCGGTCCGACTCCCCGGCCTCGGGGGGGATGCCGTCCAGGTATTCCTCCCACTCTCTCACCAGATCCTCCCGGCTCCGCCCGAAGGCCTCCCGGTAATCTCCTGTTCCGTACACCCGCGTCAGAGGGCGTATGCCGTAGCCGTCCATCAGGAAGCGGCAGAAGCTCCCCGCGGCCACGTAGCTGAGGGAAGAGGTGTGGCCCAGAAAACCCCCTCCCGAGAGAATCTCCCGGAGTGCCGCTCCGCGGCCGTTTCTCCGCAGGGCGGCGGCATACTGATGGAGGGTCCGGTTCCCCCAGTTCCACACAACAGCCATGGCAAGCCCCTCCACGAGAGCGGGGCTGGGGCCGATCTGCAGGATCGGGATGCCGAAGGGCGCGGCCGCCACATGCACCAGCTCGTGCTTCAGGGTCGGCTCCCGGGCATCCAGGGCAATGTGGGTTTCGCCCCGCCAGGGTTTTGCGATGCTGGTGGCGCCGGCCCCGATCAGCCGTCTTTTCTCATCGGCCGATCCGTAGAGATACGATGTGAATCTCCTCTCCCCGCCGGGCAACTGCAGGGCGTCCAGCACCTGCCGGAGGCGGAACTCGTGCTCCGCGGCCAGCCGCTCCAGCTCCGCTCCGCCGATGGCTCCCGCCGGATAGACGATCCGGAAGTGCTCCGTCTCCTTCAGTCCTCCCAGCCGCCTCTCCAGATAGGTCCCCGTGGTCTCGAGCCCCAGCTCGCACCGGAAGATCCAGACGGGGACCAGGGCCGCCGCGCACAGAGCGAGGGCGGTGCGGCGCCTCAGGCGCACGCACAGAAGGAGCAGGGCGCCCAGCCCTGCGGTCCCGAGCCGGAAGAGCACCAGCGGGGCTTCGATGCCCAGCTCTTCGTCGTAGGTGAGCCCCGGGAAATAGCCGTAGAAGAAGTTGTAGGAGAAGACCGCGGGGGTGAGGTATCCCCCCAGAAGGGCATAGAGCAGGCTTCCCCCGAACACCGTCAGAAACACGGTCCGCGGCCTCGCCCATGCGGCCGCCGCGTAGATGCCCAGACAGGCGGAGAACCAGATGCTTACGGCGGGGATCAGGAGAAACCACGCCAGCCCCTGCACGGGGGAGCAGGTCGTGACCCGGAAGGCGTTCAGGGACAGGACCGCCGGGGGGATGAGCGCAAGCGCGGCCATGGCAAGCCGGGATTCCCCCAGGGCTTGTGCGGCGCTCTGCCGGCGCCGGAAGGCCCCGGCGGCAATGAGGCC
>JBAVEL010000120.1:0-72782 GCA_049587715.1 Bacteroidota bacterium
GCCATTGATTTGCTCACAGAGCACAGCCTGCGGGATCCCGAGGGGAAGACCGGAGAGGGGCTTCACTGCTGGGGGGTGTACGCCCTCGGGATGGAGACGGGGCGGGTGGATGTCTTCACCTCGCGCGCCACGATGCTGTGTACGGGAGGTCTGGGGCATGTGTATCTGCATACCACGAATCCCCCGATTGCGACGGGCGACGGGGTGGCTATGGCACATCGGGCGGGAGCCCGGATCGCCAACATGGAGTTCATTCAGTTTCATCCCACGGCGCTCCATGCCTCCGGGAGCCCCTCCTTCCTGATTTCCGAGGCGGTGCGGGGCTTCGGGGGAGTCCTGAGAAACCGGGCGGGGGAGGAATTCATGCGACGCTACGACCCGCGCGGCTCGCTGGCACCCCGGGACGTGGTGGCCCATGCCATTGACACGGAGCTGAAACGGAGCGGAGACGATTTCGTGTTCCTGGATGTGAGTCACATGCCCTCCGGAGATGTCCGGGAGCATTTCCCACACATCTACACAACATGCCTGGAGAAGTTCCGCAGGGACATGACACGCGAACCCCTCCCCGTGGTCCCTGCGGCGCATTACTCCTGCGGAGGGGTTGTCTCGGACACCGACGGGCGGACCTCCATCGGCGGCCTGTACGCGGCCGGGGAGGTAAGCATGACCGGCGTGCACGGGGCCAACCGTCTGGCCAGCAACTCGCTCCTGGAGGCCCTGGTGTTCTCCCACAGGGCCGCTCTGGCCGCCGTGGCCGACCTGAACGTGCGCGAGAAGAACATCCCGGCCATGAAGGACTGGGATGACAGCGGGACATTCGACAGCGACGAGTGGGTCCTGATTGCCCACGACCGGCGCGAGATCCAGCAGATCATGTGGGACTACGTCGGGATCGTGCGGTCGGACCTCCGGCTGGATCGGGCGCACAGGCGCATCCAGCTCATCCGGGACGAGATCGAGGCCTACTACAAGAGAACCAGGGTGACCGAGGGAATCATCGAGCTCCGGAACCTGGCCCTCTGCGCATGGCTCATCGTGCGCTGTGCCGAACGGAGAAAAGAAAGCAGGGGACTGCACGTGAACACGGATCACCCCGCCCGGGACGACGCCGGATTCCTCAAGGACACCGCGGCAGACTGAGAGCGGACGGTTGCCGCTTGTTTCGCGTGCTCCCATGCCGTATATTCCAAAATTGTCCTCACCCGACCCTGTTTCCTGAGATCATGAACCTTGTGTACGCCGACAAACCCCGCTGCCATTGCGCGGTCTTCGGCGTCTGCGGAACCCCGCACGCATCCCGCCTCGCCTGCGAGGGCCTCATGGCCCTCCAGCACAGGGGACAGGAGGCCTCGGGCATCGTCAGCGCCTGGCGGGATCCCGCCACGGGCTCGGTGCGCTTCCGCTCGCATCGGGATCTGGGCCTGGTGAGCGATGTCTACCGCGAAGAACGCATCCTGAACGAACTGCTCGCCGGAGAGGCGGCGATCGGGCACAACCGGTACTCCACTGCGGGTGCCTCCGGCAACAAGGCGAACATCCAGCCCTTCTCGGTGATCTACAAGGGGGGGAACCTGGCCATCGCCCACAACGGGAACCTCACGAACTTCCGCGGTCTCCGAACACGCCTCCAGGAGGAGGGCACGATCTTCCAGACGACCTCGGATACCGAGGTGATCCTGCACCTGATTGCCCGCAGTTCCTCCCCAAGCCGTATCGGACAGATCAGGGATGCGCTCCGCCAGGTGCGCGGAGCGTACTCCCTTGTCATCCTCACGGATGAGGCTCTGGTGGCTGCGCGGGACCCCCGCGGATTCCGGCCCCTGGCCATCGGGAAAAAAGGGAACGCCTGGTTTGTGGCATCCGAGACCTGCGGTTTCGATATTGTGGATGTGGAATGCGTGCGCGACGTGGCCCCCGGGGAGATGGTCGTGTTCGACTACGCGGCCGGCCCGGATGCGGGCCCCGCCTCGCTTCGGATCCAGGACGCTCCTCCTCCGCCCCCCCGGTTCTGCATCTTCGAGTACATCTACTTCTCCCGCCCCGACAGCCGCGTCTTCGGACACAGCGTGGACAAGGTGCGCCGCAAGCTCGGGAAGAACCTGGCCCGCGCCCGGCCGGTCCACCCTGCGGCTCCGGGCGAAAAGCAGATCGTCATCAGCGTTCCGGACTCAAGCAACACGGCTACCATGGGCTTCGTGCAGCAGACCGTGAAAGACGGAGGACTGGCGCGCCTGGAGATCGGGCTGATCCGGAGCCACTACGTCGGGCGGACGTTCATCCAGCCCCGGCAGCAGGTCCGGGCCAACGACGTGAAGACCAAGTTCAACACGGTGCGGGGGGTGCTGCAGGACCGGGTCGTGGTGATTGTGGACGACTCCATTGTCCGGGGCACGACGTCCCGACAGCTTGTCCAGCTCATCCGGCAGGCCGGGCCGAAGGAGGTGCATTTCCGGGTGACCTCCCCCCCGATCCGGTATCCGTGTCACTACGGAATGGATTTCCCGACATCCGGCGAGCTGATCGCGAACATGCACGACGGGAATCCCGAGGCCATCGCGCGCTCGATCGGAGCCGACACGCTGGAGTATCTTCCCATGGAGGATCTCCTGAGTGCCATGCCCACCGAATCGGGTGAGCAGTACTGCACCGCCTGTTTCGACGGGCACTACCCCGTGGAGGTGGAGGAGAACCGCCTGAAGGAGGAACATGAGGCATGATCTTCCCCCCGCCGGGGAGCTTCTGAACGGGCCCAACCTCCTGAGTCTCCTGCGCATGGCTCTTCTGCTTCCGTTTGCCATCCTGCTCCTCCCGCCGGGGGAACCGGCCAGGCTCTGGGCCGCCCTGGTCATGGCACTGGCCGCCCTGACAGACAAGCTGGACGGGATGCTTGCCCGCCGGAGGGGCCGGACCTCGGAATGGGGGCCGATCCTGGATCCGCTTGCCGACAAGGTGGCTGCGGGGGGGGCGGCCCTCGTGATGCTGCAGGCGGGCCTGCTTCCTCTGTGGTTTGTCCTGGCTGTGGTGGGACGGGACATCCTGCTCTTCGGAGGGGGTATCTGGGTGCGGGCCCGGACCGGAGTCCTGGTCCGGCCGAATGAAACCGGACGCTGGACGGTGGGCGTCCTTGCCGCAGTCATGGGGGCGGCTCTGTTGGGAGCGGAATCGCCTGCCCTCGGGTTGGTCCTGGGGGCCGCCACCGCCATGCTTGTCTTCTCACTGCTCCGCTACGCGGTGGCGGCGCGCTCGCTTCTGTCACCGCACAACGGCTGAGGAGTCGGGCATGGGGTTTCTTGACAGGATCGGGTTCGCCCGGCTGAAGGAGGGGCTCACACGCACCCGGGAGACCATCGCCGGGACGATGGCCAGAATCCTGGCCGCCGGAGCGAAGCTGGACGAGAGGTCCCTGGAAGAGCTTGAAGAGGCCCTCATCGCCGCCGATGTGGGTGCGGAGACTGCGGGGAGGGTCATGGAAGCCGTCCGGCTGAAATGCCGGGAGGCAGGTGCTCTCTCCCCCGAGGGGCTCCGGGGACTCCTCCAGGAGGAGATCCGGAGTCAGTTCCCGCCCGGGAGCGGGGGAGGGGTGGCGGATCCGCTTTCGGTGGGTCCCGTGCGTCCTCACGTGACGATGGTGGTGGGGGTGAACGGCGTGGGCAAGACGACGACGATCGGGAAGCTCGCCCGCCTCCACGCCGCCGAGGGACGCCGGGTGATGATAGCGGCGGCCGACACCTTCCGTGCCGCAGCCAACGAGCAGATCGAGATCTGGGCAGCGCGCGCAGGCGCCGAAGTCATCCGGCAGGGTCCGGGGGCGGACCCGGCCGCTGTGGCATTCGATGCACTCAAGGCGGCATCCGCCCGTGGTGCGGATGTCGTGATCGTGGACACAGCCGGCCGCTTGCACACCAAGGTGAACCTCATGGAAGAACTGAAGAAGATCGGGCGCGTTATGGGAAGGATCAACCCCGCGTTCCCCCAGGAGGTTCTCCTTGTTGTGGATGCATCCACGGGGCAGAACGGGCTCCAGCAGGCCAGGCAATTCGCCGGTGCCGTGGGTGTCACGGGGCTGGTGATTACCAAACTGGACGGGACGGCGAAAGGAGGGATCGCCCTGGCCATCGCCCGGGAGCTCTCCATTCCGGTCAAGTTTGTGGGTGTGGGGGAGCGGCTCGAGGACCTCCAGGGCTTTGACCCCGAGGCCTTTGCGGCAGCCCTCTTCGAATCCTGACGGCCTGCGGAACGACCTCATGACGGCGCGGGGACGGGGCAGGATACGGGTTCTTCCGGAGCATCTGGCCAACCGGATCGCGGCCGGGGAGGTCATCCAGCGCCCGGAATCGGTGGTGAAGGAACTCCTGGAGAACGCACTCGATGCGGGCGCCCGGCGTGTGGCGGTTTTGCTCGCCGGGGGAGGCATGCGCTCCATCCAGGTGGCGGATGACGGATGGGGCATGGACGAGGAGGATGCCGTGGCCTGCTTCCTCCGGCATGCCACCAGCAAGGTGGAAACCGCCGCCGACCTGGACGCAATCCGCACGTATGGTTTCAGGGGTGAAGCCCTTGCCTCGATTGCCGCGGTGGCCAGGGTGAGCCTCACCACGCGCCGTGCGGAAGAGGAGCTGGCCACGGTGGTGCGCAGGGATGGAGGGGGTCCCCCCCGCATGGGAAAGGCGGCGCGGGATCCCGGCACGACCGTTCTGGTGCAGGACCTCTTCTACAATACGCCCGCACGGCGCAAATTCCTGAAGACAGAGGCAACCGAGTTCCGGCATGCAGCCGAGACGGTTCAACGTGCTGCTCTGGCCAGACCCGAGACAGGATTCCTCTTTTCGTCGGAGGGGGATACGATCCTGGATGCGCCTGGGGGGGATGCTGCGGCGCGGGTGGCGTGTGTCTTCGGGGAGAAGACGATGGGCTGCCTGCTCCCTGTGGAGGAGGCTCACCCGCTCGGTTCCGTCACCGGCTACATCGGCAGGCCGTCCTTCGTCCAGAAGACCAGGACCCGCCAGTATCTCTTCCTGAACGGGCGTCCCATTCTGCATCGCGGCATCTCCCATGCGGTCTATGCGGCGTACGAGCACCTCCTTGTGCGGGGAACCCATCCTTTCTTCCTCCTTTTCCTCACCGTGGACCCCGCCCGGGTGGACGTCAATATCCACCCCTCCAAGCTGGAGGCGAAGTTCGAGGACGAGCAGGCGGTCCACGGATTCATCGCCGCGGTGGTGCGGCGTGCGCTGGGGGCCGGGGCACCCATTCCCGGAGTTTCCCTCCAGGAAGGGAAGGATGGAGGAGCGGATTTGCGGTTGGGAGCCGGCCCCGGAGGGGGAGGGGATTCATTCACCGGTGTTCGGGACAACACTCCCGCCCCCGGAGGGTTCGAGGACGGCCTGGCCGCGGCGATCCGGCTTCTGGAACCGGGGAAGGGGACCTCCGAGTCCGGCCCGGGGGGGCTCTTCCCGGCCCCCGAGAAACACCCTCTCCTCTGGCAGGTCCGCAGGAAGTACATCCTGCTGCAGGACGAACAGGGTCTCGTCGTCATCGACCAGCACGTCGCCCACGAGCGGGTATTGTACGAGGACATCCTCCGGCGTCTGGAGGGCGGGGCGCGCCGGTCCCAGCAGCTTCTCTTTCCAAGGACTCTGGAGGTGCCGCCGGCGGACCGGGCGCTCCTTGGCGAGCTGGGGGAGCATCTGGAGCAGGCGGGTTTCGGAATCAGGTTCTTCGGGAAGGAAACCGCGGTGCTCGATTCGGTGCCGCCCGAGCTGGCGCAGGCCGATCATGAGAAGGCGATCCTCGAGGTCCTCGGAACCTACAGGGAGTTCCAGCGGGTCGGCGTCCTGGAAGAGCGGGATGCGCTTGCGAAGTCCCTTGCCTGCCGGGGAGCGGTCAAGGCGGGTCAGGAGCTGGGGGAAGGGGAAATGCTGCTCCTGGTGCGGCGGCTTGCGGAGGTTTCCCTCCCGTTTGTCTGTCCGCATGGCCGGCCCGTCCTCCTCAGGATTCCGCTCGAAGAGCTGGATCGGCGCTTCGGCCGGAAATGAAAAGGGGGGCGCAAGCCCCCCTTTCCGCGTGGTCACCTGAGCAGGAGCATCTTCCATGCCGCCCGGAACGGCGGCTCTCCCCCCGTGCCCTGTGCCTCCATCCGGCAGATATACACTCCGCTTCCGAGGGCCGATCCGTCCTCCGCACGACCATCCCAGTGAAGGGTGTGTCTTCCCGGTGGGAACAGCCCCGAGGCAAGCAATGCAACCCGCCGGCCCAGGATGTCGAAGACCTCCAGCCGCATCCCGCTCTCACACGGGACCTGGAAGTTGATGGATGTTGAGGGGTTGAACGGATTGGGGTAGTTCCCGATCAGGGCGTATCCGCCGGGGAGTGGTTCCGGCTCCGCCTGCATGCCCGTGACGGTGGAGCTGTCGGGACCAAGATCCACCACGATCACCTTGCTGGATGGGAAGTTCTGAATCACCAGAAACGCCACGACACGTCCCGGGTAGTCGGGATGGTCATGGATGATGTCGAGTCCCCCCGAGACGGAGCCGGCCGGCGTGATGGAACTGTAGTCATAGGTGAGCGTGACGGCCCCCTGCGCCGTGTCCACACGCGAGAGGCGCCGGGGACCGGTAGTGGATGATGGTTCGCTGTACCAGAGCCACATCCTTCCCGGGGTGGTCCAGGGGTCCGTCGCGATGCCATAGGGGGCCACGGGAGGCACGCCCAACTGCCGCACCACCGCTCCCGTTGTGTCGTAGAGCCGCAGAGGATCCGACGTGAAGTTGCTGACCCAGATCCGGTTGGGGGACTGGACACCGATGCCCCTGTTGGGGTTGGTCAGGGTGGTGAAGGGAGGAAGCACTTCCCCGAATTCGGTGGTATCTATCCGGCGCATCTGCGCGTTGTCGGATGTCAGGAGCCAGCGTCCGTCCCATGCAAGGTCGCGGAAGCCGAATCCCTGCCCCGCGGTCGGATTCTGCTGGAGATGTGTGGTGTCCAAAACGGTCCCCCCGAGGTCCGTGACGATCCAACGGTTGTCATCCGTCGTGGTTCCTGCGACCTGCCCGCCGCTTGTGAAGGCCAGCTTCGGGGGGGCCCCCATCTTGGCCACCCCCAGGATGATCTGGGCGGGCACGATGAACGTGTAGAGGGTGTCGCCGGGGGCCCTCCCGATCCTGAACGAGAGGGGAGCAGAGCTATCGTTGCCGGGATTGTAGTCCCCCGGCAGCTCGGACCACGCGCGGGCGGTGTGCAGCCCCCAGTCCCCCGTCCAGACGAGTGTGAGAGTGTCCTCCTGCCCGGGCGGAAGGGAGTCGGCCGCCGGAACGGGCGCCTGCGGCGCCCCGTCCACGGTCCATCGGAGGGCGTAGGCTGTTTCCGTAAACGTGCCGAAGTTTCTGAGGACCGCGCGGAATCTTGCCGTGTCCCCGGCGACGCCGGGTGCGACGCCGCACCCGGGGGAGGAGCCGCTCCCTGGGGCGGCGTCGGCGGACCCGTCCGAGGGGGGGGGGCCGGCGGTGGCCTGGGAAAGAAGGGTCAGCGAGACGACCCCGAGATCATGCAGCCCGGTTGCGGTGATTGTGAACGGCGCGTCACTGACGTCTGTCACGGAGCTGTCGCCCGCCCAGGCCACCCGGACCAGCGCGTTCACAGTCGGGGTGGAAGGGACCGTCCAGGGGAGCATGCCCGCCGCAGCGGGGACCGGAGGGGTTACGGGGAGCCACGCGGCACCCCCGTCCGTGGAGTAATCCACCCGTACGGAATCCACAGCCCCTGCAGCCGTCCAGCGGATATTCTGCGTAGCGCCCGACAGCCAGATTTCCCCCCCGTTGGGGGAAATGACCGTCACCCTGTCGAGATCCGGCAGATAGGGGGTGATGTACTGGAGATTGCCTGATGCCAGGATGGTGCGGATGAGACCCCCTCCCGTGGAGTCAATCTCATGGATCCCGGCTCCGTTGGAAGTGAGGAAGTTGCCGTTCCCCAGGAGGGCCACACCCCGATTCCCCGTGACCCCTGCGAGCAAGCGGACGAACGTGCCGTCCGCCCTGTAGAGGCGCACTCCCATCTGGCCGGTGCCCGAGAAATTGGCGACGGCGATACTCCCGTTCGGAAGCCGGCAGATCTGCTGGGGAAAACTGGTGATGGAAGCCCATTGGGCCACGTAGGCACCCTCCAGGTCGTACTTCTTCACGCCCGTCGGAGTGCTGGATTGCGTGACCAGAACATCCGTCTCGCGGAAGAGAATGCCGAAGGGGCTGTTCAGCCCCCCCGCGCCGTTGGCGATGAAGTTCCCCAGATAGTTCCCTGCGGAGTCGAACTCGGCAAGGGCTTGGGCATTCGCTCCGCTCGCCACGGTGACCACCAGATGGCCGTTGGGACGGTAGGCCTGGCCCCTGATGTTGTCCAGGATGGCGGTGTTCACCCCGCCCGCAGGGGCGAAGATCCCGATGAAGGAACCCGATGTATCGAATTCCTGCACGGCATCCTGGATCTGGTCCGAAACGAGAAGAGTTCCACGGGGGCTGGCGAGGGCCTCCTTGGGCGAGGAGAGCGCCGAGGGGGTGGGGGGAATGAACACCGTGTCCACAAGGTTCCCTGTCGCGGGGTCGAAGGCCATGACCCTGTCGGAGGTCCAGTCGGGAACCAGCAGAAGCCCCGCATCCGCGGAGGCCCGAGCGCCCTGCCGCCCCGGATGGAGCACAACGGGTCCGCGCCTGAGATCCCTCCCGCGGCTCAGGTCGTAGAGCGCCCGGAGCTCACCCAGCGTCCGGACGGCTCCCCCGCTGGAGGGGTGCGCCAGATTGGTGATGACTCCGTAGAGCGGCTCCCCGCTCTTGTAGGCGAGCACCTCCACGATCACACCCTCGGGGAGGTAGAGGGAGACCGGGAGCCCTGCCTCATGCGCTCGCGCGCGGGCGGCCGAGACCGAGGCGGGATCGGTTTCCTTTCGGAGCAGGAGCTCGGCAAGCGTCTCTTCCCCCTGTGCGGGGAGGGATGCGACGACGAGCATCAGCATGACGGAAAGTGCCGCGGGGATGCGGAGCATGCGATGGCCTCCTTCGGACGGATGAACAAGCGAAAGGCCGGCCCCGCGTGGCGTCCCCGGGAAGCAGGAGGGGGCAGGGACCTCGCGGCCCGGCATGCGGTCGGAGCGCGTATGCGCCCGGCCGCGGCAGTATACCGTCTGGGGAGGGAAAAGTCAAGTTGAATCCCTGCGTAAAACCGGTTATCTTCCATCGCATTCCGTGCCACTGCACGACCCACCGGGAGAAGGAGCCATGGCGGACAAGAGAGATCTCACCGGGGCGGCGGCGCCCTCGGGCGTGAGCCGTTCCGTGTGCTTTACCACCGTCAGCGGGCAATCCGTGGAATCCCTCTACACGCCTGAGGCGATTGCCCACCTGGACCCGAAAACCGACATTGGAATGCCGGGGGAGTTCCCTTTCACCAGGGGAATCCATGCCACGATGTACAGGGGGCGCCTCTGGACCATGCGCCAGTTCGCAGGGTTCGGGACGCCGGAAGACACAAACGAGCGCTACCACTACCTGCTCGGGCACGGCCAGACCGGCCTCTCGGTCGCCTTCGATCTTCCCACTCTCATGGGGAGAGATTGCGACGATCCCGTTTCGAGGGGGGAAGTGGGCATCTGCGGTGTATCGGTAAGCTCCCTGGCCGACATGGAGGCGCTCTTCCGTGGGATCGCCCTCAGGGACGTTTCCACCTCCATGACCATCAACGCTCCCGCTGCCATGATGCTGGCCCTGTACGTGGTGCTGGCACAGAAGCAAGGAACAGCGCCGGATGCCCTGCGGGGCACCATCCAGGCGGACATTCTGAAGGAGTATATTGCACAGAAAGAGTGGATCTATCCCCCGGGTCCCTCCATGCGCATCGTGACGGACATGGTGGAGTACTGCACCCGGGAGATGCCCCAATGGAATCCCCTCTCGGTGAGCGGATACCACATCCGGGAGGCGGGTTCCACCGCCGTGCAGGAGCTGGCCTTCACGCTGGCGGACGGATTCGCCTATGTCGAGGAGGGGATCCGCCGCGGACTGGATGTGGACGCGTTCGCTCCGCGGCTCTCGTTCTTTTTCAACTCCCACCTGGACTTCTTCGAGGAGATCGCAAAGTTCCGGGCCGCGCGGCGGATCTGGGCTCGCCGGATGCGGGACGCGTACGGGGCCAGGAATCCCCGTTCCCTGGCGCTCCGGTTCCACACGCAGACCGCCGGCTGCACCCTGACGGCCCAGCAGCCGGAGAACAACATCGTGCGGACTGCGTTCCAGGCCCTGGCAGGTGTGCTGGGCGGAACCCAGTCTCTCCACACCAATTCCATGGACGAGACGCTTGCCCTTCCCTCCGAGAAGGCCGTGAAGATCGCCCTGCGGACCCAACAGATCATCGCCTGGGAAACGGGGGTCGTGAACACGGTGGATCCCCTCGGCGGGAGCTATTTCCTGGAAGCGATGACGGACCGGATGGAGAGGGAGGCCGAGACGTACTTCGCGCGGATTGCCTCCCTGGGAGGGGTCATTCCAGCCATTGAGGCGGGTTTTTTCCAGCGGGAGATTGCCGAGGCCGCGTACCGGTACCAGACGGAGCTGGACCGGCGGGAGAAGACCGTCGTGGGGGTCAACGACTTCGTCGAACAGGAGGAGAAAATCGAGATTCCGATTCTCTCCATCTCCCCCGAGGTGGAGCGGCTTCAGGCGGCCAGAATACACGACGTGCGGCTGTCCCGGAGCGCCTCCGAAGCCGAGAAGTGCCTGGCAACCCTGGAGACCGCCGCCCGGGAGGGGGCAAACCTGATGCCGCACTTTCTAACGTGCGCCCGCGCCTACGTCACGATCGGCGAGATGTGCGGGGCGCTTGCCCGGGTGTTCGGGCTCCATGAAGAGGCAGCCCATTTCTGAGCGCACCTGTTCCGCAGACCGATCGGGGCGCGCCCGGTGACCGCCCGAACCCGCGCCGAAGCCGTCCTCGTGGGGGGAACGGTCATCTGGGGAAGCACCTTTGTGGCCCAGAAATTCGTCCTGACGGGCGTCGATCCCCTGACCATGGTGGGCGTCCGGTTCACGCTGGCCGCCCTCTTCTTTGGAGCGCTCTACGCACGGCGGATCTTCCCCCTGCGGAGACCGCAACTCTGGAAGGGATCCCTCCTGGCCCTCTTCCTCTTCCTCGGCTTCCTGACCCAGACGGTGGGTCTGCTGTCCACGACCGCGTCCAAGTCAGCCTTCATCACGGGCATGATGGTGATCTTTACACCCGTCCTGCAGGTGGTGATCGAGCGCCGCGCCCCCAATGTCGGGAACGCTCTGGGAGCGCTCATCGTTCTGGGGGGTTTGTGGATGCTGACCTCCCCCGCGGGGGGCTCGTTCAATGCGGGGGATGCCCTCACGCTCCTCTGTGCCCTGAGCTTCGGCATCTACATTGTCTACCTGGACGTGGTGTCCCAGGAGGCGACCCCCCTGCAGCTTGCCTTCATCCAGTCGGCCGCCACCGGGGTCTTCGCCTGGAGTTCGCTCATGCTGTTCGGCGGCTTCCGGTTCGGAGGGGGGCCGGAGGTCCTGTTCTCCCTTCTGTACCTTGCCGTGCTGGCCACCATCCTGACCACCTATCTCCAGGCGCGCTTCCAGAAGGATACAACCCCCTCGAGGGCTGTGGTGATCTTCTCCGTGGAGCCGGTTATTGCGGCGGCGCTGGCGGCGCTCCTGCTGGACGAGAGCCTCGGATCCTGGGGTCTGGGGGGCGGGCTGCTGATCGTGGCGGGGGTCCTCGTGTCCCAGTTCTCGGACCGGGTGCCGTGGCTGGGAAG
Source organism: Bacteroidota bacterium (assembly GCA_049587715.1). Taxonomy (GTDB): domain Bacteria; phylum Bacteroidota; class Ignavibacteria; order UBA10030; family UBA6906; genus JBAVEL01. Next base: position 11,816 of record JBAVEL010000120.1, read on the forward strand.
GAGCCTCTTCCCGGCGGAGGGGGGCGGGTGATGCTTGCATTTGTAGAGCCGCGGGCGTATTATGCGGAGTCATTTATGCCGGTGTGCGTGCACATCACGGTGGGGGGAAAGGTGCAGGGCGTGGGATTCCGCTGGTTTGTGGCGGAAAAGGCCCACGCGCTGGCCCTGGAGGGGTTCGTCAGGAACCTGGGGGATGGAAGCGTGCAGATCGAGGCGGAGGGGGAGGGCGCGGCTCTGGAACATCTGCTCCGGGAAGTGCACGCGGGTCCTCCGGGGGCGCGTGTGGCCGGCGTACGCGTCTCCTGGTCCGAGGCGGGTCGAGCGGATTACGGGGGTACCTTTCAGATACGGTGAGCGGATGGCGCGGATCGGATTTGGATACGATGTGCACAGGCTGGTGCAGGGCCGGAAGCTTGTCCTGGGGGGTGTTGAAATCGCCCACGACGCGGGACTCGATGGGCACTCGGACGCCGACGTGCTCCTCCATGCCGTGATGGACGCGCTGCTGGGTGCCTCCGGTTTGGGGGATATCGGGAAGCACTTCCCGGATACGGACCCCCGATACCGGGGGATCTCGAGTGTCCTCCTCCTCCGTCATGTGGGAGAGCTGCTGGCCCAGCACCGCCTGGCGGTGGGGAACATTGATGCCACCGTGGTTCTCGAGCGCCCGCGGATCGCCGACGCCGTTCCGGCCATGCGCCGCGTGATTGCGGACACCCTCCGGATGGACGAACAGCGCGTCTCCATCAAGGCGACATCCAACGAGGGACTCGGGTTTGCCGGGCGATCCGAGGGGGCGGCGGCGCACGCCGTGGCCATGCTGGTGGAACCGGAAGTGCCTCCGCCTTGGAAGAGCTGATCCTCTCGCTCTCAAACCTGGACCCCCTGCTGATCGCCTCGGCGGTCTTCCTCGCGGCATATCTTGAGAATCTCCTTCCCCCGCTTCCCAGCGACCTGCTGGTGGTTTTCGGCGGCTCCCTCGTGGCGATCGGGAGTGCGGGGTTCCCGCTGATGCTCGTTGCCGCTGCGGCCGGCAGCACCCTCGGGTTCATGACGATGTTCAAGATCGGGGAGTGGTTCGGCGCCAGGATCCTGGAGCGGGGGAAGATGCCGTTTGTACCTGCCGAGGCCGTCCGCCGGGCGGAGAAATGGTTCGGGCGCTACGGGTACCGCCTGATCGTGGCGAACAGGTTTCTGGCCGGGACCAGAGCCGTGGTGTCGTTCTTCGCGGGTGTCTCCCGTCTGCATCTCGTCCGTTGCGCGGTGCTCTCCGGTGTGAGCGCCCTTGTGTGGAACGCCCTCCTGCTCGGAGCCGGATGGGCCCTGGGGCGGAACTGGCGCACGGTCGGCTTCTACCTCGGCACATACGGCCAGGTGGTCACGGGCCTTCTCATCCTGACTGCCGTGGTCTGGGCTGTCCGGGTCCTTGCCCGGAGGAAGGGGGGAGCCGCGCCGTGATGGAGCTTCTGGAAGCAGCCGACCGGGCGGTGTTCCTCTTTCTCAACAGAACCCTCAGTAGTCCGGCGGGGGACCTGCTGTGGCCCGTCATCACCGATTATGACAAGTTGCTCCCCGTTCGCATTCTGCTCGGGGGAGTATGGATCTGGCTGCTGGTGCGGGCGGGTGTGAAGGGACGCACGGCGGCACTGCTGCTGGTGCCGCTCCTGGCGGCGGGCGACCAGCTCAGCAGCAGCGTGCTGAAGGAAGCGGTGGGGAGGGCGCGCCCGTGCCACGAGGTGAACGGGGTGCCTCATGTGGAAGAGGTGCGGCTCCTTGTGGGATGCGGCTCCGGGAAGTCATTCCCCTCCTCCCATGCCGTGAACAACTTCGCCGCTGCAGCCCTCTTCGCGTACTACTACCGGCGGTGGCGGTGGTGGTTTTTCGGCTGGGCTTTCCTGGTGGCGGCCTCCCGGGTCGCCGTGGGAGTACACTACCCCTCCGACGTCCTGGGAGGGGCGTTGATCGGGATTCTCCTGGCTGCCGCCTTCCTGTGGCTTGCACGGGCGATCGGACGGGCGCGTCAGGGGCTCCGCGGATGCGGATCCATGCGCGGATCGGCATGACGACGCCGGGTGAGGCGGCAGGGGGTGGGGCGGGCGGCCGCATCGTTCTCTGCGTGCTGAGCGGCCTCTTGCTGGGTCTGTCCTTCCCTCCCTTCTCCTGGGGATGGCTTGCATGCGGCGCCGTTGTGCCCCTCTTGTTTGCGCTGGAGGCGGCTCCGGGGGGATGGCCGTCCATGCGGCTTGCGTATCTGGCCATGTTGGTCTTCCATGCGGTCGTGCTGAACTGGACCGGCGGCTATGCCCACATGAAAGACCCCTACATGCTGATTGCAGGAACCGCCACGATCGTCCTGCATCCGCTCTTCTACCTGCTGCCCCTGGGTCTCTACGGCTTCTGCCGGAGGAATCTGGGACGGTACGCCGCGCTTGGCGCTCTCCCGTTTCTCTGGGTTGGCTACGAGTATTCCCACACTCTCTCCGAGTGGTCCTTTCCCTGGCTGACGCTGGGGCATACACAGTCGCGCAACCTGCCCCTGATTCAGATTGCATCGGTGACGGGTGTGTACGGGCTCTCCTTCTGGATTCTGGTGCTGAACGTCCTTGTGTATGCGCTGTTGTCGGGGCTTGCCGGCCACGGGTCACGGAGGCGCCCGGCCGCCGCCGCAGGGCTCCTGCTGGCTGCAGCGGCAGTCTACGCGGCCCCTGGTCTGTGGGGAAGGGGGGTGCTGGAGCGGGAACTCGGTGCAGCGGGGCGCGGATCCCCCATCCGGGTGGGGATGGTCCAGTCGAACATTGATCCCTGGGAGAAATGGAAGACGGCGGGGGACACGCACCTGCGGCTGTATCTGGAGCGGACCGGGCGCCTCATCGCCGCCGGTCCCGCGCATCCTCCCGACATCGTGATCTGGCCGGAGACCGCGGTTCCCCATTACCTCCTCACGCCGGGAGGCCGCCCCGCCCTTGATCTCCTGAGGGGGGGGATCGCGGAACACGGGGTGGCGGTCCTCACGGGAACCCAGCATGCGGTGTTTTATGCCGACAGCGCGGCGGCGCCCCCGTCCGCAAAGCGGGATCCCCTCAACGGGCGGCGGTATGACGCCTTCAATGCCGCGGTCCTTCTCGAGCCGGGAAGGGAAGAGGTGCCCTGGTACGGGAAGATGAAGATGGTTCCCCTTGCGGAGCGGGTCCCCTACGCGGACCTGTTCTCCTCCCTGGACGTCCTCCGGTGGGGGGTGGGAATCGGCGGATGGCAGATCGGTCCGGAACAGGTCGTTTTCCGGGAGCATGGCACCGGAGCCGCCTTCGGTGTTCTCATCTGCTATGAATCGGTGTATCCCGATTTTGTTGCGAATCTGGTCCGGCACGGGGCCGAATTCCTCGCCATTCTGACAATTGACAGCTGGTGGGACCGCATGGGAGGGGCATACCAGCACCATGAGATCGCCGTCTTCAGAGCCGTGGAGAACCGCCGCTGGGTTGCCCGCTGCGCGGTGGGAGGCATTTCCTCGTTTATCGACCCCGCCGGAGGCGTCCACGGGAAGACGGAGCTGTTCACCGAGGCTCTCCCCGTGCGGACCATTGAGCGGAGAACCGAACGGTCATTCTATGTCGAACACGGGGACTGGCTGCCCGGGTTGTGCCTCTGGGTGGCGGGCGGATGCGTCTCCGCCGCTCTGGGCGCACGCTGGACAGGATGGACGCGGAGGAAGCGATGCGTGTGATCGACCTGCGGAGCGACACGGTCACGAGGCCTTCGGCCCCCATGCGGGCCGCGATGGCAGAGGCGGAGGTGGGGGACGATGTGTTCGGCGAAGACCCATCCGTCAACCTCCTCCAGGAGAGGGTGGCTGAGATTCTGGGGAAGGAGGCGGCACTCTTCGTCCCCAGCGGGACCATGGGCAACCAGATCTGCATCAAGGTGCACACCCGTCCGGGGGACGAGGTGATTGCCGAACGGGATTCCCACGTCTTCAACTATGAAACCGGCGGCATGGCGTTCCTGTCCGGGGTGCAGGCTCATACGGTGGAGGGAAGGGGAGGAATGCCCGCCGTGGCGCGGCTCCAGGCAGCCCTGCGGCCGAGGGTCTACTACATGCCGCGCAGTTCCCTGATCTGTCTGGAGAACACGCACAACCGCGCGGGGGGAGCCGTTCTCCCCCTTCCGGGAATACGCGACATCCGGACCTGGGCAGCCTCGGAGGGGATTCCCATGCATCTGGACGGGGCCCGCCTCTGGAATGCCTCGGTGGCGAGCGGGGTGTCCCCCCGCGCGTATGCCGCCTTCTTCGACTCGGTCTCCGTGTGCCTCTCCAAGGGCCTGGGGGCCCCGGCCGGTTCGCTTCTTGCGGGAACGGCCGGATTCATCGCGGAGGCCAGGCGCTACCGGAAGATCTTCGGAGGCGGCATGAGGCAATCGGGCGTTCTTGCTGCTGCGGGACTCTACGCCCTGGAACACAACGTGGAACGTCTTGCCGAGGATCATGACAACGCGCGCCTGTTCGCTTCGGAACTGGCGGGGGAGAGTGCGCTGGAGGTAATTCCGGAGTCGGTGCACACCAATATCGTGCTGATCGGGATCGAGCGGACGGGACGGACCCAGGAGGATCTTCTCCGGCGGTTCCGGGATGCGGGAGTTCTGTTGACTCCCGGCACAGCGGGAAACCTGCGGGCCGTGACGCACATGGATGTGACCAGCCAGGAGGTGCGTCGGGCCGCCCTGCTGATACGCCGGTCTCTTTCCTGAGGTTTCTCCTTCGGGAGTCTCTTCAGGCGGGAAGGCGGGAATACGTCGGATTGGGACCGTTTTCGCCGTTTTTGTGAACCCCCGCCGGGCACCCTGCCCCGGGACTTGCTTTTGAGGTGCGTGTTCCCTACCTTGCCATGCCTTCCGCTGTAGCCCTTCTGGGGCTATTTTTGTTTCGGACAGCGTGCAAGCAAGCAGGGCCCCGGGAGAACCGTCCCATGGACATTGCCGGACTTCGGAGTCTCATCGAGAATTGCGCATCGCAGAACGGGGTCCATGTGATGGAGCTGCACATGGGCGGAAGACACCGTCCGCGCATTGAGGTGTTCATCGACGCGGAACAGGGAATCACCACGGATGTGTGTTCCCTCGTGAGCCGGAGTATAGCGGCTGCGCTGCGGGATCACCCCTTCCCGGGAGGGGGTTATACCCTGGTCGTATCGTCACCCGGCGCCGACCGGCCGATCACGGAACCGTGGCAGTTCTCCAAACACGTGGGCAGGAAGCTCTCTCTCCGGGTGGCGGAGGCGGCCGGGGAGGCCGAGATCTCCGGCGAGCTGCTGGGCGTCGGCCCGGACGGGATCCGGTTCCGCGATGAGGCAGCGGGAGAGGAAAGGACGATCGGATTTGCAGCCCTGTTCTCGGCGCGCGTACGGACGCCGTGGTAACGCTCATGACATTTTCAGGAGGTGGGAATGAACTCGGAGATTGTTGAATCCTTTTCTCAGATGGTCCGCGAGAAGGGGATCGACAAGGATATTCTCGCGGGCATTGTGGAAGACGTGTTCGCCATGATGGTACGCAAGAAGTACGGCCAGGACGCCAAGTTCGACGTGGTTGTCAACATGGATAAGGGGGACATCGAGATCTTCCTGGAGCGTGAGGTGGTGGCGACGGTGGAGAACCCGGTCACCCAGATAGATGTGGAGACCGCACGGGAGCTTTCGGGGGAAACCCTGGACGTCGGGGAGGACTGTGTGGAGGTCATCCCCCTCGCCTCCTTCGGGCGCCGCCTGGTGGTCAGCGCCAAGCAGAACCTCAACCAGCGCATCAAGGAGATCGAGAGGGAGCTCATCTTCAATGAGTACACCGGCGCCCTGAACGACATTGTGGTGGGGGAAATCTACCAGATCCGGAGGAACGAAATCCTCATCAACCACAACCGGAACGAGCTCATCCTTCCGAAGAGCGAGCAGATTTTCAAGGAGCGATACAAGAAGGGCGATACGATCCGGGCGGTGGTCAAGGAGGTGCGGAAGAACTCCGGGAATCCGGTTGTCGTGGTTTCCCGGGCGGATCCCGGCTTTCTGGCCAAGCTCTTTGAAATGGAGATACCCGAGATCTATGACGGCATCATCGAAATCCGCAGCATTGCACGGGAACCGGGCGAACGGGCGAAGGTCGCCGTCGAGTCGCACGATGACAGGATTGATGCGGTGGGCGCCTGCGTGGGGATGAAGGGAGTCCGGATTCACACGATCGTCCGCGAGCTCAACAACGAGAACATCGACGTCATCAATTACTCGGACCAGCCGGAGACGTTTATCACCCGGGCGCTGGCGCCGGCCAAGCTCAAGAGCGTGGAGGTGAACCGGGAAACCCGGACCGCGAACGTGCTCGTGGGGGCTGATCAGGTTTCGCTGGCAATCGGACGAAACGGGCAGAACATCCGCCTGGCGTCCAGGCTCACGGGCTACGAGCTCAACCTGATCAAGGAGGGGGGCGAGGACGAGTACGATATCGAGCTCGTGGACTTCAAGGAGGAACTGGGGGAGGAGCTGTATCAGAAGCTCATCGGGGCAGGCATGGAGACCGCCAAGGATGTGATCAAGGCGGAGGAGTCGCTTCTGCTCGGTATCGAGGGAATGACGGGCGAGAAGGTCCGTGAACTCCGGGACATGATGAAGCGGGATCTGGAGGAGGCCGAGGTCGACGAGGAGGAGGAAGAAGAGGAGGCGACCGCGGGTGAGACGGAACCGGGACCCGTGGAACCTGACACCCTGGAGGCGAGCGCGGGTGAGACGGAACCGGGACCCGTGGAATCCGACACCCCGGAGGCGGGAACCGCGGAGCCGACGGATCCCCGAGAGGAGAACCCTCCCGCGGGCACGGATCAGGTGCAGGAACCGGGGGAGGAACCCGGAAAGGGGACGGGCGGAGCATAACGATTCATCCAGGGTAGCGAATGGCCGAGACTGCGGAAAGAAAGAAGAAGCTCTACAAGGTCGCGACGGAGCTCAACCTGTCGCACGAGACGCTTCTTGAGTTCCTCCGGAAGAAGGGACATGAGGTGAAGAGCCACATGTCCGCGGTGACGGACGACATGATCCGGGAGATCATGGTCCATTTCAAGAAGGACAAGGACGTTGCCGAGAAGCATCACCGGAAGATCCAGGAGATCCGGGAGACGAAGCGGCGGGCCGAGCGGAAAGCCGAAGAGGCAGCCGCCGAGGCCCTGCTGCAGACAGCGCCCGCGGAGTCTCCCGCTCCCCCGAAACCCCGGGAGGAAGCGGTTCCGGCGGCTGCGCCCCCCCCGCCTGAGGAGGAGATCCTCCCCGAGGCCCCCGCCGCGCCGGAGGAGGCGGGGGAAGAGCCCCCCGAGGTTCCGGAGCCGACACCCTCCGAGGCGCCCGCCCCGGAGGAAGAACCGGCGGCTCCCCCTGCTCCGCACACGGAGGTCGTGGCACGTGCCACGCCCGCCGACAGGGAAGTGCTCTCCCCGCTCGAGAAGGAGCGGAGATCAAAGATGGGGCTCACCATCAAGGGAAAGATGGAGCCCGAGCCGAAGCGCAAGCCTTCCAGAGCAGGAGAAAAGGCCGCCGTACCCGCCGCGGCGGTCCCGGGAGCCGAGACCGACGACGGACACCGGAAGAAGAAGAAGAAGCGCCGGGTGCGCGAGGAGCCGGCGCCGGCCAAGATCGGCGAAGCCGAAGATGTGGCCGCCAAAGGCAAGAAGAAGAAGACCCGCCGCAAGGAGGTCACCAAGGCGGAAGTGGACGATGCCATCCGGCGGACCTTTGCGGCCATGGATGAGACGGCGGCCAGCAGCCGTTCCGTGCTTCGGAAACGGAAGAAGCGCGAACGCGAGGAGGAGGAACAGCGGCAGCAGGAGACAGCCCAGCAGGAGGCGGGACGGCTCCGGGTCACGGAGTTTCTCTCGGTGAACGACCTGGCCAACCTGATGCGCGTGAACGTAGCCGATGTCATCAGGAAATGCCTGGACCTGGGCATTATGGTCTCCATCAACCAGCGGCTGGAGAAGGACACCATCACGTTGGTTGCGGACGAGTTCGGATACGAGATGAGTTTCAACACGGACGTGACGGAGGAGAACGTCCTCGAGGATGTCCAGGATTCCGCGGACACCCTGCAGCGGCGCCCGCCCGTGGTTACCATCATGGGCCACGTGGACCACGGGAAAACATCCCTGCTCGACTATGTCCGGCGATCCAACGTCGTGGCGGGGGAAGCCGGAGGGATTACGCAGCACATCGGGGCCTACGAGGTGACCACCCCGGCAGGCACGAAGATCACCTTCCTGGATACGCCGGGTCACGAGGCCTTCACAGCGATGCGGGCACGGGGGGCATCGATCACCGATATTGTCGTGCTCGTGGTGGCCGCGGACGACAGCGTCATGCCGCAGACACTGGAAGCCATAAGCCATGCGCAGGCGGCGGGTGTCCCTATCATCATCGCCATCAACAAGGTGGACAAGGCGGATGCAAACCCGGAGCGCATCAAGCAGCAGCTCTCAGAGAAGAACGTGCTGACGGAGGAGTGGGGGGGAAAGTACCAGTGTGTGGAGCTTTCCGCCCGGACGGGGGTGAACGTGGACCTCCTGCTGGAGAAGATCGCCCTGGAGGCGGATCTGCTGGATCTGAAGGCCAGCCCGGATCGCCTGGCCCGGGGGACGATCCTGGAGGCCCAGCTGGACAAGGGAAGGGGGATCACGGCGACCGTTCTGGTGCAGAAGGGCACGCTGCGGGTGGGGGATCCGTTCATAGCCGGGATCTTCAGCGGCAAGGTCCGGTCCATGTTCGACGAGCGGGGAAACCGCGTGGAGCTGGCCGGTCCCTCCACCCCGGTGCAGCTGACGGGGTTGGACGGCTTCCCCCAGGCGGGCGATGTGTTCATTGCCACCGCCAACGACCGGGAGGCCAGGGAGATCAGCCTCAGGCGGCAGCAGTTGAAGCGCGAACAGGATTTCCGACAGATTCACCTGACGACGCTGGACGATATCTCGCAGCAGATCAAGGAAGGCCAGGTGAGGGAGCTCGGGGTCATCGTCAAGGGAGACGTGGACGGATCCGTCGAAGCCCTTTCCGACTCCCTCATGAAGCTGGAACACAAGGAAGTGAAGCTGCGCGTCGTCCACAGCGGTGTGGGCACGATCTCCGAGTCGGATATCATGCTTGCGGCCGCTTCCGGGGCCGTCATCATCGGTTTCCGGGTTCATCCCAATCTGAATGCGCGCCGCCTTGCGGAGAAGGAAAAGGTGGATATCCGGACGTATTCCATCATCTATGACGCCATCGGGGACGTGCACAAGGCCCTCGAGGGAATGCTGGCGCCGGAGAAGCGGGAGGAAGTCGTCGGCACGGTGGACGTGCGGCAGGTTTTCAAGGTCCCCCGGGTTGGGAACATTGCCGGTTGCATGGTGCAGGACGGCAGGATCGCGCGAAGCAGCCGGGTCCGGCTCCTGCGCGACGGAATCCAGGTGCACGAGGGCTCGCTGAGCTCCCTGAAGCGGTTCAAGGATGACGTGCGCGAGGTGGAAGCCGGTTTTGAGTGCGGCATCGGCCTGGAGGGATACAACGACATCAAGGTGGGAGACACCATCGAGGCCTACCGGATCGTCGAGTTCAAACGGAAGCTGTAGGGGGGCAGATGTCCATCCGTACGGAACGAGTGGCGTCCCTGCTGAAGCAGGAAATCGGGAACATCCTCCTGCAGGAGTTTGCCGGGCCCGGGCTTGGTCTCATTACCGTGACCGACGTGAAGATGTCCGCCGACCTCAGGATTGCCCGGGTCTTTTTCAGCGTCCTGGGATCGCCGGAAACGGTGGAGAAGACCTGCGCACTGCTGGACCAGGAGAAGCAGCATCTCCGCGGGCGGCTGGCTGCGGCGGTGCGGCTGCGGTATGTGCCTTCCCTCCAGTTTCACCGGGATGATACGGGGGAGCGGGCCGAGCGGATTCACACCCTGATCCGGAAGATTCATGACGGAACAACCGATGACGGCCCCGCTACCTGAGACGGGCGGCCCGGGAGAGGTGCTGCTGGTGGACAAAGAGAAGGGGTGGACCTCGTTCGATGTTGTCAACCGGTTGCGAGGGGGTCTCTCCCTCCGGAAGGCGGGACATGCCGGGACGCTGGACCCCATGGCCACAGGCCTGCTGATCGTGTGCACCGAACGGAGGACACGGGAGGTGGAGCAATACATGGGGCTGGAGAAGGAGTACGAGGTTACGATGGTCCTGGGAGGCCGCACGGCCAGCTTCGACGCGGAGACGCCGGTCGTGGAAGAGCGGCCCACGGAGGGCATCACCCGGGCCGTGGTGGAGTCGGCGCTGGGGGGCATGACGGGGCGGCAGTTGCAGACCCCGCCGATGTGGTCGGCTCTCAAGGTGCGGGGGAAGCCGCTGTATGCATATGCACGGAAGGGGGAGGAGGTGCAGCGGCGGCCCCGGGAGGTATTCGTGCGGTCCATCGACCTCCGCTCGGTGGAGATGCCGAGGGTCTCCTTCGCCGTGGTCTGCTCGAAGGGCACCTACATCCGGTCGCTCGTGGACGACGTGGGGAGGGCTCTGGGCTGCGGTGCCTACGTGGCTGAGCTCCGGCGCACACGGATAGGGCCGTTTCGCGTGGCGGATGCTCTTCCCGTGGCGGAGATCGTGAGGAAGGGGGTCGGGAGGGAGGCCGGTGCGCATCGCCCGATCGCCTGAGGAGGCGGGGAAGGAGCCGAATTCCGTGGTGACGGTCGGCTCCTTCGACGGGGTCCACGAGGCCCACCGGGTGGTGTTACACATGCTGGTGCGCCGGGCCAGGGAGCGCGGGGGAAGGAGCGTGGTGATCACCTTCGAACCGCCCCCGAAGACCCTGCTGGGACCGGGAGCGGGGAAGGCGGAGGTGTTGACCACCCTCGATGAGCGGTCGGCCCTGATCGGGGCCTGCGGCGTGGACCTTCTTCTGGTTCTTCCGTTCACCCGGGAATTCGCCGGACGGACTGCAGCGGAGTTCTATGAGGGCCTGGTGGCGCCGGGCGTGGGTGTGGCGGAGGTGGTCGTGGGACACGGCCATACCTTCGGGAGGAACCGGGAAGGAAGGGGCGAGGAACTCCGCGCCCTGGGGAGCCGGCTCGGCTTCCGGGTGCGGGAACTGGGCCCGGTCACGGACGATGGACGGACCATCAGCAGTACCCTGATCCGGGATCTTCTGGCCCGGGGGTCGGTGGAGGAAGCTGCGCGCCTCCTGGGCTATCCGTACTCCCTGGCCTCCCGCGTCGTTGCAGGCGACGGGAGGGGACGGACACTGGGATTCCCGACGGCAAACCTCGAGCCGGCCGCAGAGCGCAAGGTGGTTCCGGCCGACGGAGTCTATCTGGTGGATGCCCCCGGTACGGGTCCGGGAATGCTGAACCTCGGCCTGCGGCCGACGGTGACCCCGGGAACCCGCCGGACCATGGAGGCGCACTTCTTCGGCTTCCAGGGGAACCTGTACGGGAGGGAACTCCGGGTCTCGTTCCTGCAGCGGCTGCGCGATGAGAAGCGCTTCGACACGGCGGAGGAGCTGCGGGCGCAATTGCATGCAGACAGGGACCGGGCGCTCTCCCTGATGGCCCGGATCCGACCGCACGAGACGCAACGAAACGATACGGACACCTGAAAGGAGCAATGCATGGGACTCACGAAGGAAACCAAGGCGGAGGTCATCAGGAAATTCGGTTCTTCTCCGCTCGACACGGGCACACCGGAGGTGCAGATCGCTCTGCTCACCCTGCGCATCAACGAACTGGCGCCGCATTTTGAGAAGCATGCGAAGGACCATCACTCGCGCGTCGGTCTTCTCAAGATGGTGGGCAAGCGGCGCCGCCTCCTGGACTACCTGATGGAGAAGAACGTTGAACGATACAGGAAGATCATAGCCGATCTTCAGTTGCGCAAATAATCCCGAATCACAGAAAGCGACCTCAACAGCATGAACGTCACACGCAGCATTGACATCGGGGGCAAACCCTTCTCGATAGAGACGGGTCGCTTCGCCCGGCAGGCAGACGGTTCCGTGATGGCTCGTCACGGCGACACCATGGTTCTTGCGGCCGTGGTGGCCGCCCGGGAGGAAAGAGAGGGTCTGGATTACTTTCCTCTGCAGGTGGAGTACAGAGAGAAGGCGGCATCCGCGGGAAAGATCCCGGGAGGGTTCTTCAAGCGGGAGGCGAGGCCGTCGGAGAAGGAAGTGCTCTCCGCGCGCCTCATCGATCGGCCCATCCGTCCCCTGTTTCCCGACCGGTTCCGGTGCGAGACACAGGTGATCGTGACCGTATACTCCTCCGACCAGGAGCACGACGGGGATGTCATCGGGGCGGTGGCGGCTTCTGCCGCACTCATGATTTCCGACATCCCGTTTGCGGGTCCGGTCGGAGAGGTGCGGATCGGCCGCGTGGACGGACGCTTTCTGGTGAATCCCACGTTCACCGAGCTGCAGAAGAGCGACATGGACATCACGGTGGCCGGAACCCAGGATTCCATCGTCATGGTGGAGGGGGAGGCGCGCGAGATCAGCGAAGCGGATCTTCTGGAGGCACTTGCCTTCGCGCATGCCTCCATCAAGGAAATCTGCGCGCTTCAGATGGATTTGGCCCGCGAGGTGGGACGCGCAAAGCGCCTGACAGTGGAGCCGCCTGAGCTGCCGGAGCTGCGGCAGGCGGTCCGCGAAGCTGTCGGGAACCGGGTCCGGGATCTGGCCTACACGCCGATGAAGAAGGAGGAGCGGGCCCGGGAGACGGCCGCACTCGGGGAGAGCGTCGTACAGGCGACACTGGATCGCTTCCCGGACCATGGGGATCAGATTCGCGATATTCTGCACGACATGGAGTACGAGGCAATGCGCGCCATGATCCTCTCCGACGGAAAACGGCTGGACGGGCGTGGCCTCGCGGATGTGCGCGACATACACATTGAAGTGGGCCTTCTGCCCCGGACGCACGGTTCAGCGCTCTTCCAGCGGGGTGAAACCCAGAGTCTGACGACCCTGACCCTGGGCACCAAGATGGACGAGCAGATCATCGACGGGCTTCTTCCCGTAGACACGAAGCGGTTCATGCTGCACTACAACTTTCCCCCGTTCTCCGTGGGGGAGGTGGGACGCCTCGGGAGCGTGGGAAGGAGGGAAATCGGACACGGGAATCTGGCCGAACGCGCGTTGAAGAACCTGATGCCCGAAGCGCACGCATTTCCGTACACCGTCCGGATCGTCTCCGACATCCTGGAATCGAACGGGTCCTCGTCCATGGCGACGGTATGCGCCGCCTCCCTGGCCCTTTTTGACGGAGGGGCCCCGCTGCAGAGGCCTGTGGCGGGGATCGCGATGGGCCTGGTGAAAGAGGGGGAGCGGCTGGCCATCCTGACGGATATCCTCGGAAATGAGGATCATCTCGGGGACATGGACTTCAAAGTCGCGGGAACCCGCGACGGTGTCACGGCGCTGCAGATGGACATCAAGATCAGGGGGATCTCCCTGGAGATCATGAGAGACGCCCTGGAGCAGGCGCGTCGGGGCCGGATGCACATCCTGGACCGCATGGAAGCCGCCCTGCCGGCCACCCGCGCCGACCTCTCCCCGTTTGCTCCGCGGCTGACCACCCTTCAGGTCCCCGTGGACATGATCGGAGCGGTGATCGGGCCGGGCGGAAAGATGATCCGTCAGATCGTAAAGGACAGCGGGGCGGAAGTGAATATCGAGGACGACGGAACGGTGGTCGTGGCCGCGACCTCGCAGGAATCGGCCGACAAGGCGATTCTGGCCATCCGGAAGATCACGGAGCTTCCGGAACTGGGGAAGGTGTACTCGGCGACCGTGAAGAAGATCATGGACTTCGGCGTGTTCGTGGAATTCCTTCCGGGGAAGGAGGGGCTGGTCCACATCTCCCAGCTCGACACGCAGCGCGTCAACAAAGTCAGCGATGTCGTCAAGATGGGCGACGTGTTCGACGTCAAGATCATCGACAAGGACGATCAGGGGCGGTGGAAACTCAGCCGGAGGGCCCTCCTGGCGGGCGAGGAAGGTCCGCCCCAGGGTGCCCGGAGGCACGCGGAGGAGAAGAGGAACCCGGGCGACAAGCGCCCGGGCGACGAGAAGCGGCATCAACGGCCCCCGCACGGGGAGCCCCGCGGGGGTTAGAGGGTCAGGATATGGTGCTTGTGTGCTGAGATGTCCGCCTCACCCATGAGCCACTGGATGAGGTCGGGGCCGTACTTGTTGAGGTAGAAGACGGGGTTGATGGCGCGTTCCTGAAGCACCCCTCCGGGGAGGAAAGCCCCCAGAGCTCTTTCGACCTGGCGGAGGGCGGTTTCATGGCGGCGCTTCTGGGCCGTATGTACCTTCTCGCGCAGGACCCCGAGGCTGATATCAAACTTGGCGCGCACGCCGTCCAGCGTACCCAGGAGCGTCGGGTCCACCTCGCCGATGCCGAAGCGCATCTCCCCCAGGACCGAGTGAACGGACCGCGTGGCTTCTCCAAAGAGGGCTTCCACGTCGACATCCTGCACCGCTTCCAGAACCTTCGCCCGCACCGCATCCGCACCATCGAAGAGGGCCGCGAGGGGAAGCTGGTACTTCTCCGCCATGCGCCTCACCCGCTCCTCCACCAGTGTTGCGGTCATGCGCGGAAACAGGACGGGGGGGGCCACGCCGAATTCCTCATACACAGGAAGAAGCTGGGCGTGGTAGGCGATTTCCGACGGGCCTGCAACATAGGCGATCGTGGGGAAGAGCGTGTCCTGGAGCAGCGGCCGGAGCACGACATTGGGACTGAACACCTCGGGTGTCTCCCGCACCATCCGCAGCAGCTCCTCCCGGGGGATGAAATGCCTGGTGCCCCTCAGGCTGAAATCATGCTCCCGCGGTTCGATGGGGTACCTCCCTCCCTTGTGGAAGAGGAAGAGATTCAGGGGGCGGGGCTTCACCTGTGCATGGTAGGATTGCTCCAGCTCCGCGCTCCGGGCTATCACCAGCTGGGAGGTTCTGGGATAGCCGGTTATCTCCGCCTCCAGCAGCGGTGAGGCAAGGGCCTTCAAGGCCGGATCGTTGGGAGAGGCGCAGACCAGGCCGTACCGGCCGAAGAGCCGGCCCATCCAGAGGGCGAAGGCACGGCTGAACGTGACCCCTTCCCGGTAGCAGGAACGAAGCCCCTCCAGGAGTCCCGCCGTGAACTCGGTGGCGGGCAGGATCTTTTCCAACTCCGCGTAGACGGCCGCGAGCTCCGATCCGAAGCGGATCTCTCCGACGGGGCCGTTTCGCTCGCCCGGAGATCCCTCTCCCCCGTAGCGGATGGTCGCCACATCCCCCTCCGGCCCGGGGAGCTGGAGCGCACGCACTTCGTCGTAATCATGGTCCTCCCCTTCCAGCCAGAACACAGGAACGAAGTCGCAGGCGGGATACCTGACCTTCAACTGTTCCGCCAGCTTGATGGCGGTGATGGTCTTGTAGATCGTGTACAGGGGGCCGCCGAACAGGCCCACCTGCTGGCCCGTGACGACCGCAAAGGTGGTCGGCTGCTCCAGCAGGTCCAGGGATGCTCCCGGCTCCGCTCCAGAGCCCTCATTCTGCCTCCGCAGCGCCGCTACGAGCCGGGGCCGCCGGTAGTCCCGCTCGCGCAGGGTCTCCAGAAGCCGGTCAAACGACCGGGGGTCTCTGAAATCCCACGCGTAGAAGTTCCGGACGGCATTGAAGTCGTAGAGATAGTCGCAGAAGAGCGCGGAGAAGCCGCCCAGGGACGGGGGTATGCTCCTCAGATCTATCCATTCCATGGGGTGCGCGTGGGAATGAGTCCTTTGTTCGTCCGGAAGCGGATCTTCTCCGGCTGGTGGGGGAAATATAGCAGAATGAGCGAGGACAAGCAACCGTGCATTGCGTCTGCCGGGGCATTTCTCCAGGTTCGACGTATGGAAGCGGCCGCGCGCAAGGACGCTCCGCCACCCTCCGGGTCCCGCGGCCGGGACTCCCTGAAAGGGGCGCCCGGCCCGGGGAGGGGATCTTCAGGAATTCTCCAGGCGGGTGATCAGGGCCTGCAGGAATGCGGCGAAGCGGCCGCGGACGCTCTGTCCCACCTGGGTAACTTCATCGTGGGACAGGGGGCGGGATGATAGACCCGTCGCCATGTTGGTGATGCAGGAGATTCCAGCCACCTCCATCCCATACGACGCCGCCAGGGCGGCCTCCATGACGGTGGACATGCCGACGGCATCGGCTCCCAGGAAGGCGAGCATCCGTATTTCCGACGCGGTTTCGTATGACGGACCTTTGACTCCGGCGTAGATGCCGTCAGCCAGCGGGATCCCGAGGGAGAGGGCGGTGGAGGAGCCGAGATGCCACAGGTTCTCCGCGTAGGGCCCGATCCCCCGGGGGGTCCCGCAGCCGGGTGGCAGTCTCTCTCCCGTCAGATTGATCTGGTCCCGGATCATCATCAGATCCCCGGGGCCGAGAGAAGGATGGATCCCGCCTGCAGCGTTCGTGATGATGAGGGTGGAGACCCCCATCGCAGCGGCAAGGTGAACCGGGTGCAGGACCTGCTCCAGATTCCCGCATTCGTAGAAGTGAATCCTGCCCTGGAATGCCAGGACCGGGCGACCGCCCACCTTCCCGAAGAGGAGTCTGCCCCGGTGCCCGGGCACGGTCTGAGGCACATACCCGGGGATATCCCCGACCGGAAAGGCCGTGATGTCGTCCATCCCATCGGCGAAATCCCCCAGCCCCGACCCGAGGATGATGCCTGTCCGCCGCAGCGATCCGACGCGGGATCTCAGGAAAGCCGCTGAAGCAGCAACGGCTTTCCCGGGGGGAGAGCCCGCAAAGCCGGAGAACCGGTGTTCCGGAGAATCGGCAGGAGGGGCCACTGGGGACTCAGGCGGAGGCCTCCGGGGGTGGACGGAAACACCTCCGGCAGCGGGCTTCGTACGATTCCTTGGCCCCGATCATGACCCGCTCGTGCCCGGCGCTTGTCCGTTGGGTTCTGTCGGCCGGGTTGCCGCACACGACGCATATCGCCAAGGTTTTGGTAATGTATTCGGCCACAGCCAGGAGTTGAGGCATGGGCTCAAAAGGCCTGCCGCAGTAGTCCTGGTCCAGACCCGCAATGATGACCCGCTTGCCCCGATCCGCCAGTGCCTCCGCCGCCCGGACCAAACCTTTATCGAAGAACTGGCCTTCGTCAATCCCGATAACTCGTGCATCTCCGGCGCGTTGGACCAGTTCCTCTGAGCCGGAAACGAGGCATGACTCCAGCTTCAGGTCGCTGTGGGAGACGATGTGGTCGATGCTGTATCGTGTGTCTATCCGGGGCTTGAATATTGCGACCTTCTGACGTGCGATCTGAGCGCGCCGGATCCTGCGGATCAGCTCCTCCGTCTTTCCGCTGAACATGCATCCGGCGATCACTTCGATCCAGCCCACATCCCGGGGGCTGTCGTGCAATGTGGGGATGGTCACCGGCGTTTCCTTCCGCGGGCAAGCTGCTGCGGCCCGAAAGCATGAGGAAGGAGTTCATGCAATGGGTGGGTTCGAGAGGCACCGGCGGCATTGGCCAGGATCACTTCCAGGTCTCCTCCAAGCTCCAGAAGCACCTGCCGGCAGGCCCCGCAGGGTGAGACGAAGGCGGGGGAATCCGTGGCGATGGCGATGGCACGGAAAGAGGAAAAACCCTCCGATCTGGCCTTGAACATGGCGGTGCGCTCGGCACAGATGGTCAGTCCGAAGCTGCTGACCTCTATGTTGCATCCGGTGAAGATCCTCCCCCGGGAGGTAAGGAGCGCGGCTCCCACCCGGAAGCGGGAATAAGGGCTGTGGGAACGGCCCCTGGCTTTGAGGGCTTCCCGAATGAGCGTACGCCTGACGTCGGCTTTCATGGCTTGTTGCGGAATATATCCATTCAAGCCGTTGGATGCAAACCCCCCGCGGAGGCCCCTGCGGCGGTCCTCCGGAAGACGGCCACATAATGGTCCCCCAGGGCATGAAACGGCCGGATCCCCGAGAGGAGGCGGTCCGCCTCCTCCAGCAGGGGCAGCAGGCGGCCGAGCCGTCTCCTGGCCCGGTCGGATGTGGGGGGAGGGGTGAGGATGTTCAATCCCAGCGTGCGTTCGTGCACGAAGGCATCCCCCAGCCGACGCCGGAGCTCCCCGGGTGAGTGGTAGAAGACCGTGAAATGGCGCTCCGCCACTCTTGCGGGGAAAGACCCCCGAAGCCGGCGGAGGGCGCGCCCGACATCGCCGGAGGCCAGAGAGGAGGCCGTTTCCCAGAGGCAGAATCTGCCCATCAGCCCGAGCGCGAGCGGAGCTCCGGGGGGAAGGAGGAGCGCCAGCGGGTGGAGGAGCGGCCGGATATCCGCCAGGCAGTTCAATCCTCCGAGGTTCGAGAATATCCCGTCGAAACGGGTGCCGACGAGGTCCTCCAGACGCTCCAGGGGGAGGACCTGAGTGGAGATCATGGCCTCGAGGCCCTCCGCATACGCCTTCTCCCTGACCAGGGAGATCATGCGGGGGGCCCCGTCTGTGGCCATCACATGCACACCCCCGCGGGCAAGGGCGATGGCGTCCGTTCCCGTCCCGCAGTTGAGTTCCAGAACCCTGCTCCCGGGGGGGAACAGCCCCCTGAGGAGCTCGTGAACCCGGAGGCGGAGCAGAGGTGTCCCGGGACCTGCTTCGAAATGTGCGTCGTAGGAGGCGGCCGCGGCCTCGAAAGCCGCCCGGGCTCCCCTCCCGGGTGTTTGGGGTTCAGGACTGGACATGGCGCGTGAGCTGCATGCCCAGGCGGGCCGCCCGGGCTTTCAGGAAGGGGCCCGCCGCGGCAAGAAAACCCGCCGTTGGCTGCGCGCGGAGCTTCCGACAGGCGACTTCATTCGTGAGGAAGCGCGCTGCGAACCAGTAGAAGAGCCTTGAGTGCCGGCCCGCAAACCCCGTCCTCCGGTCGGATGTCCGTCCCCAGGAGCCCGCCTGATGCAGACGGTCCGCCACCTCCCGGTGGAAAGGGGTGCCCCTGATCGGATAGGCGAGGGTGGTCAGGAACGCATCGGGAGCCGCTTCGACCAGATGAGCCACGGTCTCGTCTATGTCGCGCATGGTTTCCCCGGTGTAGCCGAGCATCACAAAGAGCCCCGTCTGAATTCCGAGCTCACGTGCCTGCTTGGTCACAGACCGTATCCGGTCCGCGCGCACCCCTCTGTGCATCGCGTCCAGAATCCGCTGGGATCCGCTCTCGGAGCCGTACCAGATCCGTTTCGCCCCCATGGCAGCCAGCGTCTTCAGGATGTCCCCGTCCAGGCGATCGGCCCTGCTGATGCACTCAAACGGAACCCGGAGCCCGCGCCGTCCCGTCTCTTCATGGAATGAACGTATCCATCCGTGATGGATCGTGAATACATCGTCGGCGAACCAGAGCATGTCCGGACGGTATGCCTTCAGGATGCCTTCCACCTCGTCCGCAACGGCTGCAGGGGACCTCCGCCTGTGGGTCTCCCCGAACACGCCCCGGCTGCACCATGCGCATTCAAACGGGCATCCACGGGCGGTGATCAGGGAGACGGAACCCGCCCCGTGATGCTCCCGCCAGCTCCGGAGATACCTGGGGATGTCCACCGCCTCCCGGTCGGGCAACGGAAGCGAATCCAGATCCCGGATCCTGTCGCGCGGGGGCGTGTGCAGAACCCGCCCCTCCGCACCCCGATAGGCGATCCCCCGGATGTGTTCGAGACCCTCGGGCCCGTGCCGGAGAAGATGCGGGAGCAACTCGGTTATGGTTTCCTCGCCCTCTCCCAGAACGCACACATCCGCTCCGCTCTGCAGGTACTCCGCCTCCGAGCAGAAGACATCCGGCCCCCCCACCACGGTGATGCACCGCCGGGACCTGCACTCCCGGAGCATGGTGACCGCGCGGCGCCGCGTCATGAGGTTCACGGAAATCCCGACGACCCGCGGCGCGGTCCGCCGCAACAGATCGCTGAAATCCCGCGGCCTTGCGAACGTGGCGTCAAAGACCCGCAGCTCACATCCCGCCCGTTTCAGATACGCGGAGAGGTGCAGGATCCCCAGAGGGGGATACGGGCGCATCACCCGGCGCTCCGCCGCATCCTCCCGGAGGTGATATGCGTGGGTGAGGAGAAGATCCATCTCTCTCAACCCGACGGGCTCTGTTCCAGCCGTACGAGCTCCCGCCGGACGCGGGAGAGGGTGGCGGTGTGGTATGCCCCGGAAAGCAGGGCTCTCAGGGTTCGCAGGGGCGGCTCCGGCAGGATCTCCCGTCGTCGGGCGAGGCGGGCCCCGGCATGCCAGATACGGAATCGCTTGTGGGTGAAGCGGTGGAGGATCCGGTAGTAGTCGGGCGGGTAGGTCCCTGCGAACATGATGGCCAGGTCCCTGCTGTCCTCCCAGTTGCGCTTCGCGCCCATCTGCCGCCGCACCGTTTCATGGAACTTCGTCCCCGGGAGCGGATATGAAACCGAGATCCCGATCTCGTCGGGGAGGCAGGTGCGCACCATCGCAAGGGTACGGTCTATATCTTCCCGCGTCTCACCGGGATACCCGTACTGGAGGAAGAAGCCCGTCCGGATGCCCGCGGCGCGGAGTCCTTGGGCGGCCTGCCGGATCTGTTCCACGGTGATTCCCTTCTCCATGGCGTCCAGAATTTTCTGGGACCCGGATTCCGCGCCCATCCAGACCGAGGCACAGCCGGCCCGTGCGAGGTTTCCGATGGCATCCTCCCGGAGCAGAAGGTCGGCGCGGGCCAGACACTTGAACGGAATGACCGCCTGCCGCCGGACCACCTCCTCGCTGAAGGATGCAACCCATCCGGGCTTCAGCCCGAAAATGTCGTCGCAGAACCAGAGATGGTCCGGTCGGGCGGTTTCCCTCAGATGGAGCATCTCATCCACCACGTTTGCGGGGGTCCGCGTGTTGTACACCTGCCCGTACAACGGCTTCGCACACCAGTTGCAGTGATAGGGACAGCCGCGCGTGGTAACCATGTTGAGCGAGAAGCGGCCGTGCCGGCTCCATGCCCTCCGGTACCGGTTCAGATCCAGGAGGTCCCGCGCGGGGAAGGGAAGGGAATCCAGGTCCTTGATGACGGCCCGGGCGGGGGTCCGGTGCACCGCTCCGTCGCGAAGAAACGCCAGGCCCGGGGTTTTTTCGGGATCCCCCTGCGCCCGGAGAAGGCACCGGAGGAGGTCCGCCAGCGTGCGTTCCCCCTCACCGCAGAGAACGTAGTCGGCGCCGTGGGCCGCGTAATCCTCCAGATGGTCCACAGGGTCCGATCCGTGGACAACCACCCGGCATCCCGCGGCCCGGCCGATGGCCGCCATGGCGAACGCGGCCTGCCGCATCCGCCGCAAGCACATCTTGGTAAGATAGTTGAAGTCGTCGTCGTAGATGACGAGCACCCGGGGACGGTCGCGCTGCAGCACCGCGCGCAGCTCCTGCTCGCTTCCGGCAAGCATGCTGTCGAAAAGGCCCACGGAGAAACCCGCCGCCCGGGCCACCGCACATGCATACAACGTCCCGAGGGGGGGATACGGCATCATGGCTTCCTCCTCCTTGGGGTCGAAGCTCAGGAAGTAAGAGTGGGTGAAGAGAACATCGATGGGAGATCTCCCCCCGCGTGCGCCTTCAGACGAGGCCATGATCCCTGAGGCGGGCGTTGTACAAGCGGAGAATCCGTTCCTGGAAGTTGCCGACGTGCGCCCTCGATTCCCCCCGTGTGCTGCGGAATACCCTCTCGTGGGTGGCCGTGTCGTACCCGGGATATCGATGCTTCCAGTGCCGCTTCGTCCGCCCCTGGAGGAAGCAGTCCAGCCGGTTGCAGGGGAGAAGGGCCAGCAACCCTTCCAGGGCCCGCTGGATCCGGCTCCGGGGGCCGGGAGCGCTTCGGGGAGGAAAGAACCGGCCTCGCATGTTGGGGAGGTAGCCGTAGAGCCAGGCATTCGCCTCACGGTACGCCTCCAGCAGGGGGGGGTTGACCAGCGGGACGAGCGTGGCAATCTCGATCGCGCAGAAGATGTTCTGCTCATCCAGGCGCAGGTGGTCGGCCGCGATGAAGGAATTGAGGCAGAAGTACTTCCTGCTGTTCAGGAGGAACACCTTCTTGAAGAGAATCAACAGGGTGCGTGCAATCCACACCCTTCCCGGCTCCGTGATGATGAAGAAATCCACGTCGCTTCCGTCGTCGGTGGCGTTCTTGGAGAGGTCTCCCGAAACGAATACGCCCCGCACGAATGGAAAGCGCCGGATGAGGGCGGCAGCCTTCCGGGCACGGGGCCAGAGGATCTCGGCGTGACGCTGCCGGGCCAGGCGGCGCCTCACCTGGGGGGCGCCCCCTCCGGGGGGGAAGTAGAAGCCGCATTCCTCGCCCACGCGCCCCTGGGCGGCAAGGGCCCGCAAACGGCGTTCGAAATCGCCGAAGGAGAGGGAATCGGAGGGAAGAAAGAGATACAGCTCCACGACCGTGAGCGGATGGGCCCAGAGATCGAAGTAGAGCAGGGTCCCGAGAACATCCCCGGGGAGGCCGGCCATCGGGCGTTGTCGCATGTTCTATGTGGAAGAGCGTCTGAACGCCCCTGAATATGCGAAGAATCCTCATGCGGCGCAACGGCCTGTTTGAGATTGAGGCGGCCGTTGATTATATTCGCTTGCCTCACATGCCGCCGCACGCCCGCACACGCTCGGGGGCTCGCCGCTCCCTCCTCTGGATCATTCTCCCCGTTCTCAGCTTCGTTCTCTTCAATTCGGTGTTCATGCCTCTGTATGTGCACCGGGGCGGGACTCTTCCGGTCCCATCCCTGACAGGGTTTCGCCTGGACGAGGCCCGGCAGGTCCTGGACTCGCTGGGCCTGGAAGCGGCCTCGGGCGGGACCCGCCCCGATCCCGATGCGCCCCCGGGGGTGGTGGTGGCCCAGAATCCTCCGGCGGATGCGATCGTCCGCCATGGGAGGCGCATCTACCTGACGGTGAGCGGGGGGGAGACACTGGTAGGGGTTCCGCGCCTCCGCGGTCTTTCCACCCGGGACATGCGCTTCGCCCTCGAACGGACGGGCCTGCGGCTGGGGTCGGTGGAATACGCTCCCTCCGACAGCTACCCGGAACACACGGTGATCGCCCAGTCCGTGCCGACGGACAGCAGGGTTGCAAGGGGAACCGCGGTCGGGGTTACCGTCAGCACGGGGAAACAGGCCCTGAACGTCATGGTGCCCGATCTCACAGGGAGAACCCTCGGCGAGGCCGGACGGCTCCTCGCTGAGCGGGGGCTGCGCATCGGAACCATCAGCAGACAGCCCAGCTATGATCTGCTGCCCAACACCGTTGTGGACCAGTTTCCGCGGGCGGGCCAGGCGGCGGCTCAGGGCGCCTCCGTGGACTTGTTCGTCGTCCGGGCCGGAAAGCCGCAGGACGAATGGGAGAAATCGCCGTGACGCCGGCTGATCGTCCGTTGCTCATCGCTCCTTCCCTCCTTTCCGCCGACTTCGGCGACCTCGGTTCCCAGGTACGCCTCGCACAGGAGGGTGGGGCGGATTGGATTCACCTGGATGTGATGGACGGGCATTTCGTGCCGAACATCACCTTTGGTCCTCCACTGATCCGCGCGATCCGGAAGCACACCTCTCTTCCTCTGGACACGCATCTCATGGTGGAACATCCGGACCGTTTCCTCTCCTCTTTCCGGGACGCGGGCTCCGACATCATCACCGTGCATCTGGAGACATGCCCCGATGCGGAGCGCACCCTGCGCAGGATCAGGGACCTGGGGGCCCTGGCCGGGGTCAGCATCAGGCCGCAGACACCGGTCTCCGCCCTGAGGGATGTCATCCTGCTGGCCGACCTTGTCCTCATCATGTCGGTTCATCCGGGCTTCGGAGGCCAGGAATTCCTTCCGGATGCGGCGGACAGGATCCGCCAGACCCGGCGCCTGCTGGACGAACTGCACTCCACCGCACGGCTGGAAGTGGATGGGGGTGTGAACCCCCGGACGGCCCCCATGGCGGCGGGTTCGGGGGCCGATGTCCTTGTGGCGGGGAAGGCGGTGTTCGGCGCGCCGGACATCCCCTCCGCCATCCGGCGTCTCCGCTCGGCGGCTTCATAGGTCGTTCACGCAACCCGTCGCACGGAGCGGGTTGTGTTTCCACGGGCGAATGAGTATGTTGGCCGGATGTCGATAACGCGCATCACATACGAGGCCTCCGGACGCATTGCGTCGGTGACGCTGAACCGACCGGAGAAGAGGAATGCCCTGGATGATGTGATGGTGGCGGAGCTCAGCAGCGCCTTCACCCAGGCGGGGCGCGACAGAAACGTCAAAGTGGTGCTCCTGAAGGGCGCGGGACCTGCGTTCAGCGCCGGAGCCGACCTGGACTACCTGCGCCGGAGCGCCGGCTTTGACATGCAGCGCAACCGTGAGGACTCCGGGCGCTTTGCGGACCTCTTCCGGATCATGCAGCAGATCCGGAAACCGGTGGTTGCGGCGGTTCACGGACCCGCCCTCGCGGGAGGATGCGGGCTTGCAAGCGCGTGCGACTTCGTGGTGGCCGCGGAGCAGGGAGCCCGTTTCGGATATCCGGAGGTGCGTATCGGGTTCGTGCCGGCGCTTGTTCTTGTCCTCCTTGTGAGGAGGGTTGGCGAAGGACGGGCCCGGACGCTGGTGCTCCGTGGGGAGAGCATCGACGCCCGGGAGGCCCACCGGATCGGTCTTGCCGATATCGTGGTTCCGGATGCAGACCTGGAGCGGGAGACGGCTGCGCTGGTGCGCGACCTCCTGGAAAAGAACAGCGCGGGATCCATGGGGCTCTGCAAGGAGATGCTTATCCGACTGCAGGGGATGACGCCCGACGAATCTCTGGACTTTGCCGCGAGCATGAATGCTGCGGCCCGTATGACGCCGGACTGCAAGAAGGGGACGGAGGGTTTTCTCCGGAAGGAGAACGTCGCATGGTAGCCATGGACCTCAGGGACTCAATCCGGAACGTCCCGGACTTTCCGAAGAAGGGGATCGTGTTCCGGGACATTACCACGCTCCTCGGGGATCCTCGCGCTCTTGCGGGGGCTCTGGACGCTCTCTCCCGGGAGTGGGAGAGCTGCCAGGTGGCCAAGGTGGTGGGGATCGAATCGCGCGGGTTCATCCTCGGGGGCGCGTTGGCGGCCCGGATTGGGGCGGGCTTCGTTCCCGCCCGGAAGCCCGGAAAGCTCCCGGCGCGTGTTCTCCGGGAGGAGTATGCGCTGGAATACGGAACCGACGCGGTGGAGGTCCACGTCGACGGCATAGCAGCCGGCGACAGGGTTCTCATGCACGACGATCTGCTGGCAACGGGGGGAACCATGGCGGCCGCCTGCCGCCTCGTCCAGGCCCTGGGAGGCACGATCGTCGGTGTCTCCTTCATCATCGAGCTTTCCTTCCTCCAGGGGCGGAACCGCCTGCCGGGCCTGGACGTCCGCTCGCTCATCACCTACGACCAAGAGTAAGGGGCGCTGCAGGGCCCTTGACTTTCCCCGCTCTTTTTGCTTCCGTATGACGTGCCGGTCGGTTTCCGACCGGCGGGTCAGATTCCTCCGTTTCCCCCGAACGCATGCCGACCCCGATCGCCCTGACACCCAAACGACGCAGCAGGGAACGTGCCTCCCATCGCAGGGCGATTCTTGCGGCCGCCCGCAGACTGTTCGCCCGGAAGGGGTACGGGAGCACCACGCTGGAAGAGATCGCCAGGCGGGCGGAGTTCGGGAAGGGCACGCTCTACGGGTACTTCCGGAACAAGGAGGATCTCTTCGACCATATGGTGGAGGGGTTGCTCGGGGATCTTCTTTCCATCGCGCGCGTGGTGAGCGCCGGACCCGGCGGTGCGCGCGACAAATTCCGAAGGTATGCCCTTCTGATGATGTCGTACTACCGGAGAAACGGAGACTACCTGCGCATCGTATCACGCGAAATCAATACGCTGGAGAGCGGCAGCCAACGGCGGAGGCACAGGCGTATCCTCGCCGGCTTCCGCGAGATTGCCGCTTTGCTCGGTTCCAACCTTCGTGCCGAGGTTGGAGCCGGCATGGTCGTCTCCGAAGACCCCACGGAGCTGGCCCAGGTGTTCGTGGCCTTGCTTCACAACCGGTCGATACGGCGCTCCCTCGAACGGGGGGGCCTGGCCTCCTTGAACCCGGGGGAGGAGGCGGACTTCATCACACGGCTCTACTTCGAGGGAGTCTCCATACGGTGAATACGCACGCTCCCGTGATCCGGATGCTGGTGACGGCGCTGTGTCTGCTCGTCTGGGCGGATGCGCCGGGGCTCGGCGCCGTGCGTACATGCGATCTGGCAACCGCGGTGCGGACGGCCGTCCGGAACAACCCCGATCTGGAGGCAGGACGGCTGGAGGTGGAACAGGCCGATGCGCGCCTGCGCGAGGCGTGGGGATACGCCCTTCCCACCGTGGACGTGAGCGGCACCTATACCCGGGCGTTGAAGAAACCCGTCTTCTTCCTGCCGGATTTCGGGGACCTGGAAAGCGGAAGGGTGATTCCGGTGGAAATCGGGTCCGACAACTCGTGGCAGATGGGAGTGACGGCCTCCCAGGTTCTTTTCAGTTCGGCCGTATTCACGGGGGTCAGCAGCGCGGGCGTGTACACGCGCGCGGCGCGGGAAGTCTACCGGGCCGGTTTGCTCGAGACGGTCACAGGCGTCCGCAAGGCGTTCTACGGGGCCCTGCTTGCAGGAGAGGCCTCGGCTGCCATGCAGGAGGCCCTGGCGAATGCCGAGGAGAATCTGGCCCAGGCCCGCACACTTTCCGCTCAGGGGCTTCTGTCGGAATACGATGAGCTTCGCGCCGAAGTGGCGGCCGCCAATCTGAGGCCCGAAGCCATGGCAGCGGAGAACGCGTTCGCCCAGGCGGTGCATCGGCTGAGGATCGCCATGGGAGTCCCGTATTCCGACACGCTCCGGCTTGCCGGGAGCCTGGAGTACGTAGCGCGGGACTCCATCCCATACCGGGAGGCGGCCGAAGCGGTGGAGGCGGGAAATCCGTCCCTCGCGGCTCTCCGTCTCCAGATCGGAGTCCAGGAGGCGATCGCGACCATTGAGCGCTCGAACTACCTTCCCACGCTTTCGGCCTTCGGAACCTATACATTCCAGGCACAGAGAAACGACCTCAGGGTCTCCACGCGGGATTTCGTCTCGAGTGCCGTTGTGGGGCTCAACCTGTCATTGAACGTCTTCTCGGGCCTCCGGACCCGTGCGCGCGTCGAGCAGGCGGACCTCGAAACCCGGAAGGTCAGGGAGAGGGTCAGGGCTCTCGAGACGACACTCCAGACGCTCGTGGAGTCCGTCCTTCTCCGCCTCCGGCAGGCGCAGAACCGCATCGGGGCTCAGGAGATGACCGTGGAGCAGGCACGCAGAGGATACCGGATCGCGGCCGCCCGATTTGCCGGCGGATCCGGGACACAGCTCGAAGTGGGCGACGCGCAGCTCGCGCTCAGCCGCGCACGTGTCAACAGAATGGAGGCGGTGTTCGATTATCTGGTGGCGTCCGCAGACCTGGACCAGCTGCTGGGGCGGCTCCCGGCATTCCTGAAAGGAGAGATATCCGATTGAACAGCCGGATCGGCAGTGCGATGATCCTGAGCGTCTTCCTCCTCCTGGGAACCGGTTGCCGCGGCTCGGGTGAGGGAAGCCCGCCGATGGAGAAGGAGGGGAACGAAACGAGACCCGTGGATGTGCGGATCCGGGAGATGCGTCCGGTCTCCTTCTCCGAGAGCATCCGGCTGGCAGGCACCGTGAAGGCCCGGGAGGACGTGCTGCTGTCCCCTGAAGAGGGGGGGATTGTCCGAGAGTGGAGCTTTGAGAAGGGGCAGTCCGTCCCGGCCGGAGCCGTGGTGGTGGAGCTCAACGACGAAGTGCTGAGGGCCGGCTATGAGGCGGCGGAAGCCCAGGCCAGGAGCGCCGAGCTCACATATCGGAAGCAGCAGACGGTGTTTGAAGAGAAGGCCGTGTCCGAATGGCAGCTCCGGACGGCGGAATACGCGCGGGACGCCGCCAGGGCCCAGGCGGACCTCATGAAGGCCCGGCTGCAGCGGGCTCGGCTGCAGGCTCCGGTTGCGGGCGTGCTCGACGACCGCTACGCGGACACGGGCGAGATGGCTCCGCCGGGCGTTCCACTGGCACGCATCGTGAACATCTCGTCCGTGAAGGTGCTTGTCAACGTACCCGAGCGCTACGCGGGGACGGTGTCCCGGGGAGCGGAGGTGGAGTTTGACGTCCCGGCATATCCCGGACGGCTCTTCCACGGGCGTATCGGATTCATCGGGCAGGCGCTCTCTCCGGACAACCGGACGTTCCCCGTGGAGATCTACCGGGAAAACCCCCAGGGGCTTCTGAGGCCCGAGATGGTCGCCCGGGTGCGGATTGTCCGTTCGGCCGCCCGGAAGGCCATCCTCGTCGAGCAGGAGCTCATCCAGCAGGTGGACCGGGGGAAGGAGGTTGTTTTCGTGGAAGAGGGAGGAAGAGCCCGCCAGCGCATTCTCCGCCTCGGCGGAAGTGAGAACGGGCGCGCGGAGGTCCTGGAAGGCCTCCGGGAAGGCGATCGCCTCATCATTGCAGGTCATCAGAACCTGGCCGACGGACAGCCGGTCAGGGTCCGGCCGTAATTCCGCAGCCCGAGAGAGACTCATGCGCCTTGCCAACCTGGCGGTGGACAACCGGGTCGCCGTCTACATCCTGATCCTGATCATCCTCATCCTCGGGTGGACCTCCTACACGAACCTTCCCCGCGAGGCCTCCCCCGACATCACCATTCCCCTGGTCATTGTCTCCACCGCGTATCCCGGTGTGTCTCCCGAAGACATTGAGGCACTGGTCACCCAGCCCCTGGAGCGAGACCTCAAGTCCCTCAAGGACATCAAGGAGATCAGCTCTGCCTCCAAGGAGGGGCTCTCCACCGTCCGCGTGGAGTTCAACATCGGGGTGGACACCGATGAGGCGGTGCGAAGAGTCCGGGACAAGGTAAACACCACCCGCGCCGACCTCCCCGGTGACGTCATGGAACCCGTCGTTTCCGAGATCAACCTGAGCGAGTTCCCGATTCTCTACGTCAACGTGGGGGGCGGGGTCGGGCTTGCCCGCCTGAAGGCCCTGGCGGAGGACCTGCAGGACCGGATGGAGGCGGTCCCCGGGGTGCTGCGCGCGGACCTGACAGGGGGTCTGCAGCCCGAGGTACAGGTCAACTGCGACGTCAACCTCCTCAACGGGTACCGGGTCGCCTTCGACGATGTCGTCAACGCCATCCGGGACGAGAATGTCTCGATTCCCGGCGGTTCCGTGGACAGCCGCTCCCTCACCTATGCGGTCAGGGTTCCGGGGGAGTTCACCGAGGTGAACCCCATCGGGGACATCATCGTAAAGCTGCAGAACGGGAAGCCCATCTACGTTCGCGACGTGGCCCAGGTCCGGCTCTCTTTTGAGGAAAGGGAGTCGTACGCGCGACTGAACGGAAGGGAAGTGGTCACCCTTGCGGTGCGCAAGCGGGCGGGAGAGAACCTCGTCCGCATTGCGGACGAGGTGAAGCGGATCGTGGCCGACGTTGCGCCGACGCTTCCTGCCGGCGTACAGGTGGATGTCTCCAACGACCAGTCGGTGTTCATACGACGGCTGGTCAACGAACTGGAGAACAGCATCATGACAGGGATGGCCCTGGTCGTGCTGTGTCTCTTCATGTTCTTCGGCTTCAAGAATTCCCTGCTCATCTCCACCTCCATACCCCTCTCGATGCTGATCGGGTTCGTGGTGCTGAGGCTCTCCGGCATCACGCTCAACATGGTCGTGCTCTTCACGCTGGTGCTGGTTCTGGGCATACTGGTGGACGATGCCATCGTGGTCATCGAGAACATCTACAGGCATCAACAGACCTATGGGAGATCCCCGACCGCCGCCGCAAAAGAGGGAACCGCCCAGGTGGCGATCCCCGTCCTGACATCCACCATCACCACCGTCTGCGCGTTCGTGCCCCTCTTGTTCTGGCCGGGGGTGGTGGGGGATTTCATGAAATACCTCCCCCTGACCCTGATCACCACACTGGGGGCGTCCCTCATCGTGGCGTTCGTGGTCAGCCCGGTCCAGGGGGCCAGCTGGATCAACTACCGGGAGGAAATCCGGAAGACGCGCGAAAACCTGGCCCATCCGCACTGGTACAGGAGATACAACCCCGTAAGCTTCATCTACCACAAAGTGGACGAGTCGTTCTTTCCCTGGATGCAGGAGGTGTACGTGCGGACCCTCCGGGGGGCCTTCCGGCGAAAGGGGCGCACCCTCGCGGGCGCCCTGGTGATGCTCGCGGCGGTCTCCGTCCTGTTCGCCCTTTTCAGCAAGGGTGTTGTCTTCTTCCCGGACGTCCAGCCCAATCAGGCCAACATCACGATCGAGACCCCTCCCGGCACCTCTCTGAACATCACCGACGGAATCGCCGCGGAGCTGGAGCGGCGCCTGGAAACCGTCCACGGACGAGGGGACATCGAGTTCGTCGTCTCCGGAACGGGCACATCCGGCAGTGTTTTTGATTTCGGGGGCAAGGGGGTCTCCAACAAGGGACAGGTCGCTGTGACCTTCTACGAGAAGGCACGGCGACGCCAGAGCAGTTACGCCACCCTTGAGGAGATCCGCCGGGTTTCGGGGGGAATCCCCGGAGCGGACATCAAGGTGAACCGCCAGGCGATGGGTCCCCCCGTGGGGGCGGCGGTCAGCGTGGAGGTGGCAGGGGAGGACTACGGGGAGCTGGCGGCCCTGAGCGAGCGCATCCGCGAGCGCATCGGCAGCGTCCGGGGGCTGGTGGACCTGAAGGACGACTACAATCCCGGAAAGCCCGAGATTCAGGTGGTCGTAGACCGCGAGCAGGCGGCGCTTCTCTGGATGAGCACGGATCGGATCGCGGGAACGGTGCGGGCCGCCGTCAACGGCGCAGAAGCATCCACCTTCCGGGTGGGCGAGGAGGAATACGACATCCGGGTCCGGCTGAGGGAGGACCAGCGTTCCTCGCCCGCAGACCTGGAGAACCTGAACATTACCTTCCGGAACAACCAGGGCAAGCTGCTCTCGGTGCCGCTTGTCACGGTAGCCGACATCCGGAGATCCTTCGGACTCTCGGATATCCAGCGGAAGGACCAGAAACGGGTCGTCACGGTCACCGGTGATGTCCAGGGGAGGGTCTCGTCGGAGGTGCTCGAGGAGGTCCGTTCCCGGCTCTCCGCGCTCCCGATGCCCCCCGGGTACACGCTTTCGTTTTCCGGAGAGCAGGAGGAGCAGCAGAAGGCCGCGGCCTTTCTTTCGCAGGCCCTGATCGTGACCCTGCTGATGGTCTTTCTGATTCTCGTGGCCGAATTCAACGCGGTGAAGGTTCCCCTTGTCATCATGTTCTCGGTCCCCCTTTCCCTGGTGGGGGTCTTCCTGGGCCTCCTCCTGACGGGAACCCCTTTCAGCATCGTGATGACCGGGGTGGGCGTGATCTCCCTTGCGGGCATCGTGGTCAAGAACGCCATCGTGCTCCTCGATTTCATGAAGCACCTCCGGAGCACGGGACTGACCCTGGAGGATGCCCTGGCCGAAGCGGGACGGACACGGCTTCGCCCGGTTCTTCTCACAGCCGCGACAACAATCCTGGGCATCATCCCGCTGGCAACCGGGGTGGATTTCGACTGGCGCAATCTCCACTTCGTGGTGGGTGCGGAGAGCGCCGATTTCTGGAGGCCCCTGGGCATTGCCATCATTTTCGGACTCGGGGTCTCCACCTTCCTCACTCTCGTCATCGTCCCCACCCTCTACAGCTTCCTTTCCGAGTCCCAGGAACGGCTTGGCCGGAACCTGCGCGCGCTGACCCGCCGTGTCCGGGGGAGACCGGAAGAGAACACCCCGGGAGCGGAGAGCGCCTGACCGCAAGCTCAGGGCCGGCGCAGCCGGGGACCGTGCTCATTCAGCAGGCGCTGCGCGGCATCGCGGGCCTCCATCAGGTAGAGCGTAGCCACCTTGACCGCGAGGGCATCGTAGCGCTCCTGTCCCGAGAGGTTCCAGTAGAACGCGCGGCCCAGCTTCCAGGGCGGCTCAAACCCCGTCG
The DNA here is from genome assembly GCA_049587715.1 of Bacteroidota bacterium. Classification (GTDB taxonomy): domain Bacteria; phylum Bacteroidota; class Ignavibacteria; order UBA10030; family UBA6906; genus JBAVEL01. The sequence goes on from JBAVEL010000120.1 coordinate 43,892, forward strand.
TGGCCTCCAGGATTCTCCTGTATGAGAGCATCCGTTCGGCCAGAACGGCATCCCACTCCGCGCGCTGCACCGGGTCTGCCCCCTGTTCCAGCAGGTGGGTCATGAATTCCGCCCGGGCCCCCGCCGTAATGAGCGTCGCGGTTTGCGGCGAAGCCGAGCGTTCCGCGGCTATCGTGCAGGCGAAGAGCATCCCCGCCATGATCTCCCCGAGCCGGTTGGGGCCCTCCGGCTCCAGGCCCAGCGATGAGACCAGACCCTCCATGGAGAGGGTGCCGGGGCCCTCGCCCTCGCTTCTCAGCATCTCGTAGAGCATCGCCCCCAGCTCCTCGGGCCTCAGGGTTCTGCGGAATAAGTACATGGCCACCTGCCGCGCGCGGTTTGTCTTTCCTGTGAAGATACGGGATGAAACGTTCCCCCGCCAGAGGTTTGCATCCGTGGGGGCGTTCCCGTAGATTGAAGCCGCCGGCGGGGGAAGACCCCGGGGCGATGCCACCCGGACCGAGGCCCTCATGAAGACCATCATCGAGCCGTTCAAGATCAAGTCGGTGGAACCCGTCCGTTTCACGACCGTGGAAGAGCGGGAGCGGGTTCTCCGGGAGGCGTCCTACAACCTCTTTCTGGTCCGGGCCGAGGACGTGCTGATCGATCTCCTCACCGACAGCGGCACCTCCGCAATGAGCGCGGCCCAATGGGCCGGCATCATGATGGGCGACGAGTCCTACGCGGGCGCGCGGAGCTTCTACAGATTCGAGGCCAAGGTCCGCGAGCTGACCGGGCTCACACACGTCATCCCGACCCACCAGGGCAGGGCGGCCGAGAGGATCCTCTTCTCTCTGAAGGGGGGGAGGGGAAGATACATCCCCAACAACACCCATTTCGACACGACGCGCGCCAACGTGGAGTTCTCAGGGGCTGTTGCCGTGGATTTCCCATGCCCGGAAGCGGCGTTCCCGGATCGCCCGGCCGATTTCAAGGGAAACATGGATGTCCAGGCGCTCGAGCGGTTCATAGGGAGCGTCGGGCGGGAGAATGTCCCGCTCGTCATGATCACAGTTACCAACAACTCGGGAGGGGGACAACCGGTCTCCCTGCGGAACATCCGCGAGACGAGGGCCGTGTGCACGGACTGCGGCATCCCCCTCTTTCTGGATGCCTGCAGATTCGCCGAGAATGCGTTCTTCATCAAGAAAAGAGAGCCCGGCTATGCGGACACCCCCGTGCGTCGGATTGCGCAGGAGATGTTCTCCCTGGCCGATGGCGTAACGATGAGCGCCAAGAAGGACGCCATCGTGAACATGGGGGGATTCCTGGCGGTGAACGATGACCGTCTTGCGGTGGAAGCGCGCAATCTCCTGATCATAACGGAAGGGTTTCCCACCTACGGCGGACTCGCAGGCCGGGACCTGGAGGCGATCGCGCAGGGGCTCGACGAGGTGCTGGACGAGCACTATCTCACCTACAGGATCCGCTCCGTGGAATACCTCGGGGAGCGGCTCACGGAGGCGGGAGTGCCCATCCTGCAACCCCCCGGGGGCCACGCCGTGTACCTCGACGCCAGGGCCTTTCTCCCTCATGTGCCTGTGGAGGAATACCCTGGACAGGCGCTCGTGGTGGAGCTCTACCGCCGGGGGGGGGTGCGGGCCGTGGAGATCGGAAGCGTCATGTTCGGCAGGTATGACCAGGCGGGGCATCTGATTCCGGCCCGCATGGAGCTCGTGCGGCTGGCAATCCCGCGGCGTGTGTACACGCAGAGTCACATAGACTACGTGATCGAGGTTGTGAGGGAAGTCTACGGCGACCGCCACCGGCTCGGGGGATACCGGATCACGGAGGAGGCGCCGATTCTCAGGCATTTCACGGCCCGTTTCCGGAAAGCGGACGGGGGAGTTGACTAATTCGGGTGAATTCAATATACTCTAAATCATTGCTTGACATGAGCTTGGGGATATCTCACCCTGCACTACCACCCTGAGAGGGAAGCGTGGCGGGAAGCGAAGGGACCCCCCACATCGAGGCATTCGGCAAGCCCGGGAGAAGAGAGCCCGAGGGGATGATCTGTCCGGTCTGCGGGATCCGGAACGATGACCTCGCCACGGTGTGCCGGGGCTGCAGGGGATTTCTGCAGGCCAGGGTGGACGCTCTGGATTTGTGGCCCACGGCCCTGGGTGTTCTGGAGAAGCCCCGGCGGACGTTCCGTCGGATCGCGATTGCTTCCCGGAAAAACCATGCCACCCTGCTTTCCGCCCTGGCGGGGTGCCTGGGGGTGTTTGCGGCGATCTGGTGGAGGGCCGGGGGGGAGCGCTTCGATGGGCTCCTCCCGCTTCTCCGGTTTGGATTTATGGCCGGCCCACCGGCTGGCGTCGGCGGGGTGTTTCTTTCTGCGGCGGTGCTCACCCTGACGGGGAGGCTTCTCGGAGGAAGAGGGTGCGTCAGGACCCTCCGGGGCATCCTGGCCTATGCTGCCGTCCCTGTGGGGATTGCCCTTCTGACCGTGTTTCCCGTCTCGGTGGCCGTGTTCGGGAAGTACTTCTTCTCCCTGAACCCGCCTCCGTCGGTTCTGCGACCGGTTGCATACGCCGTGCTGCTGGGACTCTACGCTCTGTTCGGAGCCTGGTCCCTTGCACTTGCCGTGGAAGGAACGGCCATCGCGCACGGCATCGGCCGCTGGCGGGCGGGTCTGGCCCTGGGCCTCGGAGCGGCTCCCGGGCTCGGTCTGTGTTTCCTTTTGAGATAGGGAGGAGCCCGTGTCGCCCTTCCGGGTGGACCAGGAGGAGTTCGAGCAGATGGCCCATGAGGCCTTTGAGAGCCTCCCGGAGGAGATCAGATCACGGATCGAGAATCTCTTCGTGGTGGTGGAAGACACCCCCTGCGAGGAGACAATGCAAAAGATGGGGCTCCGTTCCCGGGAAGAGCTCCTGGGCCTGTACGAGGGGATTCCCCTTGACCGGCGTGGGGAGCACTACGGAAGCTACCCGGTCGTCCCCGACAGGGTCACGCTGTTCAAGAGGAATATCGAGGCCGTGTGCAATTCACGCGGCGCGGTGCGGAGAAAGGTGAGGGACGTTTTGATTCACGAAATCGCCCACCATTATGGTTTTGACGAGGATGACGTCCGGGAAGCCGGCTACTAACGACTGAGCAAAGGAGAGTGCAATGCCAAGAGTGTTGTTCAGCATCTCATATTCAATCGTTCCGGATACACGCGAGACATACCTCTCTCTCGTGAAAAGCCTGAAGCAGCATCTTGCCTCCGACTTGAAGAAGGACTACATGGTCCTGGAGTCGAAGGGCCGGAGAAACCACTTCATGGAGGTCTTCCAATCCGAGAGCCTGGAGGCATTTGATGCGCTCGAAGACAACCAGGACGAGAAGACTCAGGAGCTGGTGAGGAGTATCCAGGCATGCGTCGACCGGGATGGGATGAAGTACTCCACGATGGTGGAACTGGAGGACTGAAACCCTCCATGAGACCGGCACATTCGCCGGGGGTGGACCCCATCGCCCGGTTTCTTTCGGAACACGAGCGCGTTCTGCATCACCTGACGATCCTGTCGCGTAACTGCCGCCAGATGCAGGAGAGGGGGTATTCCGCCGCGGCACACGGGAGGGCGCTGGAGGCCATCTCCTTCCTCGAAGAGGAGGTTACCGTACACAACCGCGGGGAAGAGGAGGCTCTCTTCCCCGTTCTGGAGAGGTACGTGGAGGGTCCGACCGGGGTCATGCGGCGGGAGCACAGGGATCTGGCCCGGGTCCTCCGGCGCCTCAAGGCGGCGGCATCGCGCCTGCGGGGGAGCCCGGGAAGCCGTTCGGCGGCTGCGCACCTGTGCGAAACGGCTCTCTCCGTGTCGCAGTGCTTCGTGAACCATATCCACAAGGAGAACCACATCCTGTTCCCCCTGGTGCGGAAATTCCTTACAAAGGAGGCGCTCAGGGAGATCGCCCGGCGCATGCTCTAGCGCCTCACCTACAGCCACTACTCGTGGAGGCCCCGTGCAGAACCTGACCTTCGATCAATTCTCCGCGCTCCTCTCCACCGTCTTCGGCGGGCTTCCCGGGGATCCCTCCCTGGTGATCATGGTTGATCTCCCCGGGGGCGGGATCCCGGACACTCCTGCCTGGGCGGATCGCAGGTCTCTGGCCCTGGAATGGTACACTTTGGTCCGGGACAACAGGGGAAAGACCCCTTTCAGGAACGTCCGCTTGTGCGCCTACCTGAACGTGGGAAGCAACAACAACGACCTGCCGGAGGATGGCCGCCTTGTGGACTCCCTCCCCCAGATGGCCGATCCCGGAGGAGGGAGAGGAGTCCGGCTGGGGGATATTCTGGATGCCTCCGCGGTTGTTCTGGCTCCCACCGAGTTCTCGGCCACGGCCCCCCTGAAGATACTGGCCCGTTCCGTCGGGTTCCGGGGGGCCACCCTCCCGGGCTTCAGCCGGTCCATGCTTCCCACTCTCTCGCTGGACTACGAGAAGATCAACACCCGGGTGGGGCTTCTGAAGGGACGGATGGACCGGGCGGAAAGCGCCGATATTCTGTTTGATGTGTCCGGCGTTATCTATAAGCTAACCCTGGACTTGCGCCATAGAACCGGGCATGCCAGTGGAGGGCTCATGCGGGAGCCGGGGGTCGTTGGGAACCTCCCCTCGGGAGAGGCCTACATCGTTCCCTATGAGGGGGAAAAGGGCGGCGATCCGAGCCGTTCATCCGGGGAGCTCCCGGTTCAGTTCGGGAGCGAGGTCGTCCTCTTCCGCATCGAATCCAACCGCGCAACCGGGGTGATCTCCGAAGGTCCTCAGGCCTCCCTCCAGGCCAAACTCCTGGCGCAGGAGCCGGCATACGGAAACATCGCTGAGCTGGGCCTCGGAGTCCTCGGGGACTGGGGCCTGAAGGCAATGGGAAGCACGCTTGTGGACGAGAAGCTGGGGCCCCACATCGCATTCGGGAGGAGTGACCATTTCGGGGGTGTGACGGCCCCCTCCTCATTCCGGAAGAAGGAGAATGTGGTTCATACGGATTGGGTTTATGTGCCGTCGATTCAGCCGGATGTGGCGGTTGTCAGAATCGAATTCCAGTATGCAGGCGGCGGGAGGGAGGAGGTCTACCGGACCGGCAGGGTGGTGGTGTAGAACATGGGAGGGGCGGGCATGAAGATCGTCAGGATTCGCCAGGAGTCGGACGACAGGATACTGGTGGAATGGGATGACGGACGAAAGGGCTGGATTCCCCTGGAGACGCTCCGGAATGCCTGCCCGTGTGCCGGGTGCGCCGGAGAGACGGTTCTCTTGAGGAAATCCGAACCCCGTCCGCAGGACTTCTCTGCCCCCGGACGGTATCAATTGCGGGCCCTCGAGCCGGTGGGGAACTACGCCCTCCGGCCCGCATGGGGGGATGGGCATCACGAGGGCCTGTTCACCTGGGAACAGATGCAACTCCTGTTCGTGGAGGAGCCGGCCCCCGAGGGAACACTCCGCGTTTGACCCGTTCACGGGGAGAGACGGATACTGTATGGAGGAATCATGGCGGCCGTGGATGCCTTTGGGAGCCTCACGGGAGCACTCTCGCAGGAACACCGGAAGGAACTGGAGGGTCTCATCCGCAGACGCGGTGAGGACCTCCTCGAGGCCCGGAGTGAAGACGCGAGGGTAAGAATCCTGGAGGAATACAGGCGGGAGATCCAGGAGATCCCGGCGCGCAGGCGCTGAGGGCTTCCTCAGCGCTTCTTCATCACTGCCCTGGTTTCCACGAGCTCCCCGTCCCTGCGCACCTTCACCGATACCTCCTGCCCTGCCTTCAACTCCCCGAGGATGCCCATGTAGTCGTAGATGCTGAGTACCTGCTTCCCGGCCATCTCCACGAGCAGGTCCCCGGCGCGCAGCCCCGCCTTTTCGGCCGGTCCATCCGGGCGGATGCCCCCGATGCGCATTCCGCCTGCCGCCTGCCCGGGGTCCGGCACAATGCCCAGGGTGACGGAGAACCCCCGGGTGTCTCCCATTCCCGGGGGACGGGTGGAAGCCACGCGCGCGAAACCGGGCCTGGAGCTCAGCGATGCCGCCCGGTATGCCAGGTCCGCAACAAACCGCACAACCCTTTCCTGCCCGTCGTAGTTGATGCGATCCCAGTCGTCCGAGGGCTTGTGGTAGTCATCATGGCTTCCCGTGAAGAAAAACAGGACAGGGATGTCCCGGGCGTAGAACTGCGAGTGATCGCTCGGTCCGAAGCCGTCCTCGACCTTCGTCAGTGCGAACGGAAGAGAGCCCTCCCCCTGGACCGCGGCCGACGCTTCCCCCACCAGGGAGTCCCACGCGGGGGAGGTGCCCGTTCCGTGGATCGTGAGCTCGTTCCTCCTGAGACGTCCGACCATATCCATGTTGAGCATGGCGACGATGCGCTCCGCCGGAAGGGGTGGGTCCTTCACAAAGCGGGCGGATCCCAGGGTCCCGGCTTCCTCTCCATCGAAGGCGGCGAAGACCAGCGTGCGCGCAGGACGCGCAGCTCCGGCGGCAAAATACTCCGCGAGTTCCAGGAGACCCGCAACGCCGGAAGCATTGTCATCGGCCCCGTTATGGACGGCGTGCGTGTCGGGGACAAGGGATCCGGACCCCTCTCCCCCGAACCCGAGGTGGTCGAAGTGCGCTCCGATGACGATGGCTTCATCCCGCAGAGCCGGATCCGCTCCTTCCAGGTATCCCACCACGTTCGCGGCGGTGTCCGGAATCGCGACCACATCGCACCGGAGGCTGATGCTCCATGGGTGGAGAGAAAAGGACAGCGGACGTTTGGTCCTGTTGATGGAGTCCTGGATCGCAGCCAGGGTGGGGAATCCCTCCCCCAGCATCATCTCCAGGAGGGAGCGTTTCATGGAAACGGCGGGGATCCCGGAACCGGCGAACGCTCGGTCATAGGAGAGCTTCAGAAGCTCGTCCTCGGGCTCGTCGCACGGCCCTGTGATCAGAATGAAGGCACGGGCGCCCTTCTCCCGGGCGATCCGGACCTTGTTTCTGAGGGAGGAGTGCCTGTTGAAGTCGCTGTGAGGGTCGCTCCCCTCGGGGGAATACCGGAGCACCACGACCGCCTTCCCGGCAACATCCACACCCGCGTAGTCGTCGTATTCCTTTTCCGGCGCGACGATCCCGTAGCCCGCGAACACGCACGGGACCGCGACGGAATCCCGCGCGGAGAAGCCCAGCGGCCGGAAGTCCCCGTGGAGGGTTCCCCCCACCGAAGCCCCCGTGCGCCGGTCTGCAAGGAGCAGGCTGTTCCCGTCGCCCAGTTTCAATCCCGACACGAATTCAAACTCCCTGATATACTCCCGGTATTCGGAGTAGTTCCCCAGGCCCAGCGCCCGGAAACGCCGGGCAATGTACTCGGCTGCCAGCCGGCTGCCCGTCGAACCGGCCGCTCTTCCCTCCAGCGCGTCCGAGGCGAGGACCTTTACATGGGCCCGGAGATCCGCTGCCGACACCGCGGGGGTTTGAGCTCGCATCCAGGTTCCTCCGCCCGCCAAAACGGCCGGAAGCATGCAGGCGAGAATCCGGGCGATCATCAATGTGCCTCCCGTTGAAGTTGGTTCCTCAGCCGCCCGGAGGATTCGGATGAGCCCGCCGGGAATGCCCTGTCCCGATACACGATGCTGCCGGAGGCGTCCAGGAGAAACACGGCCCTCCGGTTGTCGCCCCGCGCCGGATCGAAGCTCCCCCCGGAAGCCCTTTCAGATCCGCCGGCACCCGGGCAATGCCGTCCTCGCGTCGCATCGGGGAGAGAGAACCCCGGCGCCGGATCCCCCACACCCGGAACCGATGCCGGAGTCCGCGGGGCCGCCGGAAGAATCGAGATCAGGAGCAGAATGCATTGGGGGCTTGTCATGGCACTGCCTTCCGTGGATGCCAATCTACCGGATGCGGCCCTGAGAGTCAATGGCGCTTGACTCTACGACGGTCCTCTCGGTATATTGATGCCGGGTCTTCCCCATATCCCGAACGCATGCGCTTACACCAGGTGGTCGCAGTTGTTACCGGTGGAACCGGTGTCCTCGGATCACGGGTGGTGCACCGGCTCCTGGGGGAGGGTGCGCGCGTCGCCGTTCCCTCCCGCACCGGCCCCCACCCGGGGGAAGCGGCCTCCGGCAGCCGCCTGTTCTCATCCCGATGCGACCTGAGGAGCGAAACGGAGGTCGAACGCTTCTTCGGAGAGGTCGGGTCCCTCTGGGGACCCGTGGGGATTCTGGTGAATGCGGCGGGGGGCTACGCGGGAGGAAGCCCCGTCGTGGATTCCCCCCTGCCTCAATGGAACGGGATGATCCTCACAAACCTGACATCCTGCTTCCTCTCCTGCCGGGCCGCCCTCCGGATGATGATCCCCCGGGGGGAGGGGTGCATCGTGAACGTGACCGCCCGCACCGCCCTGGAGCCGCGGGCCCTCCGGGCGGCCTATGCGGCCTCCAAAGCAGGGGTCATCGCCCTGACCCGCAGCATCGCGGAGGAAACACGAGAGACGGACATCTGTGCGGTTGCCGTGGCGCCGGAAGCGCTCAGGACGGAGGCCAACCGCTCCTGGATGACCCCCAGGGAGTTCGCCCTTGCACCGGACCCCGGGGAAGCGGCAGAGCTCATTCTGCTCCTGTGCATGCCCCAGGCGCGGGGACTCAGCGGCAGCATCCTGAACCTGACCGGACGGGGGTACGAACCGCCGGGGACTTCGCCGGAAGCCGTCGGATGACAACTCCCGACCTCAGGTCCGGAGCCCGCTCCTTCCCGGAGGCGGAGTGAACATCGAAGGCGCCCGCAGGAAGCTGGACTTCGAGAGAGTTCTTGCATGGATCGTCCAGCAGGCCTCTTCGGACCTCGGGCGCTCCCGTTTGCAGGATCCCCCGTTCTCCGACTCTTCCGCGGCAATCCGCGATGAGCTGGGGCGCGTGTCGGAGATGAAGCGCCTCCTGGAGGAGGAAGATGCCCTTCCCCTGGCGGGAGCACGGGACATCCGCCGCTCTCTTCACCGCAGCTCCATCCCGGGCGCCTGCCTCCAGGGGAGGGAGTTCGTCGAGGTTCTCGGCACTCTCAAGGCGGCCCGGGCCGTCCGCTCGTTCCTGGTGCGCCGCAGGGCTTCGCATCCCGTGCTGGCCGCAATGGCCGAGCCGCTGGCTGCCGACAGGGTGATGGAGTACAACATCGAGCAGGCCGTCGACGAGTCCGGCGGCGTGCGCGATGGGGCCTCCCGCGAGCTCAGGGAGATCCGGCGATCCCTCAACGAGCGCGCGGCGGCCCTGCGCAGGAAGCTCGAGGGAATACTGAGGAGCGCCTCCACCCTCGGCTACAGCCAGGAGGAAATCATCACCACCCGGGAGGGCCGGATGGTGATCCCTGTGAAGGCGGAGTTCAAGCACCAGGTTCCGGGTTTCATCCACAGCGCCTCTTCCAGCGGGGCCACCGTCTTCATCGAGCCGGCGGAAACCCTGGACCTGAACAACGAAATCCGGAACCTGCACTTCCAGGAGCAGCGGGAGGAGGAACGGATCCTCCGGACCCTGACGTCCCAGGTGGCGAAGCTCCGGGAGCCCCTCCTGGCAAGCTGCGAGATCCTCGCGCACCTGGACGCCCTGGCTGCAAAAGCCCGCTACTCCATGATCGTCCTCGGGACGGAGCCCGTCATCACGGAAGACGGTCCGGTGCGTCTTGTGGATGCCCGCCACCCGGTTCTTCTCATGACGCACGGGCGGGAAGGAACGGTTCCGCTTTCCCTCGAGATGGGCACAGATTCGGGAACCCTCCTGATCAGCGGGCCGAACGCGGGTGGAAAGAGCGTGGCAATGAAGTGCGTGGGGCTGCTGGCCCTGATGGCGCAGAGCGGATTCCACGTCCCCGCCGCCGCCGGGACCACGCTCAGGGTGTTCGGAAAAATGTTCGTGGACATCGGGGACGACCAGTCCGTTGAGAACGACCTGAGCACGTTCAGCTCCCACCTCGCCAATCTCCGCGCGATTGCCGAGGAGGCGGACGAGTGCAGCCTCGTCCTGATTGACGAGATAGGAGCCGGCACGGACCCCCGGGAGGGGGGGGCCATTGCGGCCGCACTCCTTGAGTTCCTGACACGGCGGGGGGCCCTCACCATCGCCACGACACACCACGGGGCCCTGAAGGCCTTCGCGCACCAGACACCGGGGATCCGCAACGCGGCCATGGAATTCGACAGCGCCACCCTTACTCCCACCTACCGCCTGCGTGTGGGAGTTCCCGGCAGCAGCTATGCCCTGGAAATGGCCTCCCGCCTGGGCCTCCGCGCGGACCTCCTGGAGAGGGCCCGTTCCCTGATGGGGGACCAGGCGGTCCGCCTGGATTCCCTCATCGGAGAGCTGGAGGCGGCCCGCCACAGCCTCTCGCAGGAGGCGGAGGCACAGGCGGAGGAAAGGGAGAGGCTGGATGGCCTGACCAGGGAATATGAGAAACGCCTGGAGGCCCATCGGACGGAGGCGAGGGAAATCCGCCGCCGGGCTCTGGATGAAGCGCGGGAGATCCTGGACGGGGCCCAAGCCGCAATTGAGCGCAGCGTCCGCGCCGTGCGTGAGACCGCCGCCGCAAAGCCGGTGGTGCAGTCAGCCCGTCGGGAGGTGGAGGATCTGCGGAGGGCCGTGGACCGCCTCCGGAGGGAGGAGGACGCCGAGGGTGGGCCGGGGCCATCGGCGCCTCCTGTCCCGGGAGAAAAGGTGCGTCTCAAATCAGGGGGAGACGCAGGAGAGGTGCTTGAAATCGCACCGGGAGGGGAGACCGCCCTGGTGCTCTTCGGATCCGTCAGGATGAGGGTTCCTCTGGATGACCTTCTGCCGGGAGGAGAAGTTCCTGCCCCGGGGGTTGCATCATCCGGTGATCTCAGGACGGAGCGCAGGGAATTGCGAACGGAGCTGGACCTGAGGGGGATGACGGGAGAGGAGGCACTCCCCCTCATAGACAAGCTCCTGGATGATGCCCTTCTGACGGGCATCAACCGCGTGGATATCATACACGGCAAGGGAACCGGAGCCCTCCGGAAGAAGGTCTCGGAATACCTTGGCCGCCACCCGCTCGTCCTTTCCTTCCACCTTGCCGAGTGGAACGAGGGAGGAACGGGAGCCACCGTGGTGGAGCTGAAGGACAGAACATGAGCTGCCCGATCCTCCTCGGGAACCCGGGAACGGGCTTCTGCAATACCGGAGGCAGGTGCTCCATTCAGCTTCCGGATATGGGGATAATCACTTGAAGTCAAATGAGGAACCCGCTTTTCTGGAGCCCGAGGTTGAGCCCCGGCTCGCCCTCCGTCACGGATTGACGGAAGAGGAATACGAGCGCCTGAAGGCCGTCCTCGGAAGGGTTCCGACATACACGGAGCTGGGGATCTACAGCGTCATGTGGAGCGAGCACTGCAGCTACAAGAACTCCATAGCCGTGCTGAAGACATTCCCCCGGTCAGGGTCCCGTGTTCTGGTGGAGGCCGGGGAGGAGAACGCCGGTCTGGTGGATATCGGCGATGGCCTGGCGATTGCGTTCAAGATTGAAAGCCACAATCATCCATCGGCCGTGGAGCCCTACGAGGGGGCTGCCACCGGCGTGGGAGGAATCCTGAGGGACATCTTCACAATGGGGGCACGCCCTGTGGCAGCGCTGAATTCCCTCCGGTTCGGGGACCTGGTCAGCCCGCACACCCGGTATCTCGTGCGGGAAGTCGTGCGGGGGATAGGCGATTACGGGAATTGCTTCGGGGTTCCGACGGTGGGGGGGGAGGTGACATTCGACCCATGCTATGCGGAAAACCCCCTCGTGAACGCCATGGCCGTGGGTGTCGTCCGCCGGGGGGAGCATGCCCGAGCCGCTGCGGATGGCCCCGGAAACCCCGTCTTTATCGTGGGTTCTTCAACGGGCAGGGACGGCATTCACGGGGCCACCTTCGCTTCGGAAGAGATCTCCAGCGAATCGGATTCGAAACGCCCCTCCGTTCAGGTGGGCGACCCGTTCACGGAGAAACTGCTTCTGGAAGCGACCCTCGAAGTCCTGAAGACGGGGGCGGTCGTGGGGATTCAGGATATGGGTGCGGCGGGCATCACATGCTCCACATCCGAGATGAGTGCGCGGGCGGGGACCGGCATGCGGATTGACCTGGACCGTGTTCCCGTGAGGGAGTCGGGGATGACCGCGTATGAGATCATGCTCTCGGAATCCCAGGAGCGGATGCTCCTCGTAGCGCAGAAAGGGCGGGAGGAGGAGATTCTGCGCGTCTATGCGAAGTGGGATCTCCACGCAGAGAGAATAGGCGAAGTCACTGACTCAGGCCGGCTTGAGGTGCTCCACCTGGGACGGCTTGTAGCAGATGTTCCCGCCCATTCACTGGTGCTGGGCGGAGGAGCCCCCGTGTACATCCGCGAGGCCGTGGAGCCCGCCTACCTGGTGCACACCCGGGGGTTCGATGCCGGGAAGATCCCCCTCCCGGCCGACCTGAACGGGTGCCTGCTCCGTCTTCTTGGGGGGCCGAATCTGTGCAGCCGGGAATGGGTGTGGGAGCAATATGACGGTATGGTGCGGAACGGGAGCGTGCAGCTGCACGAGGGAGATGCCGCCGTCATCCTTGTTCCTGGAACCCGCAAGGCCCTGGCTCTTACCACGGACTGCAACGCCCGGTATGTTTACCTCAATCCGAGGAGAGGGGGGGAAATCGCTGTAGCTGAGGCGGCCAGAAACGTTGTCTGCGTGGGAGCCGAGCCGGTAGCCATTACAAATTGCCTGAACTTCGGCAACCCGTACAAGCCCGAGGTTTTCTGGCAGTTCCGTGAAGCCGTGGCAGGAATGGGCGAAGCGTGTCGCGTACTCGGGACACCCGTAACCGGCGGGAACGTCAGCTTCTACAACGAAAGCCCGGGGGGCCAGGTGTTTCCCACCCCCGTGGTGGGAATGCTGGGGGTCTGCGAAGATGCCGCCAGGACGGTGGGCGCCGGCTTCTCTGTGACGGGTGATGCGATTCTTCAGTTGGGAAAAACCCGTGGGCATTTGGGGGGAACGGAGTACCTGAGCCTCATCCACGGTATCGTCTCGGGGGATGCACCGCCCGTGGAACTGATGGCTGAGAAACGCCTCCAGCAGGCCTGTCTCACGGCAATCCGGCGCGGCCTGGTTCGCTCGGCCCATGACTGCTCGGAGGGGGGTCTCGCAGTCGCCCTGGCGGAATGCTGCATCCTCGGAGAAATCGGCGCCGTTGTGGCGCACGAGCCCGGCTTCCTGAGGCCCGATGCCTGGCTGTTCGGGGAGGATCAATCCCGCATCCTCATCAGCGCGGCGCCCCGGGACGTGCCTGCCATCAGGGACATCTGTCAATCCACAGATGTGCCCTTCAGCCAGATTGGACAGGTGGGGGGAGGGGAGCTCAGGATCGGGGCCCTCATACGGCTCGCCCTCGAGGAAATGGCCCGCTCCCGCAGGGACACCCTTCCGACTTACTTGACATAATATACATTATACGGCATTCAGGGAGTCCGTCTCCCCGTTCCTCCCAGCACCTTCAGAATCCCGGGAACCACCTCCGCCTCCACGGCGGTGGCTCCCAGGGTGAGAATCTCTCCGTCCGCATGCACCCCCACGGGTGTGTCCGTCTCCAGTTCCATCCGGGCGAATCTGGACAGCACGGTTTTCGGGGACTCCCCATGCCGCCCTCTGATGACCCTGGGCGCGAGAAACAGAATCCCTGCCGGGGAGATTTCTCTCACCATGCAGACATCCAGCAATCCGTCCGCCAGCTCCGCCCGGGGAGTCAGGCGGAACCCGCCGCCGGCTCCCTGGCCGTTGCCGACCGCCACAAGGAGCAGTTTCCCCGTGCTCCAGACCCCGTCCAGACAAACACGGAACTCCCGGGCCCGGTAGTGGACGGCAGTCAGGATGACCGCCGCCGCATACAGCGCAAGTCCGCGCAACGCCGGGATGCGCCGGATGGCCGAGGCCACCTCCGCGTCGAAACCGATGCCGAGTGAATTCGCAAAGTATCGCGGCTCGCTCGCCATTCCGTCCAGATTCCCGACCCGCACCCGTCCCAGATCGATCGTTTGCGTCGCCCCGCCGAGGATGTCTTCCACGGCCGAGGCGGGATCGAACGGTATCCCCAGGGACCGGGCGAAGTCGTTCCCGGACCCTGCAGGCACGATGCCCAGCGACCTTGCACCGCCGGCCAGGGCATTCACCGCCTCGTGAATCGTCCCGTCCCCTCCCACACAGATGACGCTCCGGGGCCCCTCCTCCGCCAGGATTCCCCCTACCATCCCGGGGCCCCGGGTGGAGACAGCCCGGAACGGGGCGCCGCGTCCGGCCAGCAGGCGTTCCACAAGGGCTCCCGTGGTCCGGCCCCGGCCTCTTCCGGCCCGGGGATTCACGATGAGGAGTATGTCATCCATGGTCGCGGATGACGGCATGATCCGCATCATATTCCATGCTCCCCGAGAAGAGCAGGTCGCCCGGACCCTCCAGGAACACATCCCGGACCGCAGAACCTTCCAGGGAGAATTCGACTTTCAGGATGCTCCCGCTCCGCACCCGCACCGTCACGGGGCTTGCCACCAGGTTCTTCAGACCCGCCACCACCGCCGCGGCCACCGATCCGGTGCCGCAGGCCTGGGTCTCCCTTTCCACGCCCCGCTCATAGGTCCGGAGCACCAGCGAGTTCGGACCCGCCACGGATGCGAAATCCACGTTCGTTCCTTCGGGGGAAAACGCCTCGTGCCGCCGGATCTCCGCTCCCGCGGTCTGCGCATCCAGCCCGTCCAGGTCTTCCAGGAGAACCACGAAGTGAGGAGCCCCCGTATCAATCCAGCGCCCGGTCCATGCGCCGGACGGGGTGCGCAACGCCACCTCCCGGCCCGGGTCCGGCAGGTTCTTCATGCGCACCCTGATACCCCCCTCCCGGACCTCCGCCCGGTACCGGTGGCCCAGGGCCTCGAAACTCACCTCGTCGGGGAGCCCCCGGCGCAACCGGCCGTACCGCACCAGGCACCGGGCCCCGTTCCCGCACATCCCCCCCGTACTCCCGTCCGCGTTGAAGTAGAGCATCCGGAAGGACGCCCCCCCCGCCGGTTCGTACACGAGGAGTCCGTCCGCCCCGATGCCGAAGTGGCGTGCGCAGACCGCACGCGCCAGCCCCCCCAGATCCGCGGGCAGCTCCCCCAGAGAACGGTCCACGATGACGAAATCATTCCCGGCGCCCGTTGCTTTCACAAACCTGATCCTGCGTTTCATGGGCATGTCACCCCCTGGAAAAGAGGAGGCGCCCCCCGGCGGGAGGGCGCCTCAGTGGAGATGGCGGGAGTCGAACCCGCGTCCGAAGAGAGAACCACCAGGACCACTCCATACATAGTCAGTCTTTCTCGCTTCGCCGCTCCGCCTCCGACTGACAGGCGCCTGGAGCGGTTACCCCGATCGTCTCCCGGTTCCCCGGGCTTCGCCGGATGTCATCGGAGGATCCATCCGGTTATCCTGTCTGAAGTCGGCGCCCCGTCGGGACCCGGCAGGCAGGATCCCGCGGAACGGACCGCCTGGTTAATCAGGCAGCCAGTGCGTAGTTGTAGCTGGCACTTGTTGTTTTCCGCTTTATTAGCGTGCGACGCGGAGAGCACGGTATGCAGTCCTGGCCATTCCCATCTCCGTCGAATCCAGGTCATCCCCGGATACATCATGGTATTGAATACGACGCTCAGAATCAACCCGTCTCCCCCGTCGGATAGTTCCGGACGAGGGACGATCGGAGGTACTCGAAGGCGCTCCGGGGGTCGTCTTTGAAGGTGAACAGCGCGAGATCGGACCGGGAAACGCATCCCCGCCGGATCAGCTCCTCCAGGTTCAGAACGCTCTTCCAGTACTCGCTGCCGTACACCACCACCGCCATCTTCTTCTTGATCTTGCCCGTCTGCAGAAGCGTCAGAACCTCCAGGAGCTCGTCCATGGTGCCGAACCCCCCCGGCATGATCACAAGGGCCTTGGCCAGATACACAAACCAGAATTTTCTCAGGAAGAAGTAGTGGAACTCGAACCCCAGGCCGGGCGAGACAAACGGGTTGGAGGCCTGTTCGAAGGGAATGCTGATGTTCAGCCCGATGGTCTTCCCTCCGGCCAGCCGCGCCCCCCGGTTGGCCGCCTCCATGATGCCGGGCCCTCCTCCGCTGGCCACCACAAACCGGTTGGGGCGCGGGAGCTTCATGGACCACTGCGTGAGCAGACGGGCAAGCTCCACCGTGTCCTCGTAGTAACGGGACATCTCCGCCTGCATGGCCGCCGCCTCCGCCTCCCGGAGCACTCGGCGCGCCGGACGCCGTACGCCCGCCATCTCCTTTTCCGCGCGCCGGAGACGGGCGAGGGCCTCCTTGCGTGGCGTCATCCTCGCCGATCCGAAGAAGACGATGGTGTCGCGCACCCCGTGGCGCCGGAATCTCCTCTGGGGCTCCAGGAATTCGGCCATCATGCGGATGATGCGGGCTTCGGGCGAGTTCAGGAACTCCAGGTTGTTGTAAGCCTTCTCCGGCTGCGCAGCTCGTTTCGGCACGGGCACCTCCCTGTCAGCTTCCCTGAATCCAGCAGTAAAAGTTGTTCCCCCGGTTCTCGACTGCCGCACCCCGGGCGATGACCCCGCGGCGCACCAGTCTCCCGAGCGCCTGGAACACCTCCTGGCGGGTCCACCCGAAGACCTTCTGGACGGCCGCGGCCGAGACCACGAGCTGGTTCCGGACGTGCGCCTCCAGAATGCGCTCCCGCCCCTCCGCAGGCATGATGCGTCGGGCCTTCCGGACCTGAGGGGCAAAGCGCCTGTCCACCAGGGCCCATTCGGAGGTGGCAGGACCTCCGTTCCCCCCGCTCTTGAAGACATAGAGACCCGACTGGAGCTCCGCGAGCGCCTTTTCGAACACCGTCTTCCTGTCCCTTCCGTGCATGCCGGTCCCCAGGCGGAGGGCATGCGAGACCTGCGGGGAGCTTGCCCGGAGGGCTTCCATGAGGTCCCGCGCCGCCCGGCTGAGCCTCCCCCGCGTGTAATCCAGCTTGTAGTCATTCCGGAGCCCGGCCCTGTGCCCCAGAGCGAAGAAGCAAGGGAACAGGTCCAGCGACACCAGGGCGGGCTGCCTCCTGAGGAGGCGGCCGTAGAACGCCGTTCCCTCTCCGGGGAGAAGGTTCCTGATCCGGCTGACAAGGGCAAGGGTCGGGTCCGGGTGCATGATCCGGGGAGGGGCCGGGATCCTCTCGCCGCAAACGGCCTGCCAGAGGGAGGGAACGTCGGCTGGGGCGGGGTTGTGTGCGGAACAGAAGCCCACCTCCCCGATGAACACACGGGCCTCTTCCTCGCTCCGGAGGGCAAGGTGCGGAAGCCGCCGGTGTGTCCGGTCGCGCCACGCCTCGATTTCTCCCATCCGGTAGTACAGCTTCATGAGGCCCCGTGGGTCTCCCCTGTTGATTGCGAGGCCCGGTGTGCGGGGGACCGCTCCACCTTGGGGTGGCCTCGGAATTTCGAATATTGAAAATACGCATTCCGCCTTCAACATCAAAGCCCGCCCCCTGCGGCGTTGCACTTCTCGCCGCCTTCCCGTACATTCAGAAGTCCGTTCTTCTTGAGGCCTCCCCCGATTCTGCCGGTTCTTCCGGCCGCGTGTGGAGGCCTTTTTCGTTTCCGGAAGCCTTCTTCCATTCAATCTGCAAGGAGCGTTCCATGAAGACACGCCGACTGTGGGCTCTCACCTGCGCGCTGCTGGCCGGGACTCTGCTTCCGGTCCGGGCGGCGACTCTTCCCGAGGGCATCACCATCCAAAGGGATCAGACCGGGTATCTGATCGATTTCGCGCTCCCGGAGCCCTCGGAGCACCCCGTGCAAATGGCAGGGATGGAATTCACGGCTCTGGACGTCCCGGGATACGGCTTTACCTCCGAGCCCGGCCGGCCCCGGCTCCCCATCCTGAGCTTCAACCTCCTGCTGAATCCGGGAGCAGGGATGCCCCGGCTGCAGGTTGTCGGAGAAGCGGCCCAGGAAAGGGATCTGGACCGCCCCATCTCGCCCGCTCAGGAACCCTGGCCCCGTTCCCTTCCGCTGGCCGACAGGCCTTTCCGCTACGACCGCGGCATCTACGGCGCGCACGAAACGCTCACCGGCAGCTGGGCCGAGTTCGGGGAGACGTTCGTCGTCGGCGGACTCAGGGGCATACGGATCACGCTCCGTCCCTTCCGGTATGACCCGGCGGGAAACCGTCTCCGGATGATCACACAGGGACGCCTGCGCATCGAGGTATCCGGCTCGGTCCCCTCCGTGAGCGGCCATTCCGCCCGCTTCGACGACTACCTGCGGGGGCTCTTCGGCGAGTTCCCCTTCCGTGGCGGGCTCCTCCGGAGCAACTACCTGATCATCACGGCTCCCGAGTTCGAGTCCGCCCTGGCCCCCTTCGTGGCCCACAAACAGTCCCTGGGCTACGAGGTCTTTGTGGCTACCACGGGCACGGCGGGCACCACCAACACGGCCATCAAGGGCTTCATCCAGGCGCGGTATGACAATCCGGCCACGCGCCCCGAGTTCGTGCTGCTGGTGGGGGACGTCAACCGCGTGCCCGAGTGGATCGGGACCACCACCAACAACCCCCACACCGATCTGTTCTATGTGCTCCTGGACGGGCCGGACTACTATGCGGATGCCCACATCGGGCGCTTCCCGGCCGATTCCCTCAGCCACCTGGAACGGATGATCTCCAAGAGCGTGTTCATGGAGAACTCCGTTTTCGCCCTTGCAAAACGCAACACCTTCATGGCTTCCACCGACAACTGGGCCATTACGGAGGGAACGCACAACTTCGTCATCGATTCCTTCTTCACCCCCGCCGCATACCTGAGCAACAAGCGGTATACCCACACATACAACGCCACCACCGCCCAGGTCGTGGGCGACCTGAACGAAGGGATGATCTTCGCCGTTTACTCGGGCCACGGAAGCGTCACCTCATGGGCAGACGGCCCCCCCATGTCGCAGTCCGATGTCCGGGGCCTGACGAACAGCGTCTTCCCCCATGTCTATTCCTTTTCCTGCCTGACGGGCCAGTTCCAGTCGGCTGAATGCTTCGGAGAGACCTGGATGCGCATCCCGCGCGGAGGCGCGGCGTACTGGGGCTCCTCGGTGACATCGTACTGGGACGAAGACGACATCCTGGAAAAGAGGCTCTTCAAGGCCATGTTCGCGGACGGGCTCACGCAGTCCACCCCGATGTTCAACATGGCCAAGTCCTATCTGGCGGATCACTACGGCGGATTCACGGCAACCGTGAAGCGGTACTTCGAGATGTACAACCTCCTCGGAGACCCCTCCATCCACACCGCCTCCTTCACGGCCAATTTCGGGTGGGTGGAAGGAACCGTCACAAGTGGAGGCCTTCCGCTGGAGGGGGTCACCGTGGACTTCGTGGAGGGCCTGGCGCAGCAGGGATCGCAGACGGGACCTGACGGGATCTACCGGGCGGGGGCGCGGGTGGATTCCCCCGCCGTGTCGGCATCCCTCACCCTGAGGGCGCGCAAGTTCGGTTATGAGACCTGGACCGACACCGTCACCATTGTCAAAGACGACACCGTGGGCCGGAACATCGCCCTGACGGCGTCACCCGGCGGGATTTTCCTGGTGCGGACATTCCGCAGGGATTCCTCCGCGATGGGGGCCGCCCTCCGGGTGCTCTTCGGCGGACAGGAGGTCCTCGACGGCGCCACCGATACGCTCACCGGCAGGTTCGCCGGGCCCCTCCCCGCAGGAGACTACACCCTCATCGTGGACGCGATTTCCCCGTATGCCACCCGCACCATCGAGCCCGTGACAGTCACAGGCGGCGACACCACCTTCCTGCCTGTGCTCCTGGAGCCGGTGCTGGTTCCATCCGTCGCCTCCCTGGCGGAAACGCTGGTGGTGGGACAGACCTCCGCCATGATGCTCTCGCTCAGGAACTCCACGGGGGATTCCGTCCGGTTCCGGTTGAGTGACGAGACTCCCGGCCGCGCCCGGCTTCTGGCCCTGCCCGGGAACGCTGCGGCGGGGGGTCTCCCCGCGGTGGAATCTCCCAAGGGGAGCCGGGAGCTCCCCGAGGGGCCTCCCATTCTGTGCGGGAGCGGCGGACCGGACCCCTTCGGCTACCGCTGGATCGACAGCGACGAGCCGGGAGGCCCTGCGTTCGAATGGCGCGACATCTCCGCTCTGGGAACCCGCATCATGGGACTGGGGGATGACACCAATACGGGACCCTACCCGCTCGGCTTCATCTTCCCCTTCTACGGTTGCGCGTACAGCTCGGTCCGCTTCTGCACGAACGGATGGCTCAGCTTCACATCCACTTCCACGGCGTACACCAACGCCACGATTCCCTCCCCCACCGAGCCGAATGCCGCAGTGTTCGCATTCTGGGACGACCTCACCTTTGCGAGCGGGTCGGGGGCGGCGTACTACTACGCCGATCCGGGGGCGCAGGAGTTCATCGTCCAGTACAGCAACGTGGCCCATATCGGGAGTACGGGGCCGTACACCTTCCAGATCGTGCTGAGGCCCACGGGAGAGATCCTCGTGCGGTATCTCTCCATGGCTTCCCCGCTGAACAGCGCCTCCATCGGGATCGAGAATGCGGACGGCAGCATGGGGTTGGAGGTGGCCGAGAACGCCCAGTATGCCCACGACAGCCTGGCGCTCCGCTTCTATCTCCCCGATGCCTCCTGGATCACCCAGAATCCATCCTTCGGAATGATCCCGCCGCACGGAACACAGGATATCGCGGTCATGTTCGACGCCTTCGGCCTCCAGGTCGGGACCACGTATGCCACCGTAGTGACGATGGACGTGGAGCACCCCGATGTCACCGAGCCCTATCACTTCCCTGCATCCCTCCGGGTGAGTCCGGCGGACTCCGCAACCCTCATCCTGAGCGCGCAGAGCGTGACATTCCCCATCACCCCCCTGTTCGGGATGCGGGAAGACACCCTCACGGCGCGAAACGCGGGACTGCTCCCCCTCGTCATGAGCTCTCTGGAAGTGACGGATACAAGCTACTCCGTGGTTCCTTCCTCGGCCACGCTTCCTCCGGGGGACTCCCTGAAGATCCGGGTTCTGTACCATCCCGTGTCGGCCGGGATCGATACGGGGCGTATCATCATTCTCAGCAACTCCCAGGGACAGCCCCGGGTGGACATCCTTCTTGCCGGAGAGGCAGTGGGAATGCCCGCGGCCGCGGTGTGGCCCGATTCCTTCTTCTTCGCCGTTCCCTCGGGGCAGGATACCCTGTCGGGCATCCTCCGGATCAGGAATACGGGCACCGACACCCTGCGCTTTGAGCTGAAGGAGGCGATGCGGAACACGGCGGAAGCAGCCCGGAGCCTCACGCAGCAGGCGCAGCCGACGGGCGCCAAGGAGGGGGGACAGGACGGGCCGGGTCATCCCGTCGCCGTCGAAGGCCGCGGCGGACCGGATGCCTTCGGATACACATGGGTGGACAGCGACGAGCCGGGGGGTCCCGCCTTCAACTGGTTCGACATCACATCCCCGGGGACGCCGGTCACCTCATGGACAAACGGAACGGGGGATGACGGGTCGGTGGTGGTCAGTCTCCCCTTCCCCTTCCCGTTCTACGGGGTTCCGCGAACTTCCCTCAAGATCTGCACGAACGGCTGGGTGGGCTTCGACGTCTCCTCCACCTCCAATGCCTACTCGAACGGGCCGCTCCCGGCGGCCGGCACCGAGCCCAACGATGCCATCTATCCCTGGTGGGACGATCTGGATGTGCGGACCTCCGGCTCCGTTCATACCTACCATGATGCGCCGAACAGCCGCTTCGTGGTGCAGTACACGAACGTGCCGCACTACGGCACCACGACCCCCGGCGTGTACACGTTCCAGGTCCTGCTCTACCGCTCGGGCGCCGTTCTCCTCCAGTATCTGAACATGCAGCAGACCCTGAACTCCTCCACCATCGGCATCGAGAACGGCCCCGGAACCATCGGACTGCAGGTGGCCTACAACGCCGCCTATGTCCACAACAACCTGGCGGTGCTCTTCACCACGGACCTGGTTCCGTGGATTGCCGCTTCCGCCGATCACGGCACCATCGCTCCGGGAGACAGCCAGCAGGTGGAGCTGCGGGTGTACGGGGGGGCCATGCCGAGTGGTCCCTGCAATGCCATGCTGCTCCTGACGGGTAACATGCCCGAGAGCGTGTGGGTGCCTGTGCATGCGGAGATGGTCACCGCTGTGGAAGGGGCCCCGGAGGCGGTTCCCGACCGGTTCACACTCGATCAGAACTTCCCCAACCCCTTCAACCCGGTGTCGCAGATCCGGTACGGTCTGCCCGAACGGTCACACGTCCGCCTGACCCTCTACAACCTGCTGGGCGAGAGGGTGGCGACGCTTGTGGATGAGGTCCGGGAGGCGGGTCATCATACGGCGGTGGTGCAGGCCGGGAACCTCGCGAGCGGCGTGTACTTCTACCGGATGGAGGCGGGGCGCTTCAGCTTCACGCGCAAGATGGTTCTTCTGAGGTAGCTTTCCCCTCTTGCGGGAACGGCGGCATCCCGGCGGCGGGCCGGGGTGCCGCCGTTGTTTTTTCCTCGCGGGGGGGCTTGCATCCGGGGCGGTTTATTTCTATACTTGTCGAAACAGAAGGAGCTTCCCCGTGCCGCCTGCGGATCCATCGGTCGATCTCCTGATGCTCTTCAAGGCCCTGGCCGATGACACACGCCTGAAGATCATCGGAATGCTCTCGCACACATGCTGCGCCGTGGAGACACTGGCCTCCGGCCTCCGGCGCAGCCCCTCCACCATCTCGCATCATCTTGCGGTCCTGGGGAGTGCCGGTCTCGTCCGCTCGGAGGCGCGCGGGTACTACCGGATCTACTCCCTCGACCCGGGACCCTTGCACACGATGGCGCGCGCCCTCCTGCGGCGGAGCCCCGCGCCTGTGGTCACGCAGGAGGGAGACGCCTTCGAGCGGAAGGTCCTCGGGACCTTTCTCGCCCCCGACGGAGGAATCCGGGCGTTCCCGACCCAGGAAAAGAAGTACCTGGTGCTGGTGCGCCATGTGTTGAAGGCCTTCGAGCCGGGTATCCGGTACACCGAAAAGCAGGTCAACCAGATTCTGGGCCGGTTCAACGAAGACACCGCGCGGCTCCGCCGTTCTCTGGTGGACCATCGCTACATGGCGCGGGAAGGCGGAGGGGGCAAGTACTGGCGGCTCCCCCTCAGCCCGGAGTGAGGCATCGGCGGCCTCTCCGCATACCGCCGAAGACACGCACACCCTCATTGGCAGGATCGACATGGAATTCCTCAACTGGGCCCTGGACCTGATACTTCGCCTGGACGATCATCTTCTGGAGCTGACGCTTCAGTACGGAGCCTGGGTGTACGCCATCCTCTTCCTGATCATCTTCTGCGAGACGGGGCTGGTGGTGACTCCCTTCCTGCCCGGGGATTCCCTGCTGTTCGCCGTCGGCTCCCTGACCGCGCTCGGAGCACTGGACCTGACCACGGTGCTCCTGCTCCTGACGGGAGCTGCGGTCCTGGGGGATACGGCGAACTACTGGATCGGCGCCTATGTGGGCCCGAAGATCTTCACGGAGAAGCATACGAGGTTTCTGAAGCGGGAGCACCTCAACCGCACACATGCTTTCTATGAGAAGTACGGAGGAAAGACAATCGTCATCGCCCGGTTTGTCCCCATCGTCCGGACATTCGCCCCGTTTGTGGCGGGGATCGGGGCCATGACCTACAGCAAGTTCTTTCTCTACAACGTGGCGGGAGCGGTGCTGTGGGTGTTCGGTCTCGTTCTGGCGGGGTTCTGGTTCGGCAATCTCCCGATTGTGAAGGACAACTTCAGCCTGGTCATCGGGATGATCATCCTGATCTCGCTTCTGCCGGGGCTGGTGGAATGGGTGCGGCACAGGAGGGCCCCGAGGGGTCCGTCAGAGGGGTGACCCCTCCCCCGGCGCCTCTCCCCCGTTGCCGATGGCTGAACCGGAAGACCCGGGCCCCCTGCTCGAGGCAAGTGCCGCCCGCTGCAATTCCCCCCTGCCGACACCGAACCTGTCCACGGTGTGGTGGCTCCAGTAGAGGGCTCCGGCGTAGCCTCCCTCCCTGAGAATCCTCTCGTACCCTTCGCTTTCGGGGAGCCCGAGCGGGTACTCCCCCGCAAGAACCGGCTTTCGGACCCCCAGACTGCCGGCATCGCGCCCGCGGATCCTGTCTGCTTCAGCCCCCCCCAGGAAGTCGGCCCAGGGATGAACCTGGAGCAGGTCCAATCCCAGGTCCTCCCGATCCCAGAGGGAGAGATGCCTGGCCCGGCAGCTCCCGACCGTGTAGAGGGCGTCGGTGTGGAGGTGAACCAAACGGCCCGTCTCCAGCACGAATCGAAGGAAGGCCTCCTGAGGGACCGCTGCGGGCACCTTCACGGGGTCCGGGCTGAGACCGCTGACAGCCCAGTCCGGTTCATTCATGGCCTCCCAGGCCAGGATCTCCGGGCTGCGGCCGAATTCCCTGAGAAGGGGGTCCACGAGCCGCTCGGGAATCTCCCCCCGGATGAACGCCCCGGGGCCGTTCCGGGCCACCCAGAGGAAATCCAGCATAACCAGTATCAGGCGGACCCCCGCCCCGCGTGCCGCCCGCAGCGCAGCGTCCAGGTCCTCCTCCACCATCCGGCCGGGACCCTCAACACGTCCGGCCGAGTCCATGCGCACCCCTGCACGCCCGTCGCAGAAGAGAAACCAGCGCACGACTGCGGCTCCCATGTCCCGGATCGCGCACATATCGGCCGCCACGGTCCGGCTGCGGCTGCTCACCCCGCGGTGTGCTCCACCGGCAGCCGCCCCGAAGTCATACCCGTAGTTGCTTCTCCCTCTCCAGACTCCCCAGGGATAGTTGGCTCCTGAAAGGAAACCCCCGACTATTTCAGCAGCCCTTTCAGCAGGCCCAGCCCCTGCGCCCCGATCCCGCCTTCGGGCACCTTCCCGCCCGGTGTCAGGGTGTCGATGATCCGGGGAAGAAGCTCCACGAGCTGCGCGGTGACCTGCTCGGGAGCCATGCCCGTTCTGGCGGCCAGCTGCTTGAGAAGGTCTCCTCCCAGAGCCTGCTTCAACTGGTCCCCCGAGACGGGGAGATTCGGGCCCGTGGAGACCCATGACTGAACGATCTCGCCCAGTCCTTTCCCCGTAAGCTGCTGCACGAATCCTCCGAGCCCCCCCTGCTGATCCCCGATCATCCCCCCAACGGCGCTTATCAGATCATCCGGAGCTCCTCCCGGTCCTTTTCCCCCGCCTCCCAGCATGTTCAGCAGTCCCATGGCACCTCCCTGTATGTGTTTTCTGAAGATGAACTTCGCCGCGGTTCACTCCTCCGCGTGCGGTCTTGCTTTATCAACCCGGCCGCCGGGCGACGCACCGGTCCGGGACTGCTGGGCAGACGCGGAGGGACACGCAATCACGATCCCCGGGACAGCGCGAGCGACCCGGTTATTGACTACACACTCCTCCCTCTCTACGTTGAAGAAGACCGGAGCTTGGCCTGTTTGGTGGACATGGAGTCAACCCGGCTCTGGGCCGGTCGTTCAAACGCCATTGGCGATCCGGCCGAGCGGCTGGTGGCCGTGCCGTGGAGTGTAGAAGACTGTCAGGCAGTCCGGATGTCAGCGGACTCGGAAGAGAAAAGCCCGAATCCGATCAGGACTCGGGCTTTCCTTGTGCACCCACCAGGACTCGAACCTGGAACCCACTGATTAAGAGTCAGTTGCTCTACCAATTGAGCCATGGGTGCAAGCTCACCCCGCGGCTCGCTCATGCCGGAGCCGCAGGCACATTGTGCCTCAGGGTTGTGTTTCGGGAGGCGCCTCCGCGGGCGGAAGCTGGGGCGTCGTGGCCGGCGCCGCCTCCCTTCCGATTCCCTGCTGAATCACGCTTTCCACGGTCTTGCCTCTGGGCAGAAAGAAAAGGTTGATCACGAGGCTGAGGAGAATGAACGCCCCGGCCAGGATCTGGGTGCCTTTGGTGAGAAAATCAGCCGTCCGGCGGACGCCGAACACCATGCCCATCTGCGCCCCGCCGAAGGTGCCTGCCAGCCCCCCTCCCTTGGAGGATTGCAGCAGCACCACAACAATGAGAAGGAGGCACACCACCACCTGCACAACCATCAGAAACGTGAACATGGAGGAAAGGACCTTTCTGAAGGATAAGACTTAAATATACCGCCCCTCGCCATGGAAATCAAGCCCCATACCCCCAATCCCTCAGGCGCCCCGCATTCAGGGCCTCCGGGCGGGGCTCTCCACCGGAACGGAGCATGGATTCAACGTATTTCCCCACCAGGTCGAATTCCAGGTTGATGCGCCTCCCCGCTCTGAACAGTCCCAGAGTCGTCATCCGGCGCGTATGGGGAATGACGGAAACGGTGAAGGCATCGCGGGAGACAGAGGCCACCGTCAGGCTCACGCCATCCACGGCGATGGACCCCACGGAGACCAGGTTCCTCCTGAACCCGGTGGGAAACGCTATGGAGATCAGCCATCCACCGGCGCCTCGTGCCACGCTTTTCACCGTTCCCGTGCAGTCCACATGCCCCTGCACGATATGGCCTCCGAAACGGTCCTGCGCCCCCAGCGGCAGTTCCAGATTCACCCGCCGGCCCGGCCTGTAATCCCCCAGGGTGGTCTTCCGCAGCGTCTCCTCTACCGCCTCCGTGAAGAACGCCTCCCCCCGCCTGGTCACGACAGTCTGGCACGCACCGTCCACCGCAATACTCTCCCCCGGCTTGAGGCACTTCGCGAGGGAGGGTGCCCGTATCCCCAGAGTGATGCCTGCTCCGGTTCTCAGCGCCGTCCCGACAGTCCCCAGCTCCTGGATGATCCCCGTAAACATGTGCCCCTCAGAACCGTGCCTGGACGAGGACATCCCTTCCCACCGTCGTCACGACGCTCTTGCGGGCATTCCGTCTTCCCGCCCCCTTCCGGGGAAAAGGACCGGAGAAGGAAGGCAGACCGGGGCCGAGGGTGAACGGAGCCACGAAAAGGCTCAACTCGTCCGTGACCCTCTCCCCCACACACCGGGAGAAGACCTCCGCCCCCCCCTCCACAAGCACGGATCCGATCCCGAGTCGGTAGAGATCCCTGAGAACATCCCGGAGAGGGATGCGGCTTCGGACGCCCCCGCAGGGTCTGATTTCCGCCCCCTGCCGTTCGAGCTCCCTGGCACGGGATTTCCTCCGGCGGAGCACGGCAGGGTCCGCGTAGACGAACACCCGGCGGTTCGTTCCCGCCCGGAAGACGCGCGCATCCGGAGGCAGGTCCAGTCCTCCACCCAGGATCACGACATGCGGGTCCCTGCCGCCGGCGGACCGGACCGTGAAGGCCGGATCATCCGAGCGGATGGTCCCCGATCCCACGAGGACGGCATCGTGCGTGGCCCGCCAGGTGTGTACCAGCCGGATCGCCTCGGGGGAGCTGATCCGACGAGGGCTCCGGCCCCGGGCCGCAATCATGCCGTCCAGGGTCTGGGCCACCTTCACATGCACATACGGACGCCTGAGGGCAATGCCTGTCAGGTAGAACCGGTTGATCCCCTCCGCCCAGCTCCTGTGCAGGCCCAGCTCCACCGCGATCCCCGCCCGCCGGAGGCGGGCGATTCCCCTCCCCGCAACAAGCGGGTTGGGATCCCGCATGGCCGCCACGACGCGCCCCACCCCCCGCTCGATGATGAGATCGGCGCAGGGGGGGGTTTTCCCGTGATGGGAACAGGGTTCCAGGTTCACGTACAGCGTCGCTCCGCGGCAATCCCCCGCGTACGAGCGGAGGCATTCCGCCTCCGCGTGGGATCCTCCGAAGACGCGGTGCCAACCCCTGGCCAGAATCGTGTCGCCCCGGGCCAGCACCGCTCCCACCATCGGATTCGGGCTGACCTTCCCCGCTCCCCGCAGGGCGAGGTTCAGGCATTCCGCCATCATCCGCCGGTCCCGTATCTGACCCCTGCTCAGTTCCATGACTATCTCTTCAACGTGAATGTAAACACGCTTCCCTTCCCGGGCTCGCTCGCCGCGGTGATGGTGCCGCCGTGCGCCTCGATGATGTGCTTCACGATGGCGAGTCCCAGCCCGGTTCCACCCACTTGCCGGGATCGGTCCCGGTCCACCCGGTAGAACCGCTCGAAAATCCTCGGCAGATGCTCCGCCGGGATCCCGCAACCGGTGTCGCTCACCTCGATGACGATGCGCCCCTTCGCAGAAGAGGCCGAAACGGTGATCCTTCCCCCCTCGGCCGTGTACTTCACGGCATTGTCCAGGAGGTTCACCATGACCTGGCGCAGCCGCTCGCGGTCACCGTACGCCTCCTCCCCCTCTTCAGGCAGGGAGCCGAGCGCAAGCGAAAGTGATTTCCGTTCGGCCTTCGCCCTCATCTCGTCCAGAACACCCGCCAGGAACCCGTTCACCGCAAAATACCGGAAACTCATCTTCATCTCGCCCGACTCGATACGCGAGATATCAATGAGGTCGTTCAGGAGAGCGTTCAGCCGGTCCGCATGACGATGGGCTTTCTCGAGGAAGTCCCTGTTCACCGAGGGATCGTCCAGCGCCCCGTCGAGGAGGGTCTCGATGAAGCCCTGCATGGAGAAAATGGGCGTGCGCAGCTCGTGAGATACGTTTGCCAGGAACTCGCTCCGGACCCGCTCCAGCCGCCGCAGCTTCTCGATGTCCGCGCCCAGCTTCTCGGCCATGGCGTCCAGCGCCGCGGCGATCTCTCCGATCTCATCCCGGGAACCCCACCGCACACGCCCGGTTGTCTCCCCCCGGGCAACGGCGCGCGCCTTGTGCGCGATCTCCAGCAGCGGCCTGCTCATGCGGTCGGCCACCCTGAGGCTGACCAGCAGGGTAAGGAGGACCGCT
>JBAVEL010000121.1:0-12289 GCA_049587715.1 Bacteroidota bacterium
GTGCAGCTTCACCCGGCGTTCCCCCCGCCTCGGCACATCGGGCGCGGGCCCGGAAGGGGGATCCGGCCGGGAGGGGATGCCGGCGAACAGGCGCTCCATCTGTGTGCGGACCGTCCGGGGATCCACATCCCCCACCAGGAACGCAACGGCGTTGTTGGGGGCGTAATATGTCCGGAAGTAGTCCCGTGCATCCTCCAGGGTGATGGCGCCGATGTCCGACATCCAGCCGATGATGGGATGGCGGTACGGGTGGGCGGTGAACGCCGCGGCGTACAGCTCCTCCGTCATGGAGCTCTGCACGTCGTCCTCCGTGGAGACCCGGCGCTCCTCCATCACGATCCCCCGCTCCTGCTCCAGGTTGGCCTCATCCAGCCGGAGAGCCCGCAGACGGTCGGCCTCCAGCTCCAGCACCTTCTCCAGAAGATCGGGGGGAAACTCCTCGTAATACAGGGTGATGTCGTTGCTCGTGAAGGCGTTGGAGTATCCCCCGCCCGCCTCCAGGATCCGGTCGAACGTCCCCGGCGCATAGCGCTCCGATCCGTTGAACATCATGTGCTCGAAGAGGTGGGAGATGCCGGTCCTGCCGGATCGTTCGTTCCGGCTGCCGGTGCGGAAGGCAAGGGCAAAGCAGATGCTGGGGAGGGTGTGGTCTTCCACCGTCACCACCGTGAGGCCGTTCGGAAGCGTACACTCGTCCGTCCGGAGGGTCTGCGCCGCCGCCGTGCAGGCGCACACGAGGGGGATCAGCGCTCGAAGCGGGTGCATGAGATGATCGTCCTCTTTTGTTGGCGCCTGCGGCGGTCTACGGGACGTCGCCCCGCAGGGAGCGGATTCTCCTGCGGGCCTCCTCCGCCAGCAGGGACTGCGGGTAATCGGCCAGCAGGGTCTCGTAGGCCGCCACCGCCCCGGCGCGATCCCCCAGGGCGAACTGGCAGACCTCCCCCAGGGCGAACTGCGCCCTGTCCAGAAGCGTGCTGGTCGTACCGAAGCGATCCAGCACCTCGCGGTAGAGAGCCGCGGCCTCACCCGCCCTGCCCGCCTGCACCAGGAGCGCCGCCGCCTCCATCAGGGCGTCGTCCGCCAGGGGACTCCGGGGATTCCCCTCCGGGATCCGCCGGAAGAGGGCCGCGGCATCCTCTCCTCCCGCCGTGCGGGCCGTCCACGCGGCCCGGGCAAACTCCCTCAGGTCCTCGGGGGCGGACGCCCCGTTCTCCCCCAGAAACGCCAGGAGCCGCAGGGCGTCGTTGGCGTAGTCCGCCTTCAGGTTGAGGGTGATTCCCCTTAGCAGCTCCTCCGCCCGGTCGAAGGAGCCCGCAAAGTAGGCCAGCTCTGCCAGCCGGAATGTCGCCTCGTCCTGCTGATCGGGAGTGGCGCGGGGTGCCTCCGCCACCGTGCGGAAGCGGAGCGTTGCGCCCGCGGTGTCCCCCTGCGATTCCAGAACCCGTCCGATCATGAGCCCGATGTCATGCGCGAGCGAGGAGGTCCCCCGCAGATCCCCTTCCGCCGCCTTGAGGGACGCCAGGGCCGACTGCGGGTCCCCGAAACGTTCATACTGCACGAGTCCAATCCAGCGCCATGCCCGGGCGGAGAACTCCGTGCGGGGGTAGTCCCGTATGATCTCACGGAAAGCCTCCACCGCCGCGGCAAACCGCTGCCCGCCCGATGTGCTCCCGCCCCGGGGAGCGGGGCGGATGGTATCCGGAAGGGAGGCGGTCTCCAGAAGGGCCATGGCGCGCCCCAGACGCGCCTGCGGAACTCGGGAGGCCTCCAGTCCCGCTTCCACGGACTCCCCGTAGGCCCGCTCCGAAGCCCCGTAGGCCCGTTCCCGGAAGGCCCGCTCTGCAAAGGCGAACAACTCCGCCCCCCGGGCTCCGGCCAGGGCATCCACGGCCCGGTGCACCTCCAGGGCCCGGTCAAAATCCCCCGCCTCCATCGTCAGCCAGCCGAGCAGCCGTGTGAGAGGAAGGTCCTTCCGCCGCTCAAGAGCCGCCTCCACGGCCGCCACGGCTTCAGCCGTTCCTTCCGGCTTCCCCGTATAGGCGGCCATCCTCCCCTGTATGAAACCGATCTGTGCGGGGTTCTTCTCAAGGTAGCGGATGTACTCGCGGGTGGCCCCCGCGTACTCACCCCCTGCGGCAAGAAGCCCTGCCAGGTCGGTGGTAAACAGAAGGGAGTCCCCCGATTCCGCCCGGGCGCGCCTGTAGAGGGAAGCCGCCCGGTCCAGAAGGCGGTTCTCCATGAGAACCCCCGCCACCGCCCGGTAGGCCTGCTGGCTCCCGAGCCCGGCCTGGAGGGCCCGCTCCCAGGTCGCAAAGGCCTCCTCTTCCCTTCCCCCCCTGTAGCGCACCCCTCCCAACAGACAGAGGAGGTTCACGTCGGACGGGTGGGAAACAAGCCGCTCCTCGATCAGGGCCCCTGCTTCATCGTAGCGCTTGAGCTGCACCAGGGTTCTCCGCAGGGCTTCGAAGACGGCTGCGTTCGCACGGTCCTTTGCATAGATCTCCCGGTAGAGCCGTGCGGCGCTCTCGAAGTCCCCCCCGTGTTCGTAGCTCTGGGCCAGACGGAACCGGGTCTGGACATCCTGGCTCCGGGACGTGTAAGCCGGGGCCGGGAGCAATATCAGCAGGGCGCAGAGAATCTTCATGCCGATGCCAATATACGCAAAACACCCCTTCATTCCATGGACGGAAGTCCGCCGCGGGAGTTGCACCGCCCTCCATACCTTGCTTGCCAGAGGCGATTTGGTTAACTTTTTTTCTCATTCTCACGGAACCGCGTGAAGAACCTCGCCATTCTGGGCTCGACCGGCTCCATCGGAAGGAGCGCGCTGGAGGTGGTGGCCGGTTTTCCGGACCGCTTCCGCGTCGCCTATCTGACAGCCCACCGGAACCTGGCTCTCCTGAAGGAGCAGGTGGGCCACTTCCGCCCGCGGGGTGTGGTGGTCCCCCGGGGGGGCGGGGCATCCGGTCCGGCCGCGTTTCTGGACGGGCGGACCGAGGTGCTGGTGGGAGAGGAGGGACTGAGGGAGGCGGCGAGCCGGGAGGATGTGGACCTTGTCCTCAACGCTCTGGTGGGGTGTGCGGGTCTCCGCCCCACGCTGGCTGCAGCGGAGGCGGGGAAGGACATCGCTCTGGCCAACAAGGAATCCCTGGTGGTGGCGGGCGAGATCGTCATGCGGACGGTGAGGGAGCGGGGTGTGCGCCTGCTTCCCATTGACAGCGAGCACAGTGCGGTGCTCCAGTGTCTCCGGGGGGAGGAGATCGGGCGGGTCCGGCGGCTCATCCTCACCGCTTCCGGGGGTCCGTTTCTCCGCTGGGGTGCGGACCGGCTCGAAAGCGTGACGGTGGCCGAGGCCCTGGCCCATCCCACCTGGCGCATGGGGCCCAAGATCAGCATCGACTCCGCCACGCTCATGAACAAGGGTCTGGAGGTGATCGAAGCCTTCTGGCTCTTCGGCCTCCCTCCCGAGAAGATCCAGGTTGTGATTCACCCCCAGTCCATCATCCACTCCATGGTGGAGTTCGTGGACGGCTCCATCAAGGCCCAGATGGGGGAGCCCGACATGAAGCTGCCCATCCAGTATGCCCTCCTCTACCCCGAGAGGCCGCCCAGGGCGTCGGCGGGAGTGGACTTTGTGCGGCTGGGAGGGCTCACGTTCCTGGCGCCCGACACGGAGCGTTTCCGCTGCCTCCCCCTCGCCCTGCGGGCCCTGGCCATGGGGGGAACGGCCCCGGCGGTCCTCAACGCCGCCAACGAAACGGCCGTCCGGATGTTCCTGGAGGAGCGCATCCCCTTTTCCCGGATCCCTTCGGTCATTCAGGAGGCCCTGGACGCTCATACCCCCGTCCACGGCGGCGACCTGGAGCAGATCCTGCGGGCGGACGCCGAGACGCGCGCCCGTTGCGAGAACGAACTGGCAACTCACCGGTAGAAAGGAACGGCATGCAGTTTCTGGAAACGGCGTTCTACTTCGCCGCCACGCTCGGGGTGCTGGTCTTCGTGCACGAGCTGGGGCATTTTCTGGCGGCCAAGATGTGCCGCATGCGGGTGGACAGGTTCTCCATCGGTTTCCCGCCCCGCGCCTTCGGGAAGAAGATCGGGGAGACGGACTACTGCGTCTCCTGGATCCCGATCGGCGGGTACGTCAAGATCGCGGGAATGATCGACGAGAGCTTCGACACCGAGCACCTGGGAAAGGCCCCCGAGCCCTGGGAGTTTCGCTCCAAACCCTTGTGGCAGAGAATGTTCGTGATATCGGCGGGGGTTCTGATGAACCTCCTCCTGGCGGTGCTGATCTTCTGGGCCATCAACCTCGTGCAGGGACGCACGATCCGCCAGACCACGGAGGTGGGCTGGGTGGCTCCCGACGGCCCCGCCGCGGCGGGGGGCCTGCAGGCGGGCGACATCATCCTCGGTGTGGACGGCCGTCCGGCGGCCCACTGGGAAGAGGTGCTGGAAGCCCTGGAGGGCGCACCCCGAGAGCGGTCCCTCAGAATCATGCGGCTCGGGCAAGAGAGAAATCTGGTTCTTCCCCCGGGGGCCCCCGATAACCTCGGCATGGGACCGGCGCACACGGAGGTTGTCGTCAGCGCCGTGGAGCCCGGCATGCCCGCCGATCGGGCCAGGCTCCGCCCCCTGGACGTCATCCTGACTCTGGGGGGTATTCCCGTGGCCGACGACAGGGCCCTCCGCCGGATTGTGCAGGCGCACGCCGGGAAGGAGCTCCCCGTAACGTGGCGGCGCGAGGGCCGCCGGATGCAGGCCGTCACCGTCCCCACGGAGGGCGGACTCATCGGCATTCAGTTCGGCGCGCGCTACATCGGCCCCTCCTCCCGGGCCCCGTACGGTCCTCTGGAAGCGCTCTTTGCCGGAACCCGCAACGTTCTGAACGCGGGCCTGCTCTTCGCCCACCAGGTGCAGATGATCCTCACCGGGAGGGCGGCCTTCTCTCAGTCCGTGGGCGGGCCCATACGCATCGCACAGATGGCCACCCAGACGGCCGAGATGGGACTCCTCACCTACTTCGGATTCATGGCCCTTCTCAGCATCAGCCTGGCCCTCCTGAACATCCTCCCGTTCCCCGCTCTGGATGGTGGACATCTGCTGTTTCTCCTCTATGAGGGGGTTTTCCGGAGGGAGATCCCGGCCAGGGTCAAGATCCTGGTCCAGAAGGCGGGATTTGCGATCCTGATCGCATTCATGGCCTTTGTGCTCTATAATGACATAATGAACTTCTAGGCCGTTTTTGGGGGCTTTTCTTGGGGAATACGCCGTGTGACGGGCGTCTCATCAAGTTACTCGATAGTTGCATTTGTCTCATTTTATCCATATCATCCATTCGGTGATTCAGAGAACTTTTCGGGCATCATTGGAGGGGCATAGAACCATGCGAGCTCGCGCGGTCATCTCGGTCGGTCTCCTCCCCCTGCTCCTGTGTCTGTACGCTCCCCGGGGCATCGCGGGCCGGGTGGCCTCGGTGGGCATCGCCGTGGCACCGGTCAACACCCTCACCCTGAACGACCTGGATTTCGTGAACGCCACGACCCCCAAGTGGCTTTTCACGATCAGTCTCATTGCGGAACCCCCGGGGCCCGCCGAGGTGCAGCAGATGATTGTCTCGTTCACGGCGGTCCTCTCGGGCGGGGAGGACTTCGGGGAAGTGGCGCGCCTCAGGACAAAACCCTTCACCGTGGAGGGGGTGCGCCATATCTCGAACCTGGATCTCCGGCGCGGGAGCCCGCTGCTTCTGGACTTCGAGCTGATCGAGCCGCAGGCGCAGCGCCTCCGGGACATCGCTCTTCCCTCGGGTGTCGTCCCGGCCGGGGTGTACGACATCCGCATCACCGTGGTGGACGCGGAAGGGAACATCACCACGCTTCCCGACGGGCCCGATTTCATCATCACCAACCCCTCCGCCCTGGAGCTTCTCTCGCCTCCCGACGGGGAGCCCTCTGCCGGACTGTATCCGTTGTTTCAGTGGAGGGGAGACGCCCCGCGCTGGAGGATTTCCCTGTTCCGGCGGCTCCCGGGTCAGACAGGCAACGAGGAGACCGCCTCCGGCATGCCGATCCTGAGTGAAGAGATGGCGGCGCCGGTCTTCTCCTATCCCGCCTCGGGAGCGGCGGCCCTGGAGCCCGGATCCTCGTATGTCTGGTTCGTGGAGGGGCTGGTGGGCGCCTCGGGCGGAGCAGGCCGCGTGATGCGGAGCGAGATACGGTCCTTCTCCACGGGAGGAGGCGTGGGAGCCCGCTCCTCCACGCTCCTGGACGAGCTGGAACGGGCCCTGGGTTCCCGGTACCAGGTGCTGGTGGACCAGTTGCGCGCCGAAGCCATGACCGAGTCGGGCGCTCTCTACCTGAACGGATCCCCCGTCACCCTGTCCGAGCTGATGCAGATCCTGGGAGGCCTGCGCGCCGACCCCGAGAGCGTCACGGGCGTTGAAATCGAATAGGGAGGGATCATCCATGAAAACGACAGCTCTCGCACTGGCCGGCATCCTCTCGGCGGCACCGGCCGCTTGGGCGTCCGCGCCGCCCGCTCCCTCCGTCGCGCTCATCAGCAAGACCATTCTGGACGTGACCCGTCAGTCGGGGGGCGGAGAGTGGGAACGCGCGCTCCGGGGAGAGGCCCTGGCTTCGGGCGACAGGGTCCGGACGGGCTTGCGCTCCCTGGCCATCGTGAAATTCCTGGACAACAGCCTCGTCCGCATCAGGGAGCGTTCGGAGCTGACCGTCACGGGGGAATCGCGCGGCGGATCCCTCACCAAAACCGTGAACCTGGACCGGGGAGTGGTGGGGTTCAACATCCGGAAGCAGCGCTCCGACGAGGAGTTCCGCTTCACCTCCCCCACGTCGGTGGCATCCATCCGCGGCACGGGGGGCCAGCTCTCCGCGCAGGCGTCCTCCGACACCCTGACCGTCATCGAGGGGGCCGTCCTGCTCACCAACCGGATCTCCGAACGGTCCATCACCGTGCGCGCCGGGTTCACGGGCATCTCGGCCGCAGACGGAAGCATCCTGGAGCGCCCCTCGACTCCCGCAGAACGCCAGGCGGCCATGCAGGCGTCCCGCTCGGGCGACAGGAACAACCTCCTCG
The DNA here is from genome assembly GCA_049587715.1 of Bacteroidota bacterium. GTDB lineage: Bacteria > Bacteroidota > Ignavibacteria > UBA10030 > UBA6906 > JBAVEL01. The sequence continues at coordinate 7,096 of JBAVEL010000121.1, forward strand.
AGCTGGAGCTCCGGAACGACGGCGGACAGAAGCGCCGTCTCAGGATAGAGTATCGCGAATAGACCGGGGTCACCCGGTTTCGAACCGGACACATGGAACACTGATCCCCCGACCGAATAATGCTCCCCTCCCCCCGATCGGCGCGTGCCCGGCATCTCGCCGCATGTCTGCTCGTCCTGGCGGCGGAAGCGGCCGCCCAGGTCTCCACGGGAGTCCTGGTGCACACCCCCCCGGAGGCGCCCGCCCGCCATCCCCTCCTTGTGCAGGCTGATCTCCTGCAGGGGGGTCTTGTGGACCGCGTGGAGATCCTCTACCGTCCCTTCGGCACCGGCGAGTATTCCCGCATCGAGATGGACATCCGCGGCAACCGCGCCTCCGCCTACATACCCGGGAAGGACATCCTCCCCCCTTCCCTGGAGTTCTACCTGGTGCTGTGGAAGCGGGACGGATCCCTGGAAACCCACCCCCTGGGAGAGGGCGGGGATCCCTTCGCCACCCCTCCCGGCAAGACGCTCCTGCTGCCGGTCCGCGCCGAGGATCCGTCCGAGGAGCAGATTCTCATCCTCAGCCCCGAGCCGGGCGCCGTGATGGAGCCGGAAGAAGTGCTCATCTCCGCCTCCCTTCTCCGCGCCGACACGACGGTGGACAGGGGCGCCACGCGGGTCTATCTGGACGGGGCCGATGTCACCTCCGCGGCGCTCATCGCCGAAGACCTTGTGATTTTCCTCCCCTCCAACGCGGGTCGCGCGCCGGCCCCGGGCCAGCATCGCGTCACGGTGGAGCTGTACGACCGGCAGGGAACCGCCCGGGCGTCCAAGAGCATCTCCTTCGTTGTGCGGGGCGGGCGGGAACCCGGGGCGGAGCCGGGGATATCCGGCATCGGAGCATCCGCGCAGTGGGAATCCAGGCACGAGCGGATTGCCGGCACCGCCGGCTGGTTCCATCGCGGAAGCATCCGCCTGGACGGCCGGCACGGCTCCTGGCGCACCGGGGCCTCGCTCTTTCTGAGCTCCGACGAGAAGCCCGACCGTCAGCCCCAGCACCGCTACGACATCACCGTGGAATCACCCTGGCTCCGGGCGGGATACGGAGACGAGTCCCCCGCCTTCACGCCGCTGATACTGAGCGGCAAGCGTGTGCGCGGCCTGCACGCGGGACTCCGCCTGGGCTTTTTCCGGATGGACATGGCTCTCGGCTCCGTCACGCGGGGGGTGGAGGGGGAGCTGCTCGCCAGGATCCCCGCCGATTCCCTGGCCGCGGAGCAGGGAAGGAATCCGGGGGCCTCGTACGCCCCCCTGGATTCGGGCTCCTGGGGGAAGTTCCGCTACGGCACCTATGAGCGGAAGCTCTTCGCACTCCGCCCCGTGTTCGGCTCCGACAACGGCTTCCGGTGGGCCTTCACCTGGCTCTCCTCCCGGGACGACCCGGGGTCCATCCGCTACGGCATCCGCCCGCAGGAGAACCTGGTGGCGGGAACCGATTTCCGGGCTCCCATCGCCGGCGGACTGCTGGAGCTCACGGGCGAGGGGGCGTTCAGCGCGTACAACAACGACATCTCCAGCGGGACATTCACCGACGCCTATATCGACTCCGTCTATCCGAACGATGCGGGGGCCATCAGGGCCCTGCGCGACGCGCTGGGAGGGCTGATCACGGTCAACGACAACCTGCGGCCCCTCTCCTTCAAGCGGCTCTCCACCCTGGCCTGGGAGCTCGGTCTGGGGGTCAACCTCCCGTCGCATACGCTCCGGGGCTCGTACCTGTACCGGGGCGCCGACTACAACTCCTTCGGACAGACCTTTCTGCGGAAGGATCTGCGGGGCTTCTCCATCTCCGACCGGGCGCGCCTCGTCCGGAACCAGGTCTTCCTGACAGCCGGCTACGAGCGCCTGGAGGACAATACGGGGGGGGCCAAGGCCGCCACCACGGTCTTTCGCACCGCCACCCTCTCCCTGAGCTGGTATCCCCTGGAGGGACTCCCCTCGGTCACGGCGGGGTACTCCCGCCTGGCTTCGGACAACCGTCTGGATGCGGGAGATCCCGGGGCGGTGGACGAAACCACCAACCGGCTCTTCGTGCAGTCCACCCACCGGTTCCGTCTCGGGGCGGACCATACGGCGGGCGCCTCGGCGGCCTGGTCGGACCGGCGTGACCGGTCCGCACGCGATCTGGACGTCCGGAACGTCTCCCTGGGGCTCTCCCTCGAGACGCGCTACGCCGTCCCCCTGGAAACCAGCGCCGAGATCTCCCTCAACCTGAACGACCTGCCCGGGGGCTCGCAGGCCGGTGTCCGTGGGCGCCTGAACTACACAACCCTGACGGGGGCCGCGCGGTACGGCCTCCTGCCCGGCGTCCTCGCCCTGCATGCGCGGGCAGCCCCCACCTTCGGGGACTTCACCCGTACCGCCTTCGGCGCGGGGGCGTCCTGGACCGCCCTCCCGGGACTCGCGCTGAGTCTCGACGTCACCGGATACCGCCAGCCGAGCGGGCTGCACGACGCGGTCTGGAGCTTCCGGACGCGCTACGACATGCCGTGAGACGCGCCGTGGCAGGGTCCTCACGGACATTCCGGCGCCCGGCCCTGACGGCGGGCGTGCTGATCCCCCTGGCCGTCGCGCTCCTCGTGGTGCTCCTGGTACGGGAAGACCTGCCCGGCTCGGGCATCCTGCGGCGCCTGGAGCTGGCTTCCCTGGACTACCGCTTCTCTTCCCGTGGTGCGGTTGCAATCGCCGCGGAGTCCGCCCACGTGGTGATTGTGGAGATAGACGAGCGCTCCTTCGCCGCCCTCCCGGATCACTGGCCCTGGCCCCGCTCCTACTATGCCCGCGCCGTGCGGAATCTGAAGGCCGCCGGGGCAAGGGTGGTGGGGATCGATCTCCTCTTCGGAGGGCGGGACGCGCACGACCCGGCGCATGACGACACCCTCCGCGCCGCCCTCCGGGAGGCGGATTGCGTGGTCCTGGCCGGCAAGGGCAGCATCCCGAGCGGACTGTATCTCCATCAGACCTCCACCGAGAACTTCGGGAACGTCTTCTTCGGCGCGGAGAGCTCCCTGGGGCTGGTGAACATCCGGAACGACGCGGACGGCGTGTACCGGCGCTATGCGCCCTTCTTTGTGACCGGCCGGGACGCGCGTGTCCCCTCCTTCGGTTTCGCCCTGTTGAACCGCTTCTACGGCTTCCCCCCGGGGACCGTGGCCGGACAATCCGAGGACGGCTTTGTGTACGCGGGGCGCTCCATCCCCGCGTACGACGCGGGCACCTTCCTCATCAACTATGCGGGGCCTGCAGGGACCTTCCGCCACATCGCCTTTGCAGACGTCATCGACGACGAGACATTCACCACCACCGACGAGACGGCAAGCGGGGAGGAAACCAACACCTTCAGCGATCCGGACTACGGCTACCTCTCCGACGGGACCTTCCGGGACAAAATCGTCCTCATCGGCTCCACCGTGCCCGAGGACCATGACTTGTTTCCCGTCTCCTGGGCCCGGGGTCGCGAGGCGGGCGGGGGAGACAACCTCATGTACGGCGTGGAAATCCATGCACATGCCGTGGAGAGCGTGCTCCGGAAAGACTTCCTCCGGAGGCCGCCCGAGCCTGCAGAGGCCCTGCTGATCGTGTCGCTTGTGTTTCTGACGTTCCATGCAGGTTCCGCCCTCAAGCGGTCGCGCAGCAGGCGCCATGCGCTGGTGGAGCTGACCGGCGTTTTCTTCACCCTCCTCCTCCTGGCGGGCGTGGGGGCGGCCGCCCTCATGCTGTTCCGCTCCCACAACCTGGTCCTGGGGGTCACGGGCCCGGCGGCCGCCGTTCTGGGCGGATATGTCTCCAGCACCGCCTACCATTTCATCACGGAGCGGAAACAGCGGATGCTGCTCAAGAGCATGTTCAGCACGTACCTCAACCCGAAGGTCGTGGATGAGCTGATCGCCGATCCTGCCCGGCTGAAGCTGGGAGGGGACCGGCGGGAGCTCACGGTTCTGTTCAGCGACATCGAGGGATTCACCACCATCGCCGAGCGTCTGGAGCCCGAGGCCCTGGTTGCCCTTCTGAACGGCTATCTGAGCCGCATGGCCGGCATCGTGCTGGAGCACGGGGGGACGCTGGACAAGTACGAGGGGGACGCCATCATGGCTTTCTGGGGGGCCCCCGTGCCGCTGGAGCGGCACGCCCTCCAGGCCTGCCGGACGGCCCTCCGCATGCAGGAGGCCGCCTCCGTCCTGGGGCGGGAGTGGCAGGAGGCGGGGCACCCGCCGCTCCGCGTGCGGATCGGGATCAACACGGGAAGCATGGTGGTGGGGAACCTGGGGGGGGCGTCCAAATTCGACTACACGGTCATCGGAGACAGCGTGAACCTGGCCTCCCGCCTCGAAGGGGCCAACAAGCTGTACGGGACGGGGATCATACTGAGCGAAGGGACCTACCTCAGGGTGCGGGACGAGATGCCGGGAAGAGAGCTGGACCTGCTGATGGTCCGGGGAAGAGCGGAACCGGTGCGGATCTACGAGCTCCTCACCGGGCGCCCGGCCGCTGATCCGGACCGCTTCCTGGAGCTCTTCGCCGAAGGGCTTCGGCTCTACCGCGGCCGCCTCTGGGAAGAGGCCGCCGCGAGGTTCCGGGAGGCCCTGCGCATCCGCCCGGAAGACACCGTCAGCGAGCTCTATGTCCGCAGGTCCCTGGAGAGAGCTGCGCACCCTCCGCCGGCCGATTGGGCCGGGGTACACACCGTGACGGGCCTGTAGCTACCAGGCCAGGGTTTCCACGAGGCGCTGCTGCGTGGAGAAAACCTCCTCCCGGCCGGCCCTCCCGGCCCCCGCCAGGGCGCGCACCTCATAGAATCTTCCCTGCATCTCGAACAGGACCGTGCGCACCGTGTCGGGCGAAGATGTCCCCACCGTCTCGTACGCGGCCGCCCTCTTTCCTCCCGCCTCCACCCCCTCCACGGGGGAAAAGATCCGGAAGGCGGCTCCCGCCGTATCCAGGGCCAGAGCCGCCCGCGCCAGCTCCCGGATGTCCTCCACTCCCCCTGCAACACGCACTTCCCCAATTGTGAGCCACGCGGCAAAGTCGGTGCGCAGCAGCCGCACGGGAACGGCGGGGAGGGCGGAGTCGGCCGAGGCATCCATCCATCCCGCGGGCCTGCGGTAGCCGAGGCCGAGGCCGCGCCCGGGAGTGTAGGTGTGCTCCAGGGG
>JBAVEL010000122.1:0-13812 GCA_049587715.1 Bacteroidota bacterium
ACTTCAATCCGCTCCGCCATGGATGCGGGAAGCAGTCCAAGGTCAAAGAGGCCTGTCTGAGCGCTGTTCAGCCGCATGCCGTCCAGGAGGATGAGCGTCTGCTCCGCCTGGGACCCGCGGACGGAGAGACTCTGCACGGATGCCCCTCCCCCGTAGGTCCTCACATGGACCCCGGGGAGCCCCGCCAGAGCATCCCCCACGGAAGCAAAGGGGAGGGCGCGGATCTCCCCCGCACGCATGACTTCCACGGGAGAGGGAGATATCTCCTTGCCAACGGCCGCCGGGGAACCGACGGTGACCACCTCGGGAAAGGAATACACCCCGGGGTGCGAGTTCCCGGCTGAATCCGGCCCCGGAGCTTTCTCCCCCGCCGGCATCCCGGGGTTTTCCACATGCACCGGTGGTGCGGAAAACACAACTCCCGGAAGCGGAGGTGCAGGGGCCAGGACAACACATGAAAAGACAATGGGATAAACGGCCCGTCGGATCATCTGGTTGAGGCGCCCCTGTTTGTGGATAGCTATGTGGATAACCTGAAGTGCCAAAAGAAAACCCCGGCCGTGGGAGGGCTGGGGTCAAGGGGAAGGAAATAAGGATCCCTGAACCGGGCCCTCCCGCGAAGGCCCGAAGGCATGGCGGCTCCGGTAGGTCTCCTGGCTTGTGGAGAGAACCCTCAGACGGGTTGCCTTCCCATCCCTCTGGACGGTGGCAACACCATGAATCATCCACTCACAGTTGCGGGGCAGCTTCCGATTCCGACGGAATTCCCTTGTTCATCCCCTCCGGGGGGGACACCGAAACCAATCACACAAGGAACGGACGTCCGGAGCCAATATACCTCTCCATTCCGCCGTTGTCAATGCCCTCCCTAAAAGGGGAGGTCATCGTCCTTCCCGCCTCCGGCGGGAAGATCCTCCGACGGAGCAGAGGCGGCGGCATCGGCTCCCGGCTTGGAGTCCAGCATGATCATATTGTCCGCCACAATCTCGGTCACATACCGCTTGGTTCCTGTGTTCTTGTCGTCAAAGCTCCTGGTCTGCAGGCGGCCCTCGATGTACACCTTTTTCCCCTTCTTCAGCCATTCCCCGCAGATCTCGGCCAGCCGACGCCATGCCACGATCGTGTGCCACTCCGTCCTCTCCTGCATGTTCCCCTCCTGGTCCTTCCAGGATTCGTTCGTGGCAAGTGTGAATGTGGCCACGGCCACTCCCGAGCTCGTGTAGCGCAGCTCGGGATCCTTTCCCAGGTTGCCGATCAGCATGACCTTGTTCAGACTGCGTGCCATGAGGCATCTCCCGTCATAGTGTCAGAAATCCCTCCTGTTGCGGGGCTGCGCGTCCGGCCGTCCGCGGATTCCCCCCCCCGCCACAACAAGCGCACGGTCGGTCAGGTAATATGCGCGCGGGCCCCGGAAGGCGACCGCGCAGACAGTCCCCAAACCCGGAGGGAGGGGCAGGAGGTCTCCCGGCCGGTCTTCCGCATCAAAACTCCGCAGGCTGTCTCCCTCCACCAGCACCAGTCCGTCGGAATCCGCCCACAGAACCGCCCTGACGTCCTCCCCCAGGGGAATCTCCCGAAGGTAGTTCCCGAAGGCATCATAGACCACCACACGGGTCTCGTCCAGGACATAGAGACGGTCTGCAGGGCCCGCCTCAATCCGCGACGGGCGCCGGAGCCGGCCCCTCCCCGCATCGAACCCTCCGAAACTCCTCCGGATCCGGTCTCCTCCGGCCACCTGCAGGACGCGGCTGTTCTCCCCATCGCAGAGGAAGAGATCGCCCGAGCGGGATACGGCGAGATCCGAAGGGTATCCGAATCTCTTCTCCGGATCCGGATCCTCCCGGGTGTAGAGGGAGGAAACGTGACTCAGCGTCCTGTCGAAGCGGTGCACCCTGTGATTGCCCCGGTCAGCCACAAAGATGTCCATGCCGTTGCGGGCCCAGACCCCGGCGGGCTCGTCCAACAGACCCCCGTCCCACCCGGGCCCGCCCGCCGAGAGAAGAACCTCCCCGTCTTCTCCGAACAGGGTGAGGGTGCGCTCCTCTGCGTTCAGCACATAGATCCGCCCGTGCAGGTCCACATCCAGATCGGTGCCCCGGATCTCCCGGGACCAGAGCACCTGCGCCCCCGAAGGGGAGGCCGCCCCCGCAAGCCATACTGCCAGAGCGGCCAGTGCCCGCAACGGAAAAAAAGAAGCGTGGGCCCGGGGCCCACGCTTCCGCAATCCCTCACCCCGCCGGGTCACTTCAGGAGAAGCATGGAGCGGGCGGCGCTCCGCGCTCCCGCCCGCAGGGTGTAGTAGTAGACCCCGCTGGGAAGGTTGCCGGCGGAGAAGTCCACCGCGTACTCTCCGGGCTCCCTGGTGCCGCTGGCCAGCACGGCCACCTCCTGCCCCAGCGTGTTGAACACCGCCAGACGCACCTCCGACCGCTCCGCAATCCGGAATCGGATCGTGGTGGAGGGGTTGAACGGATTGGGGTAGTTGTGCCCCAGCCGGAACTCCGAGGGACCGGAAGGCTTCTCCCCCGGCGCCCCCGTCGCGTTCAGGTCGATCCGGTAGAACATGAGCCGGGAGAGGGATTTCTCCGCCTCGTCGTTGAAGGCATGGGACCCGGCCCGCGTGTCCTCCTGCCAGGTGACGTACGCGTATCCGTCCGGATTCCACTTGGAGATGCTGGGATAGCGCTCATCCATCTGAGGGGTGTTGGTCAGGTTCACGGGGCTGGACCAGGTGAGTCCTCCGTTCGTGGACTGGACATAGAAGATGTCGCCGAAGTGCCTCCCCGTGGAGGTGTCGATGGATGACGTGTCGCTGAGGAAGGCCTGGTAGGCCAGCACGATCCGCGACCCCGAAAGGGCCAGGGCCGGATACCCCAGGGCCAGGTGATTGCTCTGGGCCACCATGAGACTCGGGTACAGGGAGCTGTCCCAGGGGACGGCGGTCACAAAACCCGTGGCCTGGCTCCAGAACTCGATCCGGGATCCCGCATAGAAGAACCCGGTGGGAGACTGCCGCGAGGTGTTCATGGCAATCAGAGCATTGTTGGAGGCATCGTACGTGATGTCGTGCCCCACCCATACACCCAGGGTCTCCCCTCCCACGATGCGTTCGGGGGGATAGATCTCAACCGGGGCCGTGGGCCAGCTCGCCCCGTTGTTGGTGGATTCCCAGAGACCCAGACCGCGAGGACTGGGATCGCTGCTCCAGACCAGGGCTCCCACCTTCCCGGAAGCCGTGGAGGCGACAGGTCCCCTGCCGCCCGAACCGTTCGGCCCCGGAACATTCAGCCAGAGGGACCAGCTGATGAGGTCCACGGTCCTCTGGAGGTAGTTCACCTGTGTGAGGGTTGTGCTGTTGATGGTGGAATGGGTGATGATGGAGCCGTCCGAACCAGCCGCCACCTGGGGCCAGATCGGCTCGCCCCCGGCGGGGGGCCCCTGCGACCCCAGCTCCGAGAAGACCCCCTGGCCGGGGGGGTAATCCACCAGCACAATCGTGGTGTTGTTGGTGCCGATCACGATGGCATGATTGGAAATGATGGTAGCCCCCGCGATGGGACCCCTTCCGATGTCCAGGGTGGGGAACCCCGAACGCCGGGCGGGGACCCGCACGTTGCTGAAGTTGTTCCAGGTGAGGCCGGCATCGGTGCTGTACGCGTAGCCGGTCCTCCGGGAGTCGCTCACACTGGAGGAGTCCTCCGAGAGCATATAGGTCACATGGATGTAGCCCGTGGCGGGGTCGGTGCGGATCTGTTGCACCCCTCCGCCGTTGCTCTGGTAGTCGTACCACCCTTCCAGGGTTGTGGGGGTACCCACCAGGGATTCCCGCCGCTCCCCCGCATACGGGGGATATTCCTTTTCAGGCCCCGCCGGAACCTGCTCCACGAACGGGACCGGCCGCGCCGACGCGGTCCGGACGCCCTTGGAGGCCCATGCGACGGACGCCGCAAGAGCCAGAACGAGAAGAACCAGGATGCTTCGCTGCATGGAACCCTTCCTTTCTGTTTGACTGCGCTGCCCTCTTCACCCCAAGCCGGGCGGCCCCCGCCGCCTGCGGCCCCGGATGCGCCTACAGGGCGAATCGCACTGTAATCCAGTGATTGGAATCGAAGAAATCGGCCTGCCGGTAGGCGTAGTCGAACCCGATCCGTGCGCCGCTCACGGGAACGGTTACCCCGGCCCCCAGGGACACGCCGTAGATGTTGTCTTCCGCGTTGTTCTGTCCGAGCAGCATGTAACCGCCCCGCAAAAAGAGAAGATCCCGCCAGGCGTACTCCAGCCCGAAGCGGAATTCATCCGCCGCAAAGTTGTTGTTCTGAAAGTTGCCCATCGCCAGAAAGGCGTTTTCCTCGTCGAACATGTGCCGGTATCCGGCCCCGATCTCCAGCACCGAGGGAAGCTCGAAGCCGGCACCGGGAAGGCGAAGGGCTCGGTCGCGCGATCCCGGCTCCTGGGAGGGAAGACCCACAAACGACTCCAGATCCGGACCTTCGTAGCTCATCTCAGGTCCCAGGTTCTTGAGCGTCACGCCAAGCCGCAGTCCCGTCTCGGAGAGGTACTGCACCCCCAGGTCAAAGCCGATTCCGGTGGCGCTTGTCCGCATGATGCGTTCACTGACCAGCTTCACGGAGAATCCTCCCAGGATCCGGTCGGTAAAGGCCCGCGCGTAGGAGAGGGATCCGCTGATGAAGTTGGGGGAGAAGGTCCCCCCCGTTCCCTCGGGATTCTCCACCGTGGTGATGGGGATGTCCCCGAAATCCAGGGATCGGAGGGAAAGACCGAATGTCCCGATGTCCCCGAAATCGCTCGCCACCGCGAAATAGTTCACCTGGATGTCCGCCAGGTAGCTGAGGGTCGAGAACATGGCCTCCACTCCCCTGGTCTGCGACATGCCCGCAGGGTTCCAGTGGATGGCATCCACGCCCGAGGCCACGGCATTCATGGCCCCCCCCGTCGCGCTTCCCCGCGAACCAACGGGGATGAGCAGTTCCATGGCTCCCGCCGTACCCCTGCGCGTCGGCGAGCCGGCCTCGGCACCCGCCGGGATCATCGCCGCCGCCGCAAGGAGGAGCAGCAGGGAGAGAACGTTCCTTGTCTTCATGTCAGGTCTCCTGGTTGTAAGTTCGTGAGCACGTCCGCACGGGTCCGGCCTGTCTTTAGAAATTGTCCAGCCGCTCCTCGGACATGATCACGGCGACCTTCAGGATCTTCGTCCCGATGCCCGGCATCTCAATGTACACCAGGTACATGCCGCTTGCCACCGGAAGATCGTTCTGGTTTGTCAGATCCCAGTCGGCGGTCGTGGTCCGGTCGTTCTTGTCGATGGTGCGGACCAGGTCCCCCGCAAGGTTGAAGATGCGGAGCTTCGCCTCGTCCGGCAGGTTCGTGAAGCGCATGACCCTGTTGAACTGGTTCCGCTCATAGGCGTTCGCCCCGAAATAGGGGTTGGGCACCGCGTTGATGAGGGAAAGGTCCGCCTGGACGAGCTCGGGGCTTGTGGCGGGCGCCGCAGGAGCGGCCACCGCATACAGGTCCTCGGACTTGAGAACCTTGAACGGGATCACAACAAGCTTGCTCCCCGCCCGCCAGGGGATCACACCGGGGACAAGCCCGAAGGACATCCCGTACATGACATCGGCATCGGCGCCCACGGTGGCCTTGTTGGACCAGTCCGCCGGCCCCGAGCCCTGCCCCTCATAGGGCCACTGTCCGCCGGCCGGATCATAGGTGCGGAAGTAGATGAAGGCGATTTCCAGCCCGTCATCCTCCTCCACGGGATCGAACAGGGCATTGTTGTTCTGGTCCCTCCAGGTCACCGTCAACTGGCGCGGGGAGGCCGGATTCGACCTATCCCAGACCGTGAAGGGGACATCCACATAGGGGTTCACGGCCTGGATCACGTATGCCGTGCCCACGCCCCCCACGCGGCGCAGGCGGTAGGCCTTCTGCACCTCTCCCGGCCCGAACCGCACTTCCAGGGGGGTGATGTTGGCCTCGTTGAACTCGGGCCCGAACTGCCCCAGATAGTTGGGCAGATCGCTCCCGATGGTGATGATCCGGTAGTCCTCCCCCGTGGGGTCGATGACCGCGGGCGCGTGTTCCCACCGCACCCCCATCATCCAGGCCGAATCGGCCACCAGGGCGCAGGAATCCTGATTCGGGCGGGACTCCACGTCGAAGACACGCCAGGAGATGCCGTCCTTCACGGGCCAGGAGTACCCGGTTCCGCCCTGGCCGGGGCCGAAGTTGGGGGAGGTGAGAAGATCCTGCGCGGAGGTGAGATCGCGCAGCTTCCAGATCTTGGACCCGCCCGAGGCATCCACGGATATCTGGTACTGATGCCCGGTAAGGGCCGCGGGATTCACCACCACGGGAACAATGGAGGCCTCCGAAATGCCGGCCACGTGCGTCACGGTCCCGACCGTGTCGCCGTATGCCGAGGTGATGCGGGATCCCGGGCTCTTGGAGGGCCGTACGGTGACGGAGACCGATCCGCTTTCCAGCGTCCGGGGAACGCTCTCTTCGTTCCAGGTATAGGCCGTCACCACAAAGTAGTAGTCCCTGTTGTTCCGGAGTGGCGCATTGGTGAAGAGATCCCGCGTGATGCGCACGCTCCTCTGGATTCCCTTGTTTTCCCCGAACCGGACCGGCTTGCTGACGGTGAAACCCAGAGAGGGGTCGAACACATCATCGTAAATCGGCTCCACGTTGCCGGGGAGGTCGTATGTCTTCACGATCTTCCAGAGGGACGGGTCCGCCGTGGCGCTGGGAAGCTGATAGACCACATATCCCTGGAAATCGTAGGTGAACTTCACGGCCCCGCCCGCCTGCGCGATCGGATCCAGTGTGCTGGTTTCTTCGATGGAGGTGGCAAGGGTGTCGTTCTCGCCCCAGAAGAGGATCACCTCCTGGTCGAGGCCCCGCGCTTCCACGGGGGGCGGAAGCGGGGGAGGAGCCAGCCCGAAATTCAGCTCATAGGCCGTCTGCACCAGGGCATCCGCGTTCTTGAGAGCCACCACGCTCCCCAGGTAGTCCGCCCCCACGGCAATCAGGTTGGCGGCCACGATTTCCTGCGTGTCGCCGGCCGCCATTGTGAAGGGCCCCGCGCTCATCATGAACCGCCGGTCTCCCGAGGCCCCGGCCTCGATCCAGTTCGTGGATGACAGGGGCTGCGTGGGATCCCCGGGGAACATGAACGTGGTGGGGTTCCCGTTGTTATCCGTGATGGGCAGGCCCGAGCGGGTCCGTCCCCGCATGTAGTTCAGAACCTCCGGCCCCGTATTGGGATTCCCCAGGTCGGTGGCGTCGTTGCTGTATTTCAGGAACGAGGTCATCTTCAGGAACCGCATTCCGGGGGCGATGCGGCCGTCGGGGAACCGCGCGGTGTCGCCCGGCGCCCCCGGCACCAGGGGTCCCTGCAGAAAATCAAAGCCCGTGGCAGGCACGGCGGCCCCGTAGACGCCGTCATCGGGGTCGGCGTTGTAGGTGTATCCCAGCCCCAGGGTCGTGTCGCACCCGTCAAAATCGTCTGTCGCTTCCCCCAGATCCACGTCGGTCCAGAGAGTCACATACATGTCCGTGATGGGCTGGCCGCTCCTGTTGATGAGCTTCCATTTGTAGTAGATATTGTTCCCGAGTGCGTCGGCCCTGTTGAAGGCAAAGGCGGTCATCTGGACTTCGATGCCGAGGGGCTCCGTTGTCATGTTGACATGCGAGAGCGGATCCGCCTCGTTGTAGATCGCAAAGACCGTCATGTCCCCGATCAGCTTGGGGTTGCCGCTCCCATCCACGGGGGCGCCGTCGGCAACGGGCCACTCGTCCCAGTCCGTGACGCCGGGGCCGTCTCCCCGCCTGATCTTGTAGACCCGGTATTGAGGATCGCCCGGGTCCGCCCCCACCGGCCCCGCATCATACTCATAGGTGTATTCGGCCACCGCCACGCGCGTGGTTCCCCCCCGCACGCCTCCCAGCCAGAGCCCGGAGGCGTAGTTGGCGGTGTTCCCGGTGCCCTTGGGCCACTCGAATCCGGAGTTGCCTGTCCCCGGATTCCGGTTGAAGGAGCCGTTGTTCCGGATGAACGTGGAGATGTTGTTCACGTCGAACACGACATAATCGCCGCTTACCATGAGCTTGCGCGCCTGCGGCACTCCGGGCCTGGCTGCGCCCCGGGCGTCCGTAAGCACTCCGGCTGCGAACAGGAACAGGGCGGCCAGGGACAGCGCACGCAATGTGGTTGTTTTCTTCATGACCGATACTCTCCTGGATAATGGGAACGCCTGTGCCTAATACTCGATCCGCAGCCCGAACCGGAGCTGGCGCGGGATCCCGTAGTTGGCGGGGTTGGCCTCACGCGCCCGGAACACATCCCCGGGATAGAGAGTCCGCCCGTCCACCACGACCGGGGCATTGTCCCTGAGAAACGCCAGCCCCTGTTCGGTGGAGAGCCATCCCGAGTTGTCGGGCTCGCCGGTCCCCCGATACACCCCCACATTCACGCCCGCCTGCGCCACCCCTGTGGCGCCGGTGGTGCCCAGCCCGCCGCCCGGCAGCCGGGCCACGCTCCCCACGTTATCCGCATCCAGCAGGTTCAGCACGGCCAGGGAGGCGATCAGATCCACGGGACCCAGATCAAAGGTTCTGTCCACGCGCAGGTCGAACCGGAAGTTCCAGGGCGTGTAGGCCTGGTTCAAGCCACCCGTGGGGCGGATTTCCGTGGTTCCTCCGAAGAAGGGATTGTAGATGTTGGACTTGGTATAGGGCACACCGCTGTTGAAAGAGAACAGCATGGAGATCCCCGTGTTCTCGAAGGGGTGGACATCCCCGAAGGCGGGTCCCTCGGCGGCCCCCGTCCGGTAGTCCAGATTCACCGACCCGATGTGGCGGCGGTCGAAATCCAGGGGGGATACGATCTTGGGGTTCTCCGTCTGAATCCAGGAGATCCGGGACTGCACGTTGGGATCCGAGCCCGTGCCGTTGGCGAATCCGAGCGTGTAGTTCACGGTCACGGCCAGGTTCTTGGTGCGGCGCAGCTCGAAGATGATGTCGAAACCCTTCACGGTTCCGAAATCCACGTTCTGGAATGTCTCGTAGCCGTTCGGATAGGCGGGCTCGGTGTTCGTTCCGATGCTCCGGGACTGGATGAGGTCCTTCACCTCCTTATAGAATCCCGTGATGCTGAGGGCGGCGTTGTCGGTCAGCATGGTCTTGAAGCCCAGCTCGTAGGCCACGGTCCGTTCGGGCTTCAGGTCCGGATTCGGAATCCGCGTCGAGAACGGGGAGTCTCCCATGATCCGGTCTTCCCAGGTCTTGCTGACAAGCACGTACTGCAGCGGCGGCATCTGCAGGAAGGTGCCGTACTGGGCGTGGAACACGGCGCGGTCGGTGATGGGGAAGGAGAATCCCAGCCGGGGGCTCACCGAGGTAAACGCCCGGGAATCCCGCAGATCCGTGGGATCGAACACGCCCCCGAGGGGTGTTCCGCGGGCTCCGAAGGGATTCAGCAGATCCTTCACCACCTTCTCCTTGGCGTCAAAGTGATCGACGCGGAGGCCCAGGTTGAGAACCAGGTCGGAGAGCTCGAACTTGTCCTGGAGGTAGCCGGCCAGGTAGATGGGCTTCCGCGGCGCCTCCCGCCGTGTATTGAAGAAGTCGTCCTCTCCGTCGTACTCGGCCCCGTCAAACGTGTAGCCGAAGAACTCGAAGTTCTGGTTCCGGAACCCATCCCAGCCGGCAGCCGCACCCGTCACGGGTATCGCCAGGCCCATCGGGTTTCCTGTGTACCGGCGGATCCTGTGCTGCCGGAATTCCCCGCCCACCTTGATCAGGTGGTTCCCCTCCTGGAGGCTCACGTCCCCCGTGAAGCTCAGGATTTCCGACTTCTCCTTGATGTAGCGGTCAAACACGGTACCCGGCGCGGCCACGGTGCTGAAGACGCTGGCGGGGTTCTTGGCCACGCTCGGGAAACTGAGGTTCTTGACCGGATCCCCGTAGGAATAGAGGTCGCTGAACCACACCCCGTCCCCGCTCTGCCGTCTCTCCAGGAAGTAGCTTCCCTGCACCGTATAATAGAGACTCGGAGAGACGTTGTGGGTCAGCCGCGCGAAGCCCGAGAGGGTGTGGTTGGCGAACCTCTGCTGGTGATCGGGAGCCAGGAACCGCATGAAGTTGTCCCAGTTCTGGCCCAGCTCCTGGTAGTACGAGCCCCCCAGCTTGAGGTCCAGGACGCTCATGGGTCTCAGCGTGAGCTTCCCGCTGAAGTTTGAGATCCTGGATTCCGAATTCGGCTTCACACCCCCGATGGAACGAGGATCGTTGTCCTGCAGGAGCTGGCGCTCCGCCGAGACAAAGAAGGACGCCACGTTGTCATCGGGAATCACCGGTCCGCTGAGGGCGATGTTGAAGAGGTTGTAGCCCCATCCGTCCTCCTTTCCAACGCTCTGGCGTTTGAAGCCGCTCATGAACGCGTCGCTCACCGCTTCGGCGCTCAGCGAATAGCGCGCGCCCCCCTCCTTGGTGTTCAGGTTGATGACCCCCGACATGGCCGAGCCGTATTCGGCGTTGAATCCCCCCGTCTGGATCTGGAGCTCCTCCACGGAGTTCTGGTTGATGTTGGTGAAGGCATTGCTGGCAGTGCCCGAGAGGGGGTTGTTCAGGCTCACCCCGTCCACCACGTAGGCCACCTCGCTCGCCCTTCCCCCCCGGATGTAGAGCAGGTTCGTCCCTTCGTTCTGGACGACGGAGGCCTGCAGGCCGATCACGTTCGTCACCCCCCTGATGGGGAGATTGGCGATCTCCTCGGCGCTCTTGATCTTGGTGGTGTTGGTGTAGTCGGCGCGGATCAGGGGTTTCTCGGCCACGATTTCCACCTGCCCCAGCTGCACGGCCTCGCTGATCAGAGCCACGTCAAGAGTGGTGGTGAAGTCGGCATTCACGCGCACCTCCGACACGCGGACCGGCGCGTATCCGACAAACGCGGCCCTGAGCACATAGACCCCCGCGGGGATGTTCAGGATCGTGAACTCACCGTTGATGTCGGTGGCCGCGCCGTAGGAGGTCCCCTCCAGCGTCAGGTTCGCACCGACCAAGGCCTCCTTCGTATCCCTGTCGGTCGCCTTGCCCTTGATCTTGCCCGTCGTGCCCGCGAAGACCAGCCCGGGTATCAACAGGAGCACAAGGAGAAGCAGGATGGATTGTGCGCGCATAGCATCCTCCGATAAGTTGAAGAGGTTCGCGAACACCGCCTCCTTCCGGGGGTGCCCGGCATCAAGGGCGCTCGCGGCGTCGAAAGCTCCGGCCCGGCGATCCCCCGGGGGGACACCGGTTGAGAGTCGCATCAGCTTCCACCCGGGGGCGCCGCCTCCGGACCGGCCACGGCCCCAAATCGGAAAGGAAAGGACGCCCGGGCTCCCACCCGAAGGAGAACCTCCGGGACGCGAGCCCGGCTCCTTCGAAGAATCCGCCGGGAAGGAAGGAAAGGGTAAGGGTGAATGGAAAGCGTATCAATGACCCCCTGAGGCCACCACCTCCTTTGCAGTCTGAGGGTTTGAGCGGAATATACAGACCCCACGCCACTTTGTCAAGGTAACGGGCCGGGGGACACACACGGGGGGACCGCCAGGGGGGCGGGATGCGGCTGGCGGCGTGCGGGGGAGTTCCCCCTTCCCGCCCGCTCAGCGCCCCAGGAGGGATCTCTGGGCTGCGGCAAGGCCCGTGCCGGCTTCCACGGAGTATCCCAGCCGGGGCAGGACCCGCTCCAGTGCTCCCACGACGGCGAGGATGTCCTGCTCGTCATGGTACCCCAGATGGCCGATGCGGAATATCTTTCCGGCGGCCTCTCCCTGACCTCCGGCCACGGTAATGCCGGCGTTGCCCCTCAGAGCGGAGCCAAGGGCCTCCCACCCCACGCCGTCGGGCAGGCGGACCGCCGTCACGGCGGGAGAAGGGGCTGCAGAGAAGAGGCGGAGCCCCATGGCACCCAGGGCGGCCCGGAGCGCCTCCGCCAGCCGGGCGTGCCTCCCCCAGACACCCTCGATACCCTCTTCCCGGATCATCCGGAGGGCCGCCGCCGCCCCCGCCAGGAGCGGGACGGCGGGGGTCCAGGGAGTCTGGTTCTGCTCCATTGCGCGGATGGCGCGGCCGAGGTCCAGGTAGAAGCGGGGAAGGCCCGTCGATGAGGCGGCTTTCGCCGCGCGCTCGCTCAGGGCGACGAACGCAAGCCCGGGAGGGGCCATGAGCCCCTTCTGGGAGGCGGTGACGCAGGCGTCGATACCCCATGCATCAAAGCGGAATTCGTGCGCCCCCACCGCGGACACACCGTCCACGCAGACCAGGGCTCCTGACCGCGCGCGGATCACCTCCGCGAGTTCTCTCACCTCCGCAGCGGTTCCCGTGGAGGTCTCGCAGTGGGTCAGGTACACGCCTTTCGTTTCCGGGTGCGCCGAGAGAACATCCGCCAGCCGGCCGGGTTCCACGGCGGCACCCCAGGGAACCTTCACCTCCACCACGCGGAGGCCGAAGTGCCGGCCCATCTCCCCCCACCGCTCCCCGAACTTCCCCCCGTTGACCGACACAATCGTGTCGCCGGGGCCGAAGAGACTCACCAGGGTGGACTCCATTCCCCCCGTTCCCGAGCAGGTGAGCGTCAGGACCGGACGCCCCGTCTGGAACAGGTACCCCAGTCCATCGTTCACCCGGCCCATGAGGTCGCGGAATTCGCTGCTGCGGTGGTGGATGACGGGTTCCGCCAGGGCCAGCGCGACGGTTTCGGGAACGGGGGTGGGACCGGGAGTGAACAGCCGTTTCTTCATGGTGCACCTGCGTCGTGGAAGGCCGGCCCGGTCAGGCAAGAGCCCTGGCAATGATGGAGAGCATTGCAGGCCTCCCCTCTCCCGTCACGGAGGAGACCACGAGAACCCCCCGGCAGGACGAACGGGCGCCGAGCGCCTCACGGGCCCCCTCCAGGCAGGGCGCCAGGCGCCCCCGCGGTATCCTGTCTGACTTGGTCAAGACCGCCAGGAAGGGAATCCCGTAGGTGTCCAGCCACCCGGCCATCATCCGGTCCAGATCGGTGGGACCGTGCCGGGCGTCCAGAACCTGCACCGCCAGGGCAAGCGTCTCCCTGGTCCGGAGATACTGTTCGATGAGGGTCCCCCATGCCGCGCGGACCTGCTCGGGGACGCGGGCATA
This sequence comes from Bacteroidota bacterium, assembly GCA_049587715.1. Lineage (GTDB taxonomy): Bacteria > Bacteroidota > Ignavibacteria > UBA10030 > UBA6906 > JBAVEL01. The sequence continues at coordinate 13,186 of JBAVEL010000122.1, forward strand.
GCCGTAGCCGGGAAGGTCCACAAGATAGAACCGATCATTGACCAGGAAGTAGTTGAGCTGCCGGGTTTTGCCCGGTTGCGAGGATTTGCGGGCCAGGGAACGCCTGCCGCAGAGGCGGTTGATGAGGGAGGATTTTCCCACATTGGAGCGGCCGAGGAATGCGATCTCCCGACGTCCGTCCCTCGGGAGCTGCCCGAGGGTCGCCGCACCCAGGGTGAACTCGACCCGCGTAATATCCATCGCCGCCTCCGAGAACGCCGTGTCCCGGCCCGGGCAGGGCCTCCCCCACAAAAGGGGAAGAGTCCCTCAGGGGGACTCTTCCGTCTCGGGCGCGGTCTTCGCGGGCTTCTTCTTCGCCGCGCTCTCCTTTTCCTCTCCGGCGGCCTTCCCGCGCGGGGCGCGCCGGGGAGCGGGCTTCCTGCTCTTGGCGGGCGCTGCCGCCTTCTCGGGGGCTTCCTTCCCGGTGTTGAAATCCACCAGCTCCAGCACCGCCATCTCGGCCCCGTCTCCCGCCCGCTGGCCCAGGCGCACCACCCGGGTGTAGCCGCCGGGCCGGGCCCCCACCTTTGGGGCGATCGCCGAGAAGAGCTCGCGGACCACTTCCCGGTCCTTCACCAGGCGTGCAAC
>JBAVEL010000123.1:0-30162 GCA_049587715.1 Bacteroidota bacterium
GCCAGTGACAGGGGGATCCCGCCGCGCACAAGACTCCAGTTGTGCCACAGTCCCGGGTCCGCCACCTCCAGCTTGACGAAGAGACCCGATCCCGTGGGGACGTACCCGGGATCCGGCCGTTCCACATTCAGGATCAGGGCATAGGGGGATTCCGTCTCGTCCCCCGCCGCCGCCCTGTCCAGATCCAGGTTCGCCAGGGCCAGGGTCAGGGTGTCGGGAGTTTGCGGGGTCTGGTGGTACCGGGCCGCCAGAGGACCCAGAGCCCCTTCGATCCTGCGCGCCGGAGGCGTGAAGGCGGCCGGCTCCTGAAACACCTCCGGGTACTCCCTCCCCTCGGGGTAATGCAGGGAATCCGCCCTTCCCCCGGTGTAGTAGTTCCAGAGAGCCCATTCGGCAAACGCGCTCTGGAAACCCGTCTGATAGGGGGCTTCCCGCAGCGTTCTGTCCAGAGCCGCAAGAGGAGGAACCGCCGCCATCCACTCCCAGGATCTGCGCATGAGGTCCCCGGCGAACCGCGCGGCCAGGAAGTGGCACCAGATCCCCCGGCTGTACATGATGATATCCGTGGAGGGAAAGGGCACATGGGGATGCCGGAAGTGTCCCAGGGAGGACCGCACATACACCAGGTAGTCGTTCACCTCCGGGTACAACACATCCTCCATCCACACGCAGCTCATCTCGTAGTAGGCGATGTGCGGATATCCCCAGTACCCGTACCCGCCCAGCTGGACGGCGTGATGATATTCATGCGCGAGCGTCACCCGGAGCGCTGGAAGTCCCCGGTTCGCCGCAGGACTCACGAAGACGAAATCGTTGTCGATTGTCATGAACGTCGTGTACCGGCGTCCCCCGAGGTTCGTTTCCGGGGCCGTCTCCCCGTAGAGTGCCCCCAGCTCCTGCACGTACACATCGTATTCATCGCCTCCCCCCGAACCCCCGTCCGGGGGGGGGGCGGCATAGCCGAGCTCCTGAGTCTGCCGCCGGGCGACGCTGGCGCAGATGGCGGCCACCGACTCCGCATACGCGTGAGAGGTCCCGGGTATCCGCACAAAGGAGCCATCCAGAAGCGCGGGCGCATGGGCCCCCGCGGTGTCGTAGTGCACCCGCACCCCATCCCGCAGGATGCTCATCTGGGTTGCCGGGCGGACAAGGAGGGCGGCATACGCCCCCGCCCCTTCCCGGGGGTGGGCGTCGCGCCGCTCGGAGGCGAAAGCCAGGAGAGGAAAACCGCACTTCGCAGCCCCCGAGGCGGGATCCAGAAGGCCCAGCCGGCTCAGGCCCTCCTCCCGGAGTGCAACGCCCGGCAACCGTCCCGCGGCCGTCCCCGCGCTCTCCGTGAGGATCGGAAGGAAGAGCAGGACCACGATGCGGGCACACCGTCTCATGGCCTCATCACCGGAGAAACGGATTCTCAAGGATCGTCAGCCGCCCTTTCCCGCCCTCGGACACCACAATATCCAGCCCCGGTCCGTCCATCAGATGCCCGATCTGAAAACCCGTTACTCCTCGCCCGGGAATCCGCGGGACAGGACTCCCGAATACCCCCCCCCGGCCCTGCCGGATGACCGTAAGAGTTCGCGTGAGTGAGTCGAGGCACAGGATGTCCCGGAGCCCGTCGCCGTCCAGATCATCCACCAGGATATGATCCTCCCCGATCGGCAGGATCCCCCGTATCCACTGGATCCCGGGACCGAATTCCTTTCCCTTCCGCCCATAGACGATCCCGATTCCCGGCTGCCGTCCCCTCACAACCAGCACCAGGTCCTGCAGCCCGTCCCCGTTCAGGTCGGCTCCCAGCAGTGGGCCCGCCGTTCCTCCGCTGTCGGGAAACTCCAGCACCGGCCGGGCCGGGCCGAAGGAGAAGAGCCCCCGCCCGGGGGCCACCATGAGGCGGAGCGCGGATCGACTGTTCTCCCGCACCAGCGCCACCAGATCCGGGGTTCCACTCCGCGCAAGATCTCCCACCAGGAGGGAGCGCACAAGCCCCGGGAGCACGGGGCGCACCGTCCGTTCGAGGAACTTCCCCCCCTGCGCCTGTTCGTAGAGCGTGAGAGCAATGCTCCCCCGATCGGCCTCACCCGAGCCCACCAGGAGCTCCAGCTTTCCTGACACACTGTCCCGGTGGGCGAGCACCATGCGCGGCGCGCCCGCCGTGACCAGGGAGTAGGTGCGGGGCGCGTGGGGGAACCGGTAGAGGTTCACGACCGTGACCCGTTCCCCCCTCGGATGCAGAGCCACCAGGCCGGCCAGGCCCGAATCGGCGGGGGATGTGGCGTGCACGCTGACGGGTTCCGGAAGCACCCGAATCTGTTCCTGCGCGGAAAACCCCGCGGCCGTTCTCCGCACGACGGAGACGGTGCCCGAAACGGTGTTGGCACAGGCCAGATCCATCCTCCCGTCCCGGTCAAGATCGCGCACGGCCAGCCCCGACGGTCCGCCTCCCACCGCGAACTGGGGGGGCCACCCGGATCTCCCCTTCCGGTGCGCGTTTCCCAGAAGGGCCAGGCGGCCGCCCGCCGCGTCCAGGTACACAAGATCCGGAACCCCTCCCCCCGCGTCCAACAACTGCATCGGGCCCACGCCTTCCCCCCCTCCGTACCAGACAGGGCCGTCGTTCCGGCACCTCCCCGCATCCGGCAGAATCCCGATCACACTCCCCGCCGCCAGAGCCAGATCGGGAAGGCCGTCCGCGTTCATGTCTTCCAGAAGAAGCTCTCCGGGGGTCCCCGGAGTCTCCATCCGGCACGCAGAGACAAGTTCTCCCGCCGCCGAAACGACAAGCCGGACGATCGCGGGCTCTCCCGCCAACCCCACCACGAGCGTGGTGGTCCGATCAGGGCTCGCGCGCGCAACCGCCAGACGGGATGGGTCGCCCGGCAGATCCAGCGCAATCTGCTCCGCAAAGACGCCCCGGCCGATGCCGAAATACACGGCCGCCTTCTCCCCCAGCCATGGGAGCGCCACCATGTCGCTGATGCGGTCGCCGTTCAGATCCAGCACTGCCACATCCGCGACCGAGACGTCCTCGAGGATCATCCGGGCGGGTTCCAGGCCGCCGGATTTCCTCCCGTAGAGCACCTGGACCCCGGAGCCCTCCCTCCCGCATGCAACAACGTCCGGACGCCCGTCGTTGTTCACGTCCGCCGCCCGGACGCGCTCCGCCCTCTCCCGGAGAGGATACGCAACCGCCGGCCGGAGGGGCCATCCGCGGCAGAGCGTGACGGAGTCCCCCGCGCGCCCCAGACAGACCAGCGTCGGAACGTCCCCCCTGGGCGGAGAGACGACGGTCAGATCCCGCGCCGGCGTCCCCAGACGCACCTTCTCCGTCTCCATCAGGGATCCGTCTCCCGAGATCCTGTAGAGACGGAGGAAGGGAGCATCCCGCTCGCCCACAACGATCCGGAGTTCTCCTCCCGGTCCCTCCACCACCCCCAGCGGACCGGGGAAATACTCCAGGGTCCTGTCCACGGTCAGCCCGAAGAAGCCCACGGAGGGCGCCCCGCCCCGACCCGATACGGAGAGAAAAAGAAGGAGAGAGGACAACACGCAGACCTGTTGCCGGGAGGCCCGGGCCTTCATCAGGAATCGCGTCATGGCGGCGGCACCCCCCTACCGGGTGGTCCGGCTCTCGAGGCGCCGCTGCCTGCGGTCCAGCGCCTCCCGGAATCTGCGCCGTTCTTCCCCGGTCCCGGGAACAACATGCGGGACCCGCACGGGTCTGCCCGCCCTGTCGATGGCTACGAACGTCAGGTATGCGTTGTTGGCCCGCCGGGCCGCGCCCGTGCGGAGTCCCTGGGCCGTCACCAGCACTCCCACTTCCATGGAGGACCGGAAGACCCGGTTCACCGATGCGCGGAGGGTGACCACTTCTCCAAGACGTATCGGTTCATGGAAGTTGAGTTCATCCACCGATGCGGTCACGCACACCCTCCCGGCGTGTCTCTGAGCAGCGATGGCGGCCGCGATGTCTATCCAGTGCATGAGGCGCCCCCCCAGGAGGTTCCCCAGCTGGTTCGTGTCGTTGGGAAGGACGAGCTCGGTTGCAAACACCTGGGAATCACGGACACGTTTCTTCGGTGCGGATCTGCCGGACATGCGGTCCTCCTCCCCGTCAGGGCCGCTCCGTTCCCCCGGGGGGGGAGGGAACGGGTGGATGCCTGTCCATCTCCGCCTGGATTTCCAGAAGGAGCTTCTCGGCGCGGCTCCGCAGGACGCTGTGCGGGAATCGTTCCAGGAAGGACCCCACGGCCGCACGCGCCTCCGCGGGCTTCCGACGGGCCACCAGCACCTCCGCGCGTTCCAGGGATGCCAGCGGAGCATACCCCGTGTCGTGGTACTTCTCCATCACGTCCTCCAGGTAGAACTGGGCCGCCCTGTAGTACCGGAGCGCCCTGTACTGCTGGGCGATCTCATAGGTCTTCCCCGCCATCCGGTCCGTCAGCTCCCGGATCGCCGCCTCCGCCTCCGCCGCCCTGGGATGGGCGGGGTGGTATTCCAGGAAGGTCTGGAACTCGTCGATCGCCTTGAGGGTGTATTGCTGGTCCAGGGGGGAGGGGGGGGCCAGGCGGCGGTAACACTCCGCCGTCATGAACTGGGCATCCGCCACCAGCGGACTGGAGGGCATGTTCCGGCGGAGTTGCTGGTATTCAAATGCCGCCAGCAGAAATTCCTCCCGCCGGTACCGTGCCTCCGCCAGAAAGAACTGGGAGGAATCGGCGTAGGCGGTTCCCTGGAACTGGAGGGTCAGGACCGTGAACTGGTTCACGGCCTCCAGGTAGTCCTCGTCCATGAAGAGGGCGCGGGCGGCCGCGAAGCGCTCCGCGGCTCCCGCCGTGGCAAGCTCGTCGGAAGAGGAGCACCCCCACAGGGCAAACACCACACAGCAACAACAGAGCAGGACGCGCGTCATGGTCTCCAGGCAATTATCGGGGGATGGGCTTCTATCCGCCGCAGGATTGCGTTCCGCATCTCCTCCCCCTCTTCCACCTCGGGCTGGAGGCCCGCCCGCACCGGGATGCACTCCGTGGAGGCGATCACCGTGCCCCCGGGGGTTTTCTCCACCGTGACACGCAATGCGAAGCTCCGTTGAGTCCAGAATCCGAACGGCTGATGGAACACGAAATTGCCCAGTGAATACGCCGCCACCCCTTCGGGGAGTATCCGGACGGGGTGGGGAACGTGGGGATGGTGTCCCACGAAGATGTCGGCGCCAGCCCCCATCACCGAGCGGGCAAACGCCACCGTCTCTCCGGAGGGACCTTCCGCATACTCCGCTCCTCCGTGGTAGCTCACCACCACGACATCCACCGCGCCGTCCCAGGTCCGGATGAGGGGATTCAGGACGGAGGTATCGGCCGGCGCCACGCGGCACTTCCAGGAATCCGTCTCCATGTTCATCAGGCCGGTGCAGGAGAAGAAGGCGAACCAGATTCCCCCACGCTCCAGCACGGCCGGTCGATGCAGGTGCTCCGGGTCCTCCGACGTCCCGCTGAAGGCCACTCCGGCCTCCGCCAGGTGCCGCATGGTCTCCCGGTGTGCACGCAGCCCGAAATCGAGGGCGTGGTTGTTCGCCGTGGACACCACATCCACCCCCGCGCGGGCCAGCGACCACGCCCCTGCCGGCGGGCCCGTGAAGACCAGGTTGTTTGCGGGATGCTGCGTCACCCCCCGCTGGTCCGAGAGGGGGGATTCCAGATTGGCCAGAACAATATCCGCCGAGGCGAACAGGGAACGCACGCGGCGGAAGGGATACAGCGTGTCCCCCCGGAGAATACGCTGCCCCACATCCCGACCCAGATTCACATCGCCGAGCGCCAGCAACCGCACGCGGGAGTTTCCGTCTGCGCCCCCATCCGGCCCGGGGGCGCCCGGAACCGTGCCCACTGCGGCTCCAAGAAACGCCAGGAACATGCCCCCGGCCGTCAGGAAGAACCTTCGCACCGCGCGCATGGGCCTCACCGATCAGCTCCGCACCCGGAAAAGGAGAAACACCGCAACTCCGATTGCCCCCATGAGAAGCAACGGCTCCACGAAGCCCGAGAGGAGTCCCTCCTCGGGACGTCTGCCCCGCGAGGCGGGGACCGCCGCGTTCTCAATCCCTTCCAGCTCCCGGACGCCCACCGTATCCCGACGAACCAGGTGGAAATCCCTCAGGAGCAGGGTGCGCCCCGAAACCCTCTCCCGCACCATCACGCCGGCCGCCAGTTCCACCCTGCGCTCCATGGGATCTCCCCCTCCGTACGCAACGGGAAGAGCCCGGACGGCAAACTCCGCCAGCAGGTCGGAGGAGTCGTTCCCCGGGCCCGCCCCCGCCTCAAGCCCCGTCCAGAAGGCCGACGCCACCATCCAGGAATCCGCTTCCGGCAGGACGCGCAGACCCACACTGCGGGCTCCCCATCCGCCCAGCATCATGCGCACGGAATCCCCCGCTTCCCGCGCAAGGGCCGCGATGACCTCCAGGTTCGTGGGAGGCCCTCCCGGAGGGGGCTCCTCCCCCGGGCAGGGAACCGCACCCAGGCAGGTGCACAGAGAGGCCATCAGGGCGCGCCGCCCCGCCCGCACCAAGAACCAACCATGTCGGGTCTTACGCGTAGATCCCTCTCAGCTTCAGGGTCCTGGCCACCTTCTCCATGCCCAGGACGTAGGCCCCGATGCGCATGGACACCTTCTGTTTGCCGGCTATGTCGAAGACGGTGTCGAAGGCGGTGCGGAGCATCCGGTCCAGACGCCGGTTGACCCGGGCCAGGCTCCAGAAGTATCCGCTCCGATCCTGAACCCACTCAAAATACGACACCGTCACTCCCCCGGCATTGGCAAGGATATCGGGAACGACAAGGATGCCGCTGTCCTGGAGGATCGGGTCCGCTTTCGCCGTGGTGGGGCCGTTTGCGCCTTCGGTGATGATGCGGGCTTTCACCTTCCGGGCCACCGCAGGCGTAATCTGCTCCTCTTTGGCCGCAGGCACCAGCACATCGCACTCGAGCTGGAGAAGCTCCGTCTGGCTGATGGGGTCCCCTCCCTTCCAGCCCGCCAGCGTGCGGTGCCGGGATGTGTAGGCGATCGCTTTCTGCACGTCGATCCCCTGCTTGTTGTAGTATCCCCCCGACACGTCGCTGATCCCGATGATGCGGCAGCCCTGTTCCTGCAGAAGCTGGGCGGACACCGATCCCACATTGCCGAAGCCCTGGACGGCCACCGTGGTCCCTTGCGGAGAGATCCCCAGCCGGTCCATGGCACACAGGGTCGTCACCATGACTCCGCGGCCCGTTGCCTCCCGCCTGCCGAGCGAGCCCCCCAGGATGAGAGGCTTCCCCGTCACCACGCCCGTTTCCGTTCGCCGCCTGTGCATGCTGTAGGTGTCCATGATCCAGGCCATGGTCAACTCATTCGTGTTCATGTCGGGCGCGGGGACATCCTGGTCCGGCCCGAAGACGTCAATGAGATTGGCGGTGTAGCGGCGCGTGATCTTCTCCAGCTCCACCTGTGTCAGACGCGCAGGATCACACCGCACCGCCCCCTTGGCCCCCCCGAAGGGGATGTTCACGATGGCGCATTTCCACGTCATCCAGGCCGCCAGGGCCCGGACTTCGTCCAGGGTCACGTCGGGGGCGTAGCGGATCCCTCCCTTGGAGGGACCCATCACGTCGCTGTGAATCACCCTGTAGCCCTCGAACACGCGGATATGCCCGTCCTCCATCTGGATGGGGATGGAGACGATGTACTGCCGGACAGGGGTCTTCAGGTAGTTGTACACCCCCTCTTCCAGGTCCAGGATCCTGGCGGCCACGTCGAAACGCCGCATCATGGACTCGAGGGGGTTTTCCTTCTCGGTCAGGGGGGCGGGCTCCTTGTAGCCGCCGCCCAGGTCTGGCGTCTGTGTGCTCATTGCTCGTTCCTCGATGGGATACGGAAGAAATCCGGGATGAACTCCGGACCGGGCCCTTTCTATGAGAGGTCCAGCATCCGGATATCCTTGATATACGGGACGGTTCTGTCGGTCTTCAGGTCTTTGAGCTTCGCGATCTTCTGCTCAATCCGCTCCAGATTGTCCCTGATGATCGTCAGGTACGTCTTGAGGTTGTCGGAGTCGTGGCTCGACAGGAGCTCGGTGACGCTGAGCCGCAGGGCGTCCAGGGGGAGCCGGATTTCCCTGGTAATCTGGAGAACGATGTCGGAGATGGCCTCCAGACGCTTTTGCGTGATCTCCAGCTTCGTCAGCTCCAGACGGAGGGCCTGGCGCTCCAGGACGCTCAGGATTGTCCGGGGGAGGACCGGCGTCGGGATCTCCTCCTTCACCAGGTAGTCCTCCACCCCCAGCTTCATCACCTCCACCGCAAGGTCGAAGTCCTTGTTCACGGTCAGGAAGACGACCGGAATCTTCACCTGCTGATCCTGCAGGATCCGCGTGATCTCCAGCCCGTTCTGCCCCGGGAGAAAGTAGTCCATGAGGATGACATCGAAGTCCGGGTCGCGCGCCAGCTCCGCAAGCGCCTCGGGTCCGTTGGCCTTCCAGACCACTTCGAATTGCTCCGGCTCATGCTTCCGGAGGAACAGCTCCACCAGCCGCGCGAAATCCCTGTTGTCCTCCACGAGGAGGATCCGCACCGTGCGCGGTTCTCCCTGTTCGTGTGCATTCATCGGGGCACCGTGAAATAGAAGGTTGTCCCCTCCCCGGGCACGGAGTCGACCCAGATCCGCCCGCGGTGGTTCTCCACGATCTTCTTCACGATTGTCAGCCCCGCCCCCGTCCCGCGATATGCCTCCGGGCGGTGGAGCCGCTGGAAAATCATGAAGACCTTCTCGTAGTATTCCCGCTCGATGCCGATCCCGTTGTCGGTCACGGAGAAGACGTGGGCATCCCCGACCCGCTCATGGCCGATGTGGATGGTCGGGGCCGGTTTGTCGTTGAACTTGAGGGCGTTGGAAATGAGATTCCGGAAGACCATGGAGAGCTGGGTCCGGTTGTAGTGCACTTCCGGCAGGTCATCCGGCACGGTCACCACCACGGCACGCTCCTCCAGGGAGAACCGGAGGTCATGCAGGACTTCCTGGACGACCTTCCCGGACGGCACCCGCGAGAGGGCCTCCCGAACCCTGCCGAGACGGGAGAGGGTCAGCAGGTCGTCAATCAACTGCTTCATCCGGGCGCTCGAATGGACGATCGAGTGCAGGTACTCCTTCCCTTCCCCTTCCAGCGCCTCCCTGTAATCGGAAAGGAGGATCTTGCTGTACCCCTCGATGCTGATCAGGGGTTCCTTCAGGTCGTGGGACACCACATACGTGAAATCGTCCAATTCCCTGTTCCGGGCCTCGATCTCCCCCGTCTTCTCCAGCGTGTCTTCGTGCAATCGTGCCTTCTGAATGGCAATTTCGGTCAAAGTAGCGATACTTTCCAAGAGTCGCAAGTGCGCTTCGGTATAGACGCCCTTCCCTGCAACCGCCACCTCCAGCACTCCCGCGATCCCGGCCCGGGACCGCGAGGCCGCCGCCATGCGGCTCTCGTCTCCGGGGGGGTCCTCCCTCAGGAGCGAGACACCGCTCTGCACGACGTCCCAGAGCGGGGAGCCCGGCGAGACCACCTCCGTGTGGTGCCGCGACTCCGCCGCCGGAGAGGCTCCCCTCACCTCCAGAAGGGTGGTCAGGAGGGAGCTCCCCGCGTCGTAGGCAGCGTAGCGGAACAGGTCCAGGGGAATCGCCCGCGCGGTCTCTGCATGAACCGAGAGGAGAACCTCCTGGAGATCCAGGGTTCCCGTGAGCTTCTTTCCCAGCTCGTACAGCGACGTCAGACTCCGCACCTGGCTTTGCACTTCGGCGTAGAGCTGGGCGTTCTCCAGCCCTGCTGCCGTCTGACTTCCAATCAACGTCAGAAGCTGCTGTTCCTGGTCCGTGAACGCGTGCGGCCCCGAGAAGGCCACCCCGATGGCGCCGGTGATCCTGCTCTTGGACCGGACCGGTATGAGCCCGAGGCTCTCGATCCCGCGGGAACGGAACACCTCCCGTCCCTGCGGGGTGATGCGCGGGTCTTCGGCGACTCCGCGCTCGATGAACAGAGAAACCCCCTCTCCGATGACTCTTCCGGTGGCGCTCCCCTCCGTGCTCAGATACTGCAGCCGGCCCGCCTGCGCGGGATCCATGCCGACGGAATGGGCCAGCTCCAGGGAGTCCCGGCGGGAACCCGTCCGGTAGACGAACACCAGATCCGCCCCCGCCACCTCCCTGACCTGCGCACAGGCGACCGCCAGAACCTCGTCCAGATGGAGCGAGCGGCTCAGAGCCGTTCCAATCGTGTTCAGAGCCAGGAGCTCGCGGTTCCTCCGCCGGAGCTCTTCCTCCGCGGTCTTCAGTCCGGTGATATCCGAATGCAGGAAGACGAGTGAGGAGACCTCTCCCTGAACCACCATGGGGGTAATGGAGAGGGTGTACGTCTTGCGGACGTCCCCCTCCTGGAGTCCATACTCCTCGGTGTAGGAATCCGCCTCGCGCACCAGAAGACGCCGGGCCTGCCTGTGCCACCGTCTCCAGAGATCCTCCCGGGGCACCAGATCCCTGAGGGATCTGCCCCGGAAGGTCTCCCCCGCGCGGACGGCGTCCGGTGTCCACAGCGCCGCATACTCCGAGAAGGCCGCATTCGCCTCCGAGATCCGGAACAGCCGGTCCACGCTGTAGACGGGGCTGTCAATCGAGTTGACAAGGCCGTGGATGAACGCACCGTCCTCCGCAACCTTCCGGAACAAACGGACCCTGTCCACCATGGCGCCGATCTGATCCGCCAGTGCCCCGAGGCCTCCGGCGTCCTCCGGTCTGAACACTCCGGGGCCTGAGGCGGAGAGCTCCAGGACGCCCACGGTTTCCTTCTCGAGGGAAATCGGGATCGTGAGGAGCGACCGGTGTTTCTTCCTTCCCTTTCCCCCGATTCCCGACGTATCCCCCCCGGCGTCCGGGGTGACAAGAGCCCGCCCCTGGCGGATGGTCTCCAGGGCCGCCGTGCCTGCCAGTCCGACCACAGTTCCGGCCCCGTGCGCACGGGGGCCCGCCTCCGTGCAGCCGTAGATCTGGAGAGAGCTTCGGTCCCCCGTCAGGACCCCCACGCAGACCTGCTCGCACGGGAGCATCGCCCGCACTTCCGTGGCAATGCTCTCGAACATCTCACCGAAGTCGAGCGTGGAGTTGGCCTTGCTGATGATGCGGTTCAACATCTCTATCTGCGTGTTCTTCCGCTGCAACTCCGTGGCCAGCCGCTTCCGCTCGGTGATATCCCGGGCGATGTTCAGCATGGCCACCGGATCCCCCCGGGCGTTGCGGAGCAGTGTGGTGTTGAGAGAGATGGAGACCTCCCTTCCGTCCCGGTGCCTCCAGCTCATGTCGAAATCGCGCAGGTAGCTCTTCTCCCGCAGTTCCGCCACCCACCGGACAAACCTGGCCATCTCCGTGTCCGGAAGCCAGGGATAGGGAAATGCCTGCCCGATGGCCTCCCGCCGCATCACCCCGGTGAGGGCGCAGAACCCGCTGTTGACCTCCCAGACCCTCCCCTGGAGGTCCGAAATCATGAGCGCATCCCCCATCGAGTCGATCACTCTCCGCAATGTCTCCTCGGACTCCCGGAGGTTCCGCTCCAGCTCCTTCCGCTCGGTGATCTCGGTCGTGACCCCCACCACCCCCCTCAGGGCTCCGGAGCTGTCCCGCAGGGGGGAGACCCGCACCCAGACGAAGCGTTCCCTTCCGTCGCCGGTGCGACCCAGAGCGACATCCTCCGAGACCCCCGGCTTCCCTCCGAGGGCGGCCTCCACCATCGCCATGATCGACTCGGTCATGAGCTGCGGGGTTGCCTCCCGCGCGGCATGCCCCACCACCCCTTCCCTGGCGACCGAAGTGATCCGCTCCATGGCCCCGTTCCAGTCCAGGTATTCCAGGGCCTCGTTCAGCACGAACACCCCCTCGTGCACGCTCTCCAGCACGTTCGCCCGGGTCTGTTCCGATCGCACCAGGGCGCTTTCCAGCTCCACGGTTTCGGTGATGTCCGTCAGAATCCCCGTGACGGACTCCAGGCGCCCCCCGGGGCCCCTCCTGTATTGCACGGAGTCCCGGAGCCAGCGGTATGAGGCCTTCCCCTTGGGAAGCGCTCTGTATTCGATGCGGAAGGAGTCCGCCGCCGCCTCCTGCCGTGTCATGCGCTCCGAATACCGGGCTCTGTCATCCGGATGGAGGAGCCCCCGCCAGAAATCCGCCGAGCGCTGGAACTCCTCGGGAGCATACCCCAGCAACTGCACTACCTTTGGACTGATGAACGTGACGCTCCCCGAAGGGGCAAGGGTGTAGACGACATCCGGAAGAGACTCCACCAGTTGGCGGTATCGGGTCTCGGATGCCGCCACCTGCGCCGCTGCCTCCGCGGCGGCGAGCTCTCTCCCCATGAGGGCGCCCATCCTCGCCAGGAGGGGCTCCGGCTCACGGGGCATCTCCGGCTCCGTCCGGGAGCCGAGCATCAGAACGCCCACAGCCCGGCCCCCGCTGTGCAGGGGAACGTAGATCACGCTCCGCAGGCCGGCAGAGGCGAACACCGATCCGTGCGGAAGATGCGCGGGGTGGGCCTCGGGCCGGAGGGCGAGCGCTTCCAGCGTCTTGAGCACGAAGCCGGTGATGCCTTCGGTCCGGGAATGCTCTGAGACGGCCTCCAGAAGTTTCCCCGCCATACCCGAGTGGTGCAGCAGCTCCAGGCGGTCCCCGGCGCATCTGTACACCGCACCCATCTGCATTCCGAACGCCTTGAGCGAACGCTCAAGGAAACCCTGCTCCAGACCCGCGGGTGAAACCCCCGAGCCCTGCATGTCCAGTATCTGTTCCAGGAGCCGGAGGGCCTTCCGTTCCTTCTCCAGAAGGTCCAGCTCTCGGGTCTTCTCGGTCAGGTCCCGCAGGTAGTACACGGTGGAGGTCTCTCCCCCGAGCGGGACCGTTCTCGAGACGACTTCCAGGGGCACCTTCGTTCCGTCGGCTCTTTCCCCTTCCGATTCCCAGATGTGCTCCTCCGGGGGCGCCGGGGCCTGCCGGGCCGAACGCGTGCCTCGGGCCCGGGCGCCGGGAGCTGCCATCCTGAATGGAAGCTCGCGCCTTCCTGCATACTCGTCCGCCCGGGATGCCCCCATCATCCGGAGGAATGCCCCGTTCACATAGGTAATGGCTCCCCCCCGCTGGACGCACACGCCGCCCGGGGACTCCTCCGCCAGGGCCCTGAATCCCGCTTCCGCTTCCGCAAGTCTCTCCGTCAGAGCGTGCCGCGCACTCACGTCGAAGAAGGCCAGGATCCGGCTTCCCTCCCCCTCCAGGCGCCCAAGGCGGACCTCGTAGCGGCGCGTCTCCCCTTGTGCCGTCACCAGAGTGGCCTCGCGTGACTCTTCCAGGGAATCGGCTCCCAGGGAGCCCCGCCTCCGGAGCAGTCCCCTCAGAACCTCCGCATTCCTCCTCCCTCCCCCCTTCAGAGAGGAGCGGCCGGGAGCATCCCCCTGTGTCTCCAGATCCTCCCGGAACCTCCTGTTCCGGTACCGCATCCGACCCGAAGAGAAGACCGCCACCGGATACGGGAGCCCCTCCAGGATCGAAGAGAGAAACCAGGACCCGCGGATGTGCTCCTCCTCCTCCCTCGCAACCCGGGTCACATCGTACAGGAGGACAAGGACCTCCCCCCCCGCAAGAATCGAACACTCCGCGTCCAGTCTCAGCAACCTGCCCACCCGGCTTCTCGCCGCTATGCGCCCCCGCGCGCGCCCCGACCTCCTGAGGGTGGAAACCAGACGCAACGCCCCGATGAGGCCCCCTCCCTTCCGGACAGGACCCAGAGGGTCCTCCGAAAGGGCAAACCGATCGTATCCCAGCAGCCGTTGTGCACTGTTGTTCAGATCCCGGACGGCCCCCGAGGGGGAGAGGACGGCCGCCCCGACCGGGAGCGAATCGAAGAGGGTTCCGTAGCGCGCCTCGCCCCCGCTTCCGGGTGGAGCACTGCGGGGAACCCCGAAGCTGATATCCCGCTTCCCGAAAAGGAGCGGGCGGGGAAGGAACATGTCGGGCCGGTAGAGGTCTTTGAGTTTCAGCGGCTGGAGCGTGAGTCCCTCCTCTTCCCTCATCACCTGCAGAAAGACCTCCGCCCGCGTGTACGCCTCCGCAAGGGCTTCCGGAGGAAAGACCTGCCGGGGGACCATCCAGATGCTCCGCGCCCCGGCCCGACGAGCCGTCTCCAGGCATCGCCCGAGAACACCAGCCGGCGTCGGCCCTTCATTTCCCCACAGGTCTCCGCCCACGAGGATGAGGTTTTTCGCGGGCTTGCGGCGCAGGAAATCACCGACCCATTGCACCCGGGAGGCACCCCGCGAAGAGGAGGGGGGAGGAAGGATCCGAAGGTTGGGTGCAGGCCGGAGGCCGGGGGAAATCTCCCCCGAGAGAAGGGTCAGTGGATGCGTCCGGGAGAGGGTTTCGGCCAGCCGCGGCAGGAGCTCCCGGGCTTCACGGACCCCGGGACACGTAATCAGGCATCGATCGCCCCTCTCGACGAGGTCTGCGATCTGCCCGAAAGAAGTCAGCGAATCGAGAATTCGGCTCTTTTTCATTCCGCCCGAGGGGCCTGCGGACTCACCACCCGCCGCTTGCTCCCCCCCCTCCGAAGGAGCCTCCCCCGCCACGGAATCCTCCGCCCGTGGCCCGCCCCCACGTCGTGTGCCCTCCACCCCACCCTCCGGGAATGGGAGGGATGAACACACCCGGGCCGATCCCGAGGCCCCGCCTGCGCAGTCCCTTGAGGATCAAGAAAAGGATAAGGAATGCCAGAAGCAAAGGAATGAGTGATCCCCCCCCTTCCCCATCCCTCGGCCCGGCGGCATACCTTCCCCGGGCCGCATCCATCAGGGAATGGACCCCCGCCTCAATCCCGCCTTCTATGTCCCCCGTGCGGAAGCGCGGGGCGATGATGCGCCGGATGATCATCCCCGCAAGAGCATCCGGGATGACATCCTCCAGCCCGTACCCCACCTCGATGCGGATCTTCCTCTGGGCGAGCGCGGCCACCAGAAGCAGCCCGTTTTCCCTCCCCTTCCGCCCGAGCCCCGTCCGTTCGGCGACGCGGAGCGATATCTCCTCGATGGGCAGGTCCCCGAGGGAGGGGAGGAGGAGGACTGCGATCTGCGTGGAGGTTGACTCCGCATAGGCGCTGAGTTCCTGCTCAAGGGAGCGGACGAAGCCGCCCGAGAGCGTCCCCGACTCGTCCGTCACGTGGCGGGTGAGGCCCTCGGGGACCTCCTCCCTCCCCGCCGCCGCAATCCCGCCTGCAAAGAGCAATGCCGCGAAGGCCGCCCCCGGGAGCAGTCCGCGTCCCGGCGCACACACGTGCGGGAGCGTCATGGGCTCAGAACCTCACGGCGGGGGCTTTCTCGCTCCCCTCGGCCGAACGGAAGTACTCCTTCGCCCGGAACCCCGTGAGGGATCCGACAAGCGAACCCGGAAACCTTCTCAGCCGGGTGTTGTACTCCCGCACGGCTTCGTTGAAGCGGCCCCGCTCCACCGCGATCCGGTTTTCTGTTCCCTCGAGCTGGGTCTGGAGCGTGAGGAAGTTCTCGTTCGATTTGAGTTCCGGGTAGTTCTCCGAGACAACGAGGAGACGGGACAGGGCCGAGGAGAGCTGATCCTGCGCCGCCTGAAAGCGGGCAAAACTGCCCGGATCCTCCAGCACCTCCCGTGTCACGTTCATCTGCCCCACCCGGGCGCGCGCCTCGGTGACCCCGAGGAGGACACTCTTCTCCTGCTCGGCAAACCCCTGCACGGTGGCCACGAGATTCGGGACCAGGTCCATCCTCCGCTGGTACTGGCTTTCCACCTGACTCCATTTCCCCCGCACCTGTTCCTCGAGTCCCACCAGGGTGTTGTAGGTTCCCGTCCCCCAGACCGCAACAACCAGCGCGGCCGCCACGAGCACTCCCAGAACGATCCACACCGACGCTTTCATCGCTGCTCCTCATCTGTGAAGATGGATGCTTCGAACCCGCGCGACAGCCCCGCCACGTGCCGCAGGACGGAGAGCGCATCCGGCCCCTCCAGCACGGAGGCCCTCCAGTTTGAGATCCTGACCGGGATCAGCCGCGCCGCCGGCCCTCCGCCCCCCAGTGCAAGCTCCAGGACCGCGGTGTCGTAGGAGGACCTGCTGTTCCCGCCGAAGAGGAAATTCCCCAGGGAATACGCGATGATTCCCCCCCGGTAGCGCTCGATCCCCTGGAGAACATGGGGATGGTGGCCCACCACCGCCCGCGCACCCGCCTCGATGATCCTGCGGGCAAGGTCCATCTGCCAGGGCTCCGGATGCTCCGCCTTCTCGTTTCCCCAGTGCAGCAGGACGGTGACGAAGACGGAAGAGTCCTGTTCCAGGATGGCGCCGATATCCTCCCGCATCCGGGCCAGGTCCCGCCGCGCCACACCCGGGGAATGATCCCCGGCCGTCGGAGCTTCCCCTCCCCCGTAGTACCCGAGAAAGGCGAATCGTCTCCCCGCCCGTTCCAGAACCGCCGGTGTGTGCGCCTCCTTCCGGTCGCTCCCCGCACCGGTCCGCGCGAGGCCCGCCGCATCCAGCGCCCCCAGGGTGCTGAGAATCCCCCCGGGGCCGTAATCATGGATGTGGTTGTTGGCAATGGTCACCACATCCACCCCCGCCGCCCGGAGGACTGCGGGGGCCCCCGCAGGCATCCGGAATGTGAACTTCTTGCGGACCGGGGTGCCTCCCGGGGTGACCGGCCCCTCGAAGTTCACCACGGTCACGTCGTCCGTCCGGAAAAGGTCGAACCCTTCGAAGGCGAACCCCAGGGACTCCCCCGCGGCGCGCTCGTAGTGGGCCGCGAGCAGGCAATCCCCCGCAAACCGGAGAACCACACGCGGGGCGCCGTCACCCGCATCCGCCGGGACGGCTCCGGAGCCCTGTGCCGGGGCTTCCTCGTGGGCAAGCCAGACCGTCAGAAGCAGGACCGGAAGTCTCATCGCTCGCGTTCCCTCCCCCCCAAAAAAAAAGGAAGCCCGAAGGCTTCCCTTGCAACAAACCTTCCCGCAGACTCAGTTACCGAGCCCGAAGTTCACACCCACGCGGAACCCGATGCTCCCCGAGGTCTCTCCCTCGGTGGCAATGGCATCGTAGCGCGCGGAGACGTCCAGCTTCGTGTTGCCGCCTCCCACGATGAACTCGGCACCCACCCCGGGGGCATAGTTGAACTCGGTGGATGATTCCCCCGAGACCGTGATGGTGGCGGGCTGACCCGGGAGGGCCGCCAGCGGATTCGGAATGGTCACATCACCCGGCGAGGCGATGAACACACCCAGCTCGGCGATACCGTAGGCCCGGATCTTCTCCCCTTCCGGCATGAAGTAGTACTTGCCGAATGCGCGGATGGGAATACCCGAAAGAGAGGGACCGTCGTAGGTCTGGGTACCGAAGGTGCGATCCTTCCCGCTCCACGTGTAATACCCTGCGGTGAGACCGGCGCTGAACATGGGGGTGATGTCGTACTGTCCCCGCACGCTCCCTCCGAATCCCATGCCCACGGCATCCCCGAATGTCCCCATGGGGAGGAGCAGGTCGCCGCCGACGCTCAGACTCATCTTGCCCTGTGCGCCGGCCGTGAAGGGCACCAGCGCCGCAGCAAGAAGCAGGACAAACAGTACAGACTTCTTCATGGAGCTTTCTCCGGAATGTTGGACATGGATTCCCTCTGCACAACTTCGGCCCCATGATACGGAAACGGAGAGGATTTGTCAACCCCTGTGAGCATTCTGCTCCAACCCCCCCGCATTCAAGAAGTTGCGGGCGGCCCCAATCTGCCCTGAAAAGGCCCGCTACGGGACGGTGTAGTTGGAACTCACGTTGTACTGGGTGCCCTGGGCGTTCCCGAGCCGGCCCTGAAAGCTGAATCTCCAGGCCTGGCCCTGGGCCACCCCCGTGTATTCCCCGATGTCATAGGCCGTCCCGGCCTGAAACACCGTAGTCCCGTCCCCCGCAATCGTGTCCGCATAGCCCGCGGCGGGAAGAGCAGCTATGATCTGCGTCACGGTGACCGCGGTGGAGGGCGCTCCCCGGAACACGATCCCCTGCTGCCCCTGGCCCGACGTGATGGTGAACGTCACCCCGCCACCGCCGCCTCCCGGTCCTCCTCCCCCGAAGGGGTTCGTTCCCGTCCCGCTGTCTTTGCTGCATCCGCCTGCAAGGAGGAGCAGCAGCGCGGCTGCAAGTGCCGTCATCTTCTGCATGTCGACCTCCGCATTGTGAGAAAGCGCATCAGATCTTGAACTTCAGCGAAGCGCCCAGCTTCAGCGTGAAGATGCTGTTGCTGACGCCGGGGAAGTTGTAGGTGTCGCTCAGGGGAATGTACGCCATGAAGTCCGAGCCCATGTACATGTCGTCCGACAGCCGGAATGTGTATCCGGCGCCGACCGCAATGTCGAACCGGAGGGACTTCGTCTCCAGGTTCATCGCCTGCACGGTCGGGGCCTGGCCCGTCACCACGATGTTCCTCTCGCCGCTGGAGTTCAGCTTGATGCCCAGCGACGGACCGGTCACCATGTAGAAGCCGCTGAACTCGGCCTTGAACATCGGATCAATCACAAGATAGGCGAGGGAGAGGGAGGTCTCGGTGGTCTGGTTGTTCGCCGTCGTGGAGTTGGAGAAGTTCTTCATGTCGAAGACGGTCAGGTTGGCCATCAGGCCGATGTGCTTGCTGAAGGAGACGTCGAACGTTCCCCCCACGCCGATGCCGATGCCGTTCCAGGTTCCGGTGAGTCCCTTCTGGTTGTAGATGTTCAGGTTCCCCGCAAGCCGTGGTCCGATGAGAACCTGCTGTGCCTGCGCGGCACCCGCCGCCACGAGCATGGCCAGCAGCCAGACGGACCCGATGGTAAGAGCCTTCTTCATGGTTTCCTCCCTGTGGTTGGTGATGGATGAGTGCGTATGCACAACCGCCCCGGGGGGGTTCCCGCATCCCCCTTACAGCTCGTACCGGATTCCTCCCCTCAGCAGAAGGACGAACACCGTGGTCCCCTTCACGTCATACACGAAGGGACCCACCCGGACCGTTCCCCCTCCCACGGAGAAGAGCGGGCCCGCCTGCAGCTCCGGGGCCACCCAGAGCCGGTTGCCCACGGGGATGTTCACCCCCCCGCCGAACAGAAGCCCGAAATACGGCCCCCCCGTGGAGAAATCCAGGAGCAGGCCACCGTCTCCGTACGGGCGAAGCCGGGAGCCGCTCAAGAGGAAATGGTACTTGGCGTAGCTGTACCAGAGGATCGGGGTGCCCCCCTGTGTGTTCAGGCTGAGTTCGCTTCCCACCGAGAGGTCCTTCCCCAGCGGAAACTCCGCCATGGGACCCAGGTGAAAGCCCGCAGTTCCCTCGAAGAACGAGAGACCGCTGTTTCCCCCCACGATCCACTGCGGTGCCGCCGCGGCGTTAAGGGCACAGACAAGGGCGACCGCAGCAAGCACCGCGGCCGGACGAAGCATGCGTGACATGGATGTTCCTCCGTTGTTTGAAATCCCGTTCCCCCTCACACCCCCTCCTTGAGGAGGGAGCGGGCGATCACCAGACGCTGAATTTCGGACGTGCCTTCGTAGATCTCGGTGATCTTGGCATCCCGCAGGTAGCGCTCCACAAGGTACTCCTGCACATAACCGTAGCCCCCGTGGATCTGTATCGCTTCCAGGGCCGCCTGGACGGCCGTCCTGGAGGCGAAGAGCTTGGCCATGGAGGCGGTCCGCCCGAAGGGTTTCCCCCGGTCTTTCAGCACGGCCGCCTGGAGCACAAGCATGCGCGCCGCCTCCACGTTCACCGACATGTCGGCAAGCTTGAACTGGATCGCCTGCAGTTCCGCGATGGGCCGGTCGAAAGCCTTGCGCTGCTTCGCATAGGCGAGGGAGGCGTCCAGGGAGGCCTGCGCGATCCCGAGGGCCTGCGCGGCGATCCCGATCCGCCCCCCCTCCAGGGTCATCATGGCAAATCTGAAACCCGCCCCTTCCTCTCCGATCCTGTTGGAGGCGGGCACGCGGCAGTCGGTGAAGGCAAGGGAAACCGTGTCCGAGCTGCGGATACCGAGCTTCTTCTCCTTCCGGGCCACGGAAAAGCCCGGCGTTCCCTTCTCCACGATGAAGGCACTGATGCCCTTGGCCCCCTTGCTCCGGTCCGTGGAGGCCATCACCAGGACCACATCCGCCATCGAGCCGTTTGTAATCCAGTTCTTCGTGCCGTTCAGGACATACGCATCCCCCTCCCGCCCCGCCGTCGTCCGCTGGTTCGAGGCGTCGCTCCCCGCCTCCGGTTCCGAAAGGGCGAAGGCCCCCAGGCGCCTTCCACAGGCGAGATCCTTCAGAAAACGGCTCTTCTGGTCCTCGCTCCCGAAGTCCGCCAGCCCGTAGCAGACGAGGGAGTTGTTCACGCTCATGATGACGGCCACCGAGGCGTCCACCCGGGCGATTTCCTCCACCGCGATCGCGTAGCTCACCGTGTCGAGCCCGCTCCCGCCCCACCGCTCGGGCACCATCATTCCCATGAAACCCAGCTCCCCCAGCTCCCGCACCAGGTCCCGGGGGAACTCCTCCCGTTCGTCCCGTTCCACCGCCCCGGGGGCGAGCCGCTCCAGGGCGAACTTCCGGGCGGTCTCCCGTATCAGGTTGTGGGTTTCCGAGAAGGAGAAGTCCATCTCTGCGGCCTATCCCCCCTGCACTGCGGAGTAGTCGTAGAATCCCCGCCCGGACTTCCGGCCCAGGCGCCCGGCGGCCACCATCTTGCGGAGAAGCGGGCAGGGCCTGTACTTGGAATCCCCCAGCCCCTCGTGCAGGACCTCCATGATGGACAGACAGACGTCCAGTCCGATGAGATCCGCCAGCGCGAGGGGACCCAGAGGGTGGTTCATCCCCAGTTTCATCACCGTGTCCACCGCTTCGGGAGCGGCAACCCCCTCCATCACGCAGTACACCGCCTCGTTGATCATGGGCAGGAGCACCCTGTTCGAGACAAAACCGGGGTAGTCACGCACCTCGACGGGGGTCTTTCCCAGGCTTTCGGCGATCCGCTGCACCGATGCGCAGGTCTCATCGGAGGTTCCCAGTCCCCGCACCACCTCCACAAGCTTCATGACCGGAACCGGGTTCATGAAGTGCATGCCGATCACCTCTCCCGGCCTGCGTGTGGCGCCCGCGATCTCCGTGATGGAAATGGAGGAGGTGTTGGTGGCCAGGACGACTCCCGCACGGCAGGCGGCATCCAGCTTCCTGAAGAGATCGTACTTCAGCAGCTTCTGTTCCGGCGCAGCCTCCACCACGAAATCCGCGACGGGCGCGCTTCCGGCCAGGTCCGCCGATGGCCGGATGCGGTCCAGCACCCGGAGCTTCTCCTCGGCCGTCAGGACGGCCTTCTTCACCTGCCGGTCCAGGTTCTGTCCGATCGTCAGGATCCCCTTCTCCGCCAGGGCGGAAGTGACATCGTAGAGGAGGACATTCCAGCCATGCTGGGCGAAGGTATGGGCGATGCCGCTGCCCATCGTTCCGGCGCCCAGGACAAGGACATTCCTGTTCTCCATTCCTGCTCCTCCCCGTCAGGAAAACCGTTCCAACGCCATCCCGCTCGCCTCCCCCCCGCCGATGCAGAGGGCGGCCACCCCCCGCCGCCCCTGCCGGAGGCGGAGGGCATGCACGAGGGTGACCAGCACGCGCGCCCCGCTCGCCCCCAGGGGATGCCCCAGGGCGATGGCGCCTCCATGCACGTTCAGCCTGGCGGTGTCCAGGCCCAGAATCCGCTGCACGGCCAGGGCCACCACGGCAAAAGCCTCGTTGATCTCAAACAGGTCCACGTCCCCCTCCGTGAGGCCGCAGCGGGCAAGGACGGCCCGCACCACGTCGGCGGGGGCCGTTGTGAACCAGACGGGATCCTTGGCCGTGGAGCCGAACCCCAGAATCCTGGCCAGCGGCCTGATGTTCCGGGAACGCGCCGTGTCCGCCCCCATGATGACCAGAGCAGCAGCCCCGTCGCTGATCTTGGATGCGTTTGCCGCGGTGATGGTTCCGTCGGGGGCAAAGACCGGTTTCAGCCGCGGGATGCGGGCGAAATCCGCGTTGGGCGGCTCTTCGTCCGCTGCAACCACGGTTTCCTCCTTCCCCCGGGGAACCGTCACCGGGACGATCTCTTCGCGGAAGAAGCCCTTCTCGCCGGCTTCGCGCGCCAGGGTGTAGCTCCGCACGGCAAATGCATCCTGCGCCTCCCTGCTGATCCCGCACTCTCTCGCGCAGAGCTCGCCCGCGTCTCCCATCAGAACGCCCTTGTAGGCATCCAGGAGACCGTCCTTGACCATGCAATCGATGAGCTCGGCGTTGCCCATCCGGTACCCGCCCCGCGCCTTGTCCAGGATGTAGGGGGCGTTGGACATGCTCTCCATGCCTCCGGCCACCACGATTTCCGCATCCCCCAGCATGACGGCCTGGGCCCCGAGCATGACGGCTTTCAGGCCGGAGCCGCAGACCTTGTTCACGGTCGTGCAGGGAACGGACGTGGGGAGCCCGGCGCCCAGAGCCGCCTGGCGTGCAGGTGCCTGTCCGAGCCCCGCCCCCAGGACGTTTCCCATCAGCACTTCGCTGACGTCGGATCCTGTGAGCCCGCTCCGTTCCACCGCCGCCCGGATGGCGGCGGCCCCCAGCCGGGTGGCCGTGAGGCCGCTGAGTGATCCGCGAAAGGACCCGATGGGGGTGCGGCAGGCGCTTGTGATGACCACTTCTCTCATGGCGCGGAATCCCCTTCGGCGGGAGGGATGCCGGGAAGGCCTCCCCTCCTCCCGTCAGCTGTTCATGGACTTGAGGAATTCCTTGTTGGACTTGGTCCCCCGCATCTTCTCCATAAGGAACTCCATCGCCTCGACGGTGGAAAAATCGGAGAGGAACTTCCTCAGGACCCACACCCTGTTCAGGTCGTCGGCGTCGATCAGCAGCTCCTCCTTGCGGGTTCCGGAGCGGTTCACGTCCATGGCCGGGAAGATGCGGCGGTCGCTCAGCTTCCGGTCCAGGACGATTTCCATGTTCCCCGTTCCCTTGAATTCCTCGAAGATCACCTCATCCATCCGGCTTCCGGTTTCCACAAGGGCCGTGGCCACGATGGTGAGGCTGCCCCCCTCTTCGATGTTGCGGGCCGCGCCGAAAAACCGCTTCGGCTTGTGGAGGGCATTGGCGTCCACGCCTCCCGAGAGGATCTTGCCGGAATGCGGGACCACCGTGTTGTGCGCCCTCGCCAGCCGGGTGATGCTGTCCAGCAGGATCACCACGTCCCTCCGCGTTTCCACAAGGCGCTTGGACTTCTCGAGCACCATATCGGCCACCTGCACATGCCGCTCCGGCGGCTCGTCGAAGGTGGAGCTCACGACCTCCGCGTTCACCGAACGCTCCATGTCCGTGACCTCCTCCGGCCGCTCGTCAATCAGGAGGACAATCAGCTTCACCTCCGGGTGGTTCCGGGAGATGCTGTTGGCGATCTTCTGAAGCAGGATGGTCTTGCCCGCCTTGGGAGGCGAGACGATCATTCCCCGCTGCCCCTTTCCGATGGGGGTCAGAAGATCCATGATCCGCATGGAGTACTCCCCGGGGGCGGTTTCCAGTTTCAGGGAATCGTTGGGATAGAGCGGCGTCAGGTTATCGAACAGCACCCGCTCCCGCATCGTGTCGGGGTTCTCGTCGTTGACCGCTTCCACCCGGAGGAGAGCGAAGAACCTCTCCCCCTCCTTCGGAGGCCGGACCTGCCCGCTCACCGTGTCGCCCGTCCGCAGATTGAACTTCTTGATCTGCGACGGGGAAACGTAGATGTCGTCGGGAGAGGGAAGGTAGTTGTAGTCCACGGAACGGAGGAAGCCGTAACCGTCGGGCAGGACTTCCAGGACCCCCTTGCTGAAGGTGAAGCCGCCCTGTTCCGTCTGGGCTTCCAGGATCTTGAAGATCAATTCCTGTTTCCTCAGATCGCTGTACCCGGAGATGTTCAGGTCCTTCGCAATCTGGTTCAGCTCAGCGATCTTCTTGGACTTGAGCTCCGCAATATCCATCGGCATGGCCGGATCACCTTTCTGGAAAACGCATGGAAACGGGGCCCCGAACGCGCGGCCCTGAACGGCAGGGCCGGGCTTCGGCCCCCGGGGGAAGCTATCGTGTCACACTCTCAGGGATGGTCGCAAGCTCGAGATGAACGTGACGAGTTTCGAACGGGCGGCGGAACGCATGGTATGGTTGATCTCCCCGGGGGTCGGTTCCCGGGCACACTACGAATATACCCCCCCGGGGTTACATTGTCAAGGTTCTCCGCATCCGAAGCCATGCAAGCGCTTCCCCCACAACGTAGTGCGAACCGGTCACCAGCACGGTGCCTGTGTTTCCCGCCTCCCCCAGAGCGCGCCGGACACCCCGCGGCACGTCCGACCCGGGAAGGGTTCTGAAACCGGCACCCCGGGCGGCCACGCCGAGGGCGGAAAGAGGAAGCGCGCGGGGATTGCGGGGTCGCACGGGGACAAGCACCCCTCCCCGGGGGCGGAGGATCCTCAGCATCCGCCCCGCCTCCTTGTCCCGCATCGCCCCGAAGACCGTGACCGCGGGCATGATTCCCTCCTCCTGCAGCGAGGAGCTCAGAACGCGCATGGCGGCGGGGTTGTGGGCCACATCCAGAACAACCCGGGGCCTGGTCCCCAGCACCATGAAGCGGCCCTCCAGACCGCTGTTGACGCCCGCCCGGGCCAGCCCGCGCGCGATGACACGCGTCGCCTCAGGCCGGCGCAGGAACGGGACCACGCCCTTCCGCGCGAGCACTTCGCACAGGGCAACGGCCAGGTGCGCATTCCCCGTCTGGTAGGAGCCGGGCAGGCCCAGGCGGCACCGGATGTCGAAGCGCCGGCTCTTCAGCCGGACCCGTTTCAAGAGACCGCCCGAGCCAACAACCTCCGCCACGACCAGAGCCCCCGCCCGCCCAAGCGGTGCTCCCACGTCCCGCGCCCTCCGCTCCAGAACCCGCGCCGCCATCCCCGGCTCCAGACCCGACACACACGGAATTCCCCGCTTCAGGATGCCCGCCTTCTCCCGGGCGATGGCCGCCTGGGTGCGCCCGAGAATCTCGGCGTGCTCCACGGCCACACTCGTTATCACGCAGGCGAGGGGACGGATCACGTTGGTGGCGTCCAGCCTTCCTCCCAGGCCCGTCTCCACCACGGCAATCTCCACTCCTTCCTCTGCGAAAAACATGAACGCCAGGCAGGTCACCGCTTCGAAGAACGTCGCCCCTGTGGCTTCCACGGCCGGACGGAGCCTGCGTACGTAGGGGGGAATACACGATCGCGGGATCTCCCTCCCATCGACGCGTATCCGCTCGGTGAACCGGACCAGGTGGGGCGAGGTATAGAGGCCCGTGCGGAGCCTCCCTTCCATCATGATGGAAGCAACAAAGGCGGCCGTGGAACCCTTCCCGTTGGTTCCCGCGATATGGATGGAACGGAACTCCCTCTCCGGATTCCCGGCCCATGCCAGGAGGGTCCGCATGTTCTCCAGCCCGAACTTCATCCCCCGGGACTGCAGACCCAGGAGATAGCGGAGAGATCCCCCGTAGCCGGACACCCGCGGGGCGCTCAGAGCCAGCTCTCCACGATGGAGGCCCCCGGCTCCGCCCGGAGCGAACCCACAAGATCGCCCGCATCGGGGATTCCCTGTTCGTCACAGAAGGCCTCGATCCCGCGGGCGATCCGCCCGGCGGCGGATGGGTCCACGAAGTTGGCCGTCCCCACCTGGATGGCGGTCGCGCCCGCGATGAGGAATTCCAGGGCATCCGTCGGGGTCATGATCCCCCCGATGCCGATCACGGGAATCCTGACGGCCCGGGCCGCTTCCCAGACTTTGGCGAGGGCCACCGGCCTGATGGCGGGCCCGGACAGCCCTCCCGTGACACTGGAAAGGACCGGACGCCGGGTGCGGACATCCACGGCCATCCCGATGAGCGTATTGATGAGCGACACCGCGTCCGCCCCTTCGGCCTCGACTGCGCGGGCAAACTCAGAGACATGCGTCACGTTGGGGGTGAGTTTCAGCACCAGGGGTCTGGAGGTTCGGGGCCTCAGACCCCGGGTGAGGGCGGCCGTCATGTCGCACCGCGTTCCGAACAGAAGACCCCCCTCGCGGACATTCGGGCAGGAGACGTTGATTTCGTACCCGGCGACGCCCTCCTCCCCCTCCAGAATGTCCAGAACGCGGGCGTACTCATCAAGACTGCTCCCGGCGATGTTGGCGATGACCGGGATGTCCAGAGCCCGGAGCCGGGGAAGGCGCCCCCGGACGAACTCCTCCACCCCGATGTTCGCAAGTCCGATGGAGTTGAGCATCCCGCTGGGGGTCTCCACGATCCGGACCGGAGGGTTCCCCGAGCGCGGTTTCAGGGACAGGGACTTCGTGATGAGCCCGCCGGGGCCGCTCCCCCCGTCCTCCCCCGTGCATTCGTCCCCGTAGCCGAAGGTGCCGGATGCAACCAGGACCCTGTTCCTGAAGACAACACTCCTCAAGCTGAACGCAGTCCGGGCCATGGCCTACAGGCGGATGCGCCGGACGTCGAACGCCGGTCCGTCGGTACACATGAGCGCGAATTTCCTCTGGTCTCCGGCAAGCTCCACCGGGCACCCCTGACATATTCCGAATCCGCAACCCATCGCACCCTCCAGGGAGACCTCGCACGGAAGGTCGCGCTCCAGCGCCCAGGCGGCGAGTGAGCGGAGCATCGGCGTGGGACCGCATCCGAAGATCCGTGTCGCCCCGATGGGCCCCCCTCCGAGAGCGTCCTCCAGGAGGTCCACAACCGATCCGTGGAAGCCCGCGGACCCGTCGTCCGTTGCCGTCCGCACACCCGGGAGATGGCGGGTCACGAGCCACGACGAGGAACGGGCGCCGACGAATGAGCGGACTTCCTTCCCGAGGGCGGTCAGCGCTCGGGCGACTCCCGGCATGGGAGCCACCCCCATCCCGCCGGCCACGAGAAGCGCGGCGGAGAAGTCCTCTCCCTCCAGGTGGAAGGGGTTGCCGAGGGGTCCCAGCACATCCAGGGTGTCCCCCTCCCGTGCGGATCCGAGAGAGCCGGTCGCCCTGCCGACGATGCTGAAGAGAATCTCCACGCATGCTCCCTCCACACGGGAGATGCTGAAGGGCCGCCGCAGGAGCGGATCGGTTCCGGTCCCCACGCGGATATTCACGAACCGGCCCGGACGGTAGGCGGAAGAGATCTCTTCGGATTCGAAGCTGAGAAGACGGATGTTCGGGGCGACATGAATGTTGCCCCGGACGGGACACAGAACCCGGGTGAAACTCCTCATGGCCCGCTGCCGCCGCCCCCGCCTTCGGGGGGAGGGGTCTCTTCCTGTTCGGGAGGCAATTCCTCTTCCCGGGGCGGCTCCGCCGGAGCGGGTGGAACCCGGTCCCCTCCCTCTCCCTCATCGGGTTCCCCCGCACCGGGGGGAGGAGGCATCTCCTTCCCTCCCGGCCCTGTTCCCGGAGGTGCTCCCGGCGGGGGTGCCGCTCCCGGGGGAACCGATGCGCCGGAGTCCGCGGGGGCGGCTTCTGCTTTCCGAGCGAGTTCCATGGCATCCAGGCGGGGCTTCACCTTCCGGGCGAAGTCCGAAGAGGGATATGCCGCCACGAGAGCCTGGTAGGCTGCCTCGGCGCTGTCGGGCCGGTTCCCCATCTCTTCGAAGACCCAGCCCATGGCGTACCGGGCCTTTGGAGCAACGGGGGAATCGGGATGGTGCAGGACCACACGCCTGAAGCCCTCCAGGGCTCCCGCCAGATCCGGCACAAGGAGGAGAGATTCCGCCTCGGCATATGCAGCCATGGCCGGATCGGGAACGGCGGGGGGCGGCGGCAGCCCCAGCGCCCGGCGGGCCGCTCCGGCAAACTCCGAGTCCGGAAAGCGCTCCACAACCAGCCGGTAGAGGGAATCCGCCCGGGCCGACCATCCCGAGGAGCTGTCCTGCTCCTCGATCCGGGCAAGAACATACAGGGCCCGCGGAGCCGCCGGATGCCGGGGAAACTCGGCCAGCAGGCGTCCGTACCAGGCGCGCGCCGAGTCGTTGACCGTCAGCCCCGTGGTGAAGAGCGCGCCCATTTCCGCAGTGATGCTCCCTCTCCGGGCTTCCACCGTGTCCAGCGGAACGGACACAAGCGGGAGGCGTCCGCTCCCGAGGCTGTCGGGGGCTGCGGGAGCCGCGGCGGAACTTCCCCCCGTGGTCCCCGAGTCCCCCGGGGCGGGATCGGATGTGCCGGGTGCAGTTCCCAGGGAATCCCCTGCAACGTCCCGCGAGGCCGTGGAATCCGCCGTGCTGTCGCGCGTGAGAGCGGCCAGGGCCGCCAGCATGGAGTCGGGGAACAGGATCAGAGCCCGGAGACTGTCCTGCGCTCCCAGTTCGGCCCGGAGGAGAAAATAGCGGTTCATGACCTCGCTCCGCTCCGCCAGGAGCGGGGTAACGGCGGCCTGGGGGAAGTGGAGCTTCCCGCGGTTGTAGGCCGTCCGCGCCGAATCGTACATGAGGAGGATGGTCTCGTACATCCGGCCGAGCTCGTATGCCGCGGAGGCCGAGGCCTCGGTCCGCGCATACGCCGTATCCACGTAGCGGTACTGCGCCACCGCCTCCTCGGTCAGCCCGGCATCCCTGTCCACGCGCGCCAGCTCAAGGTCTATCTCACCGAAGAACTCGCGGTTGTTCTGGTTGCCCAGCATTTCTTCCAGGAGGTCCCTGCTCTCCTGATGGCGACCCAGGTGCACCCCGCTCCGCGCCATCCCCATCATGGCCCGGTACTCGCTCGCGTAGGTGGCCGAAGCGCCCCGGGCTTCCTCATAGGCGGCCTGTGCCCCCGTGAAGTCCTCAAGCCGGAAACACATCTCCCCCGCCCGGAGGAACGCCACGGCGCGCTCCTCACTCGAAGGGGCATGGCCGGCCGCCGTCCGGTACATATCGGCTGCACCCCGGACATCGCCGGCGTCCTTCCGGAGCGTCGCAACCAGGAGGGCCGCCCCGTGGAGAACATCCGCCCGGGGTGTCTGTTCCCCCTCCAGGAGCTGGCGCGCCCGGGAACCCGCCTCTTCCCGATCATTCAGCTTGTAGGCGATGTTCGCCAGAAGGAGCCGTGCTTCCGCCGCCCCGTCGCTCTCCGGATAACCCTCGATCAGCTCCCGGAACTTCCTCTCGGCCTGCTGATTCTCGTTCTGGTAGTAGTAGGACTTGCCGATCATCAGGAGGGTCTCCTCCACCAGCCCCGATTCGGGATGGTACTGGAGGAGTTTGGAACCCTTCTCGATCACCGAGAGGAACTTGGTTTTGGCCCCCGGGGGGACCGTGAAGGGGGCGAGGTACGGCCTCTCATTCCTGGGGTCGGCCGTCTGCTGGGTCAGAAGCTCGGCCTCGGCCTCGGAGAAGGCCCGCCGGGCGTTGTAGTAGGTATTGAAGTAGGCCCCGATGAAGTCGCCCACGGAGCATCCCGCGGCGACTGTCAGGGCAAGGAGCAAGGTTGTCAGAGGAAGCACCGCGGGCCGCGCCCGGAAGCCTCCTGACTGCATGGTTGTCACTCGGATATCGGACTCAGGACGGACTAACGTAGAGATTATGCCCCGGAAAGTCAACGGAGCGGCCCGTTAAACCTCCGGCCGTCAGGGCGGTCAAACAACCGGACCCACGGAGGCACCGTGGCCGGAGACAACCCGAAAGGAGACGACAATGAACAACAGGTGGTGGCCGACAGCATTCTTTGTCATTGCGGCGGCAACGGGGGCATGGGCACAGCCTCCCTGGGCGGGGACGGGTGCGGCCGGCGCGCCCGGAGGACCGCCGGAGCGGCTCCGGGAGCTTCTCAAGCTCACGCCCGCGCAGGAGGAACAGATCCGGGAACTGAACCTGGAGCATAGAAGGCAGATGATACGCCTGCGTGCCCAGCTCGAGGAGGCGCGGCTGGATGTGCGCGCGCAGTTCACGCGGGAGAATCCGGACAGGGGAAAAATCGAGCGCGTCCACAAGGCGGTCTCCGATCTGGAGCACAAACGGAGATCGCTCCGGACGGAGCATTGGTTTGCCGTGCGGGAGAAACTCACCCCCGAGCAGCGTGAAATCTGGAAGCACCACCCC